>DASPGR010000135.1:0-3500 GCA_035620515.1 Burkholderiales bacterium | reverse complement strand
CGCGGACCGATGATTTCACCTCGTTGCCTCATTCCCGACATATCGCGGGGCGATACCCGAGTTGATCACTCGCGTGACGAGTCAACGTATCCGGCGGGTAATGCTTCATGCGCTGTGTGCTCACACATAAATGGATCATGGGGGAGCGGTTCGACGTGAAGTCGTTTGCTCCCTGGAGAAAGTGCAAGCGCTGCGGAATTGTCCAGCGCGGCATCTACGACAAGAAGCGCAAGGACATTACCTGGGAGACGATGAGAGAGCGCGTTTTCTCGACGTCCAAACACGCCCAGATTGTCCGGCAACCCTCTTCCGGATTTGACCAGCTGGCCCATACATTAAGACTCCGTCGCAGCCGTAAGGGCGACAGGGCGATAGCGGCAAAACGCCCTGCCCGAAGCAAGACCTAGCTCTCCCAGTTCAGCTCAGGCTGTCCCCGGAACGGGCAACCGATCGGTTGCCGGGCCCTAATTCGATGAGGGCCTGAACCACCGCGATCCGATCGACTTCAATGCGGAGAGGATCATCTGACCGGACGAAGACGCCCGCACCTGCTCGGCTGCTTCGACCTTGTGCTGCGAGAGCAGCGCGGGTTGCTGCTTGAAGGATGCGAAGCGCGCAAGTGCCGCCTGCATGTGGCCCTGCAGCAGCTTCAGGTTGACCGGCTTGTTGAGGAACCTGAAGACCTGCGCCTGGTTGATGAGATCGATGACGAGCTCGGAATCCGAATTGCGCGTCATGACGATCGTGAGTATCTGCGGGAATTCCTGCTTTAGGAGCTTGAACATCGGCGTATTGTCCTCGCGCCCTGTCTCGACATCGGCCAGGATCACCGCGACCGCCTGCTCCTGCATCACGCGCAGCGCGTCCTTCATGGTCTTGGCGTAGCGCACGTTGCACGTCGGCGAGAAAAACTCGCGCGTCGCACGGAAGATGCTCTCATTGTCGTCGACCACCAGGATGGATTCGTCCATCTTCGCAGGCATCTCTGCCGGCTTGGCCGGCATGCTTGCCAGCGCAAAAGCAATCGTTGCAGCTTCGGCGATGATGCGCTGGATGTCCTTGTTATCCCAGGGCTTGCTGATAAAGCGGTAGATCTCCCCGTCATTGATCGAACCCACGATCGCGGCGAGATCGGAATAGCCCGTCAGCAGGATCCGCACCGTCTGCGGCGCAATCTGCTTCGCTTCGCGCAGGAGCTCCACCCCCAGCATCTCGGGCATGCGCTGATCGCTGACAATCACTTCGACCGGATTGCTCTTGAGGAAATCGAGCCCCTGCCGGCCATCGACCGTCGTGTATACCTGATAGTGCGGCCCGAAGACCGACTTCAGCGCCGTAAGAATGCGCTCCTCATCATCGACGAAAAGGATGCGGGCTTTCTTGCCGCCCCGCGCCGCCGCAGGTTGCGCGGCGCTCCGGGCGGCCGGGGCTGCCGCTGTCGAGGGCTCCGTCGCGCGAAGCACGCGCGCGGCGCGAGCAAGCCCTCCTGCAGCCTGTGGCGGTACGGCCGTTGCCTCGGCGGCCACTGATCCCTTGTTGAGGGCCGCGTCGATCGCCTCGCGAAACGCCTCGGAGAATTCACGTGCGCTCGCGAAGCGTTGCTCGGGTCTCTTCGCCAGGGCCTTGAGGATCACCGCGTCGAGGCCAGGCCCGAGCAGGGTATTGAGCTGTGTCGGAGCGCGCGGCGCCTCGTTGAGCACCTTCTGCATCACGATCGCCGTGGGACCGACAAACGGTTTCTGGCCGGTCAGAAGCTCGTAGGCAATGACCCCCACCGAGTAGAGATCGGCGATCGCGCTGACCTCGGTGCTGAGGAACTGCTCGGGCGCCATGTAGTACGACGTGCCGAGCACTTCACCGAGCTTGGTAAGCTCCGAGGAGTCGATCCTGGCGATACCGAAGTCCCCGAGCTTGATGCGCCCGTCAATATTGATGAGGATGTTCGACGGCTTGATGTCGCGGTGAATCACGCCCTGGTCGTGAAAGTAGCCCAGCGGATCGAGCAGCTGGCGGATGATTTCCGACACCTCGCGCAGGTCGTAGGTCGCGCCCTGCTTCAGATGCTCGTAGAGGGACTTGCCCTGCACCAGCTCCATCACCATGTAGGTGAAGTTTCCGTCCTCGCCGTAGTCGTAGACCGCGATGATGCGCGGGTGGACGAGCCGCCCCACCGCCTGCGCCTCGTGCCGGAACCGCGACAGGATGTAGGCGCGGTCCGCATCGTCGAAGCTCTCCTTGTTGATCACCTTGACCGCGACGTGGCGCCGGATCGCGGGATCGAACGCCTTGTAGACGGCGCCCATTCCCCCGCGGCCGATCAGCTCGACGATCTGGTACTTGCCGATTTGGTCTGGATCTTGTGCCATCTGCGCCTGAGAGATCGTGCCGCCCGTCTATGCCGCCGGCGCCTGCGCCGGCGCAAGCTTGATCGGGAGCATGACTGTGAATTTGGTGCCGACGCCGACTTTCGAGGCGACGTCGAGCTTGCCGCCGTGATCGGTCACGATCTTGTACGCGATCGAGAGCCCGAGCCCGGTGCCCCGCCCCGGCCCCTTGGTGGTGAAAAAGGGATCGAAGATCTTGGGCAGCACCTCGGGCGGAATTCCCTTGCCGTTGTCCGCAATTTCGACCGCAACGTGACTCGCGTCAACCGTGCGGGTCGCAATCGTGATCACGCCTTTCGATCCTTCAACCGCCTGCGCAGCATTGGTGACGAGGTTGAGCAGCACCTGGTTTACCTGGGAGGGCGAGCACGTGATCGCCGGGATCTTGCCCAGCTCCTGGCGCACGTCGACGCTCTTCAGGAGGTGGCGCGCAAGCGAGAGCGTGCTCGCCACGCCATCGTTCAGGTTGAAGCTCGACACTTTGCTGCGGTCGAGCCGGCTGAAATCCTTGAGATTGGTGACGAGCTCCGCAATCTGGTCGATGCCGTACAGGCCGTCGCCCACGAGACCGGAGAGGTTTTGCAGGACGCTGTGTCCCTTGATCTGCTCACTTTGCTCTCGTACGCGCGCAAACTGCTCGTTCAGCCGATGTTCATCGACGCCGTCCGCGGAGAGCAGCGCGAGCAGCTTGTCGTTCTCACCCAGCGCGGACTCGATTTCGGGCAGGCTCGCCTTCACGCTCCCAAGGCTGTTCTTCACATAGGCAAGCGGCGTGTTGATCTCGTGGGCGACGCCGGCCACCATCTGCCCGAGTGACGACATCTTCTCCGACTGGATGAGCTGCGATTCGGATTCCTTGAGGGACTTGAGCGCCTGCGAGAGCTCGCGCGTGCGCTCGGCCACCCGCTGCTCGAGCCCGATGTTGATCGCCCTTAACCGCGCGACCAGGTAGCCGATCAGGATCAGGAGAGCCAATGCATAGTAGACGAGGTAAACGCGGAACCGCTCCTTCTCCGCCAGGGTCTGCTCGACCTCGAGGTTCAACGCGCCAGTCAGGGCATCGACGCGGGGGCCAGCGGTGAGGAACGCGAGCTTCCCATAGAGGCCCTCCTCAAC
>DASPGR010000134.1:0-15817 GCA_035620515.1 Burkholderiales bacterium | reverse complement strand
CCGTGTGACGCCTCGCGCGCCGGCTGCAGGCTGGAGGGTCTCGCCTGTCGCGTCCTGCGCAACGGCGTGGAGTCCGCCCGCACCGCGGACCCGCAGGCGCTCACCGGTGACTACATCGACATCGTCCGGCACGTCGCCGATGTGCTGGACGCTTGTGGCCAACGCCTTGAAGCGGGCGACGTCATCATCACCGGCTCGATCACGCCGCCGTTATGGGTCGAAGCCGGCGATGAAATCCACTTCGAGCTCGAGCCGGTCGGCGCGCTCTCCGCAAGCTTCACAAGGTAGGCGCCCGGCGGGCGGCGCTGCATCTAGCTGCCCGGCACGATCCCGGGCTTGAGCGCGTAGCAGTAATCGGCGATGTCCTCCGGTTTGCACTTCCAGACGCGATCCATGAATGCGCTCGAGAAGCAGTGCTTCAACGCCTTGCGCAGCGGCCGCAGCCGGAAGGGATAGCCGAAGACGTAAGGGTGGATCGAGATGTTGCAGACTAGCGGGTGCTTCGCGCTTTGCTCGGCCATCTCCTCGAACTGGTCGACCAGCATGTCGCAGAACTCGCGCCCCGTGTGCTGCCGGTGAATGATCTGCGGTGAATCGTTGAGCTCGGCAGGATACGGCACGGACAGGATCGGCCCCGAGCGCGTGCGCATCCAGAGCGGCTGGTCGTCGTGCGGCCAGTCCATGAGATAGGTATAGCCCGCCTCCTTGAGGAGATCCGGCGTCCATGGATTCTCGTACGTGCCGGCACCCATCCAGCCCTTCGGCGGCCGGCCCTCGTGCCGCGCAAAGGTCTCGGTGACCTCGCGGATCACCCGCGCTTCGTCCGCCTCCCAGCGGAAATCGTGCAGGTTCTCCGAGTTGGTGCGGCCATGTCCCACGATCTCGTCGCCCCGGCTCCGAATCCGGTCCATGATCTGCGGCGCGTGCTCGTAGAGCAGGCTGTTCGCGTTGTGGGCGAGTGGCATCTCGAGCTCGTCCGCCAGATCGAACAGCCGCCAGATGCCGATGCGATTGCCGTAATCGCGCCAGGAATAGTTGCGCTGCGTCTGCGGCTCGCCGTGCTTGGCATTGTCGTGCCCGCGCCCCTTGCCGAAGGCGAACACCTCGACATTGGTGGTCATGCAGAACGCCAGCCGCTTGCCTCCGGGCCAGCTGTAATCCTTGCGCTCGGTGAGCGGAGAATAATCGTAGCGTGTGTGGCGCGGCACGAGATCGTGAGACACTTGGGCTTCCCTCGCAGGTGGACGCACTCAGGTTGAGCGGACGCTAAACTTACCATAAACTCGCTGCGCCTCATGGTGAACGCCGCGTCCATTCCCGAGCTCGTCCTCGCCACCGCGCGCGACCCTGCCATCCGCAAGCGGCAGGCTTTGTGGACGGAGCATCGCTCTCTCGATTACACGGAGCTCGAGGACGGCATCGCGCGCTCGGCCGGCCTCATGCTCGCCGCGGGGCTCGCGCGCGGCGAGCGGGTCGGTCTGCTGGCAGGCCGGACCGCAGCTGCCGCCACGGCAGTGGTCGGGGTCATGGCCGCGGGCGGCGTCGCCTGCGTGCTCGACGAGCGGCTCCCGGCAGCCGAGCTCGGCACGCGGCTCACGAGCGCCGGGATCAGGTGGGTCCTTGCGGACGCTCAGCACGCGCCCCTCGCGGCGTCGGCTGGATCGCAGGCCGTGCTGTGTCTTGAGGATGCTGCGCAGGCGAAACCTCGCGTCGTCGAGGACCTCACGCCCGATGACGACGCCCTGCTCGTCATGACATCGGGCAGCACGGGTCATCCGAAGGCGGTGCTGCTCACGCATGGCAATGTGCTGTCCAACGCGCGCGGCATCGTCGAGCGCACGGGCATCACACCCGCGGACCGCGTGCTGCACAACATGCCGATGCATCACACCAACGGCACGAATAACCAGCTGATCGTTCTCTGGGCATGCGGGGCGTCGGTCGTCATGCTCGAGCATTTCCGCGCCGAGACGTTTTTTTCGGAGATCATCCGGCACCGGCCGACCTATATCACAGGCGTCCCCACTCACTACTCGCGGTTGCTCGCGTTTGCGCCGCCGCCCGGCTCGCTCGCAAGCCTGCGCTTCGCGCGCGGTGGCGCGGCGCCGCTCAATGCGGAGCTCCATCGCAAGATCGAGGCGCATCTCGGGCTGCCGCTCGTGATGTCGTACGGGCTCTCGGAAGCAACATGCACCTGCACCATGAACCCGCCCGCTGCCCGCAGGATCGGCACGGTCGGCACAGCGCTCTACGGGCAACGGGTCGCCATACTTGCTCCCGGCGCGGAACAATTCATGGCGGCGAATCGTGAGGGCGAGATCTGCATTGCGGGAGCTTCGGTGATGAAGGGTTATGTTCCTCCCGATGCGCACGCCGATGGACCGAGCGTGCGCAATGGCTGGCTGCGCACCGGTGATACGGGGCAGCTCGATGCAGACGGATATCTGACGGTCACCGGGAGGCTGAAGGACATCATCATCCGCGGGGGCGAGAATCTGTCGCCGGGACGGATCGAGGAGGCGCTCACCGCGCACCCCGCCGTGCGCGTATGCTGCGTGGTCGGCGCGCCGGACCCCGACCTGGGAGAAGTTCCGGTCGCATACGTCGTCGTCAACAACGGGCAGACGGTCATGGAGAACGATCTCAAGGAGCAGGTCGAGTCGCGCCTGCCGCGTTCCTGGGTGCCGGCACGTGTCACGGTGCTCGACGCCCTGCCCGAGAACCGCGTGGGAAAGATCGATCGCCAGGCGTTGAGGAAGATCGCCGCCGGCGCGTGAGCGAGGAGAGCATGAGCACAGGTCTACCTGCATCAATGAAAGCCGTTGCGGCGACAGGCCCCGGCGGTCCGGAGGTTCTTCAGCTGGCCGAGCGCCCCTTGCCAAAGATCGAGAGTGGAGAGCTCCTCGTCAAGGTTGCGGCCACCGGTGTCAATGGTCCGGATATCTGGCAGCGCAAGGGTCTTTATCCGCCTCCCTCTGGCGCAACCGACCTGCTCGGGCTCGAGATTTCGGGCGAGGTCGTGGCGCGAGGTGACAAGGCCGGGCGCTGGAAGGTCGGAGACAGGATTTGCGCTCTGACAAACGGCGGCGGCTATGCCCAGTATTGCCCGGTGGACGCGCGCCATTGCCTGCCGATTCCGGGCGGCGTCAGCCTGCGTGATGCCGGCGGCTTGCCCGAAACCTTTTTCACCGTGTGGAGCAACATTTTCATGGGCGCCGGTCTTGCCGCAGGCGAGACCCTGCTCGTGCACGGCGGAGCAGGCGGCATCGGCACGACAGCCATACAGCTTGCGAAAGCGTTCGGCGCGAAGGTGATCGCCACCGACAGCCCCGAGGAGCGGTGCGCGATCTGCCGCGACCTCGGCGCGGACCGGGTGATCGACTACCGGCGAGAGGACTTCGTCGAGATCGTGCGCAGCGAAGGCGGGGCCAACGTGATCCTCGACATCGTGGGCGGCCCGAACATCGAGCGCAATTTCAAGGCGGCGAGCCACGACGCGAGAATCGTTCAGCTCGCGTTCCCCCAGGGATCGAAAGTGGAGATCAACCTGATGCCGGTGATGCTGAAGCGCTTGACCTACACCGGCTCGACGCTGCGTACGCGGCCGCCCGCGTTCAAGGCGAAAGTCGCGGAGGAGCTGGAGGCCAGGGTGTGGCCGCATATTGCGAGCGGGAAGATCCGGACTGTTACCGGGCGCACCTTTCCGCTCGCCGAAGCCGCGAAGGCGCACGCGCTCATGGAGTCAAGCCAGCACACCGGCAAGATCCTGCTGACCGTGGATTGAAGATATTCTCCCCGTGACCGGTCACGGGGCGAGGCGCCCGTCAGATGAGGCGCAGCTGCGGCTCGGAATCGCCTTCCTTTTCGGCCGGCGCAGGCGGGCGCCGGCGCAGCATCGAGATATCGCCTTCGGCGGCAATCACGCGCGCGTGGCTGATGTTCTTTTCCAGCTCGTCGAAGTAGAGATTCTGCCCGCCGAAGTGGTCCTCGATGTAGATGTAGCACCCCCCCAGATCATGCCGCAGGCGCCGGTTGGCACTCTGGTAGAAAACCGGGGTCTTGAAAATCAGGTCTGCAGCTGAGGCAAACGTAACCTCTTCCGAGCCGTCCGGGCGCCGGCTGCGGGCGATTCCGCCCAGGACGAACTCCGGATAGAGCCGGTCGTAGCATTTTTCCAGGTAGCAGCGGTCGGCCATCTGCGCCAGGATGTCGGCGCTGCCGAGCAGGTTGCCGATCAGGCGGAATTCGGGCCCGGGCACCTTGATCTCGTCGACCGCAACCTCGTAGCCCGTAAAGTGGATGGTGCGTGCCGCCGCGCTGGCAAGCTCTCCCATACCGATGAGCGGCATGTATTCCTCGAGGAAACGCGCCCCGCGCGAGACGTGGATGCGGGTGTACTCCGCGCCATTCAGGTGCTTCGTGTCCTTGCGATGCCGGATGTAGCCGCAATCGTGAAAGAGCGCGGTGACGATGCCGAATCGAAAGAGCTGCTCATCGATGGTGTCGGTGCCGGTGCTCCGCACGCAGCCGTGCAGCAGCCGGGCCATGGCGAGCGCCACGTCGAGGACATGCTGGAGATCGTGATAGTCCGTCTCGCACTCGTGGAACCCGGGGTACTTTCCCTGGTAGAGCAGGTCCAGGTCCGAGAACGCCTGCCCGAGAGTCTGCGGGGCGTCCTTCTGATAAAGGTCCTGGTAGATGTTGCGGACGGTTTCGGAAACGCTCCCGGGGCTCGTCGTATCGACGCTGTTGGTGACGTCGAACTCGTTACGGCGCTCGCTCATGAACGTCCCCGGTCACTTCAAAAAACCATGTGCGATAGATATTTAGCGCACTATTAGACTATAATGGCGCGATTATAGCAGTGACCAATATCACGCAGGATCGCAAAGAGCGCCGGCCTGGCGGAGCACCGTCGAGCCGGCGTTTCGCCGTTTGCCGGTTCGGGTCCCCGATGCGTAATTGTGCCGCCTGACATTGCGCGGCCTTAAAGAACACGAAAAAATCGCGGGTTATGCATCCACAAACCGTATTCACTAAGACGTCAAAAGGCGTCCTGGAAGTCAAGAACAAGACCATCAAGCTGCCGCGCGACCTTGGGATGGTCTTTGTCGCAGTGGATGGCAAGTCGACTTTCTCCGATCTGGTAAGCAGGTCGGGCATCTCCGCCAAGAAGCTCGAGGAGGCGATCGACAAGCTCGTCGCGGACGGCTACATCCGCGTCTTTTCCTCCCCGGATGCTCCAAAGGAACCCCGAACCCGGCCGAAGATGAACCTCGCCCCTGTCGCCGCGACTGCGCCGGCGCCAATGGAGGAAGGCGAGGATCTGGACTTCACCTCGCCGTCCGCGATGGCGAAGCTCAATGCCGAGGCCGAAACGCGGTCGAAGTCCGAAGCGCAGGCGAAGGCAAGGGCCCAGGCCGCGGCGCGGGCCGCGGCGGAAGCGAAGGTCAGGCAGGAAGCCGAGGCGCGTGCCCGCGCGATGGCCGAAGCCAAGGCCAAGGCCGAAACCGAGGCGAAGCTCAAGGCGGAGGCCGCCGCGAAGGCGGCGGCCGAGGCGCGGTCCAAGGCGGAAGGCGAGGCGAAAGCGGCAGCCGATGCCAAGGCGCGCGCGGAGGCCGAGAAGCGGGTCAAGGCCGCGATGGAGCAGAAAGCGCGGGCCGATGCCGAAGCGAAGGCGCGTGCGGAAGCCGAGACGCGTGCGAAGGCCGAAGCCGAGCAGAAGGCCGCCTCCGAGGCCAAGGCGCGGGAAGAAGCCGAAGCCCGCGCGCGTGCCGAGGTGGAAGCGCAGGCGCTGGCCGAGGCCGAGACCAAGGCCAAGACGGCGGTCGAGGCCCAGTTGAAGGGGCTGCAGGCTGCGCTGGCCCGGGCAGAGGCACGCGCCAAGCAGGAAGCCGAACACCGGGTCAGGGTCGAAGCCGACATCAAGGCGCGCGAGGAGCGGGAACGCAAGGCGCGCGAGGAAGCAGAGGCGCGCGCGAAGGCGGCCGAGGATGCGGTCGCCGAGGCGCAGGCGCGAGCCGAGGCGGCCGCGCGCGCGAAGGCCGACGCCGAAATGCAGGCGGCGATGCAGTCCGTGGGCGGAGATTCCGACGCCCGGGCGCGCATGGAGGCCGCCATGAAGGCGCTCGAGGAAGCGAAAGCCAAGGCGGTCTCCGAGAGCCGCGCTCGCGTTGAAGCCGAACGCCGGGCACGGGAGGAGTCCGAGGCGCGGCAGCGCGAAGAAGAGGATTTCAGGGCCCGCGAGGAGCGCGACCGCCAGGAGCGCCAAGAGGCGGACCGGCGTGCGAAGGAGCAGTTAAGGGAGCTGCAGGATCAGGCGCAGCGTGCGCGAGCCGAAGCGCTCGCGCGATCCGAAGCCGAACGCCGGGTTCGGGAGGAAGCGGAAGCCAAGCTCGAGGCGGAGCGGCGCGCGAGGGAAGAGGCGGAGGCGCAAGCCGAGGCCGAGCGCAAGGCACGCGAGGAGGAGCTCGCCAAGGCGAAGCAAGAGGCCGAGGTGCGCGCGCGCGCCGAAGTCCAGGAGATGATCGACCACGAGCGCCAGGCGCGCGAGGCCGCTGAGGCCAAGGTCGCAACCGAGCGCAAAGCGCGCGAGGAAGCCGAGCGCAGGGCACAGGCCGAGATCGCCGCCAAGGCAGCCGCAGAGCGGAAAGCCCAGGAAGAGGCCCTTCAGCAGGCCGAAATCGCGCGCCAGGCGCGGGAGGAAGCCGACCGCAAGGCGCGCGAAGCCGACGAGTCGAACACCGGCCGCCAGCAGCTCAAGGAAGCCGAGGCCATCGCGCGCAGGGCCGAGCAGGCGATGGCCCAGGCGCGCGCAATAGCCGAGGCCGCGGCGCGCGCAAAGGCCGAGGCGGAAGCGAAGGCGGAAATGGAGCGCCGCGCGCGCGCCGATGCCGAGGACCGTGCCAAGGCCGAGGCGGTATCGCGCGTCATGCACGAGCGCGATCTGCGCGAGAGGTCCCAGGAGGAAATCAGCGCGCGCGTCGCCGCCGAGCTCAAGGCGCGCGAGGTGGCGGAAATGGAGGCCGACGCGCGCTACCGCCAGGAAGCTGCCGCCCGTGCCAAGGAAGCCGCTGCGGCGCGCCGCAAGCGCGAGGACGAGGAACGCGACGCTGCCGCCACCGTCGTGCGCGCTCCCGGAACAAAAATCAACTGGCCGAAGGCGGCAGGCATTGGTCTTGCCGTGCTTGTCGTGGCCTTCGTGGCCGTGGTGCACATTTTGCCGCTCTCGGTATTGGTGCCGGCCGCCGAGCGGGTGGTCTCGGAGCGCCTGCGGACGCCGGTCAAGGTCGGCGACGTGCGCTATGCGCTGATTCCTTCGCCGCGCCTCACCCTCGAGCGGGTCGCCATCGGCAAGCACGAAGAGATCAAGGTGAATGCGATCACGGTGGACGCGCTGCCGACGGAGCTGATGGGCGGCCCCACCACGTTCGACGAGGTGGAGATTACCGGCGTATCAGCCGACCAGAAGGTGCTCGATCAGCTTCCCGCGTGGCTCAAGCCGGCGGACAAGGGCCGGACCTTCGGCGCACGCCGGTTGAAATTCCGCGCGGTCAAGATCGCGTTCCGCGGCATCGATGTTCCGGGCTTCAACGCGGACGTCACCCTGGAGGACAACGGCGCGCTGAAGCGCATGACGCTCTTCGACGGCAGATTGAACGTCAGCATCGTGCCCAAGGGCCGCACTTTCGAGGCCGAAGTCCGGGCTGGCAGCTGGGAGCCGCCGATTGGTCCCGCGATTCCATTCGATGACCTGACGGCGACATTGGTCATCGACGGACAGCAGGCCCGGATTGCAAAGATAGAGGCCCGGCTGGGCCGCGGCACGCTGAGGGGATCAGCTACCGCATCCTGGGATCGTAACGTCGCGCTTCAAGGGAACTTCAACCTTGCGAACGGCGAAGCACGAGAGGTGCTCGCGGTCTTTACCAACGCCTTCACGGCAACCGGCGCGCTCAACATGAACGGCACCTATGCCCTTCAAAGCCCTACCGTGGCGAATCTCTTTGCCGATCCGCGGGTGCAGGCCACCTTTACGGTCGAGAAGGGTTCATTGAACAATGTCGATCTCGTGCGCGCCGTGCAGTCTCCCGTCACCGACGGGATACGGGGAGGCAAGACCCTGTTCAACGAACTCACGGGAACGCTCCAGGTGCAGGGAAACCACTACCTCTACCAGCATGTGCGCCTCGGCTCGGGCCCCTTGCGCGCCGACGGAGAGGTGACGGTCGCGCCCGGGGGGAACCTCTCCGGTCGCATCCGGGCCGAAGTGGGCTCCGGCTCAATTGTTGTTGCGCGCGGCAATCTCGCCGTGCGCGGCAACCTGAGAACGCCGGTCCTGCTCCCCTGACATCAAGTGGTCTGGGCCCGGAGGGCGGCGATGCGCTCGTCGAGCGGCGGATGGGACATGAAAAGATGCTTGATTCCGCCGCCCACCCCGCCCGAGATGCCGAATGCCTTGATCTGGTCCGGGAGCTGAGCCGGCTGCTCGTGGTTCAACTTGAGCCGCTCCAGTGCCGCGATCATCTTCTGACGGCCGGCGAGCTTCGCGCCACCGGCATCCGCCCGGAACTCGCGCTGGCGCGAAAACCACATCACGATCACCGTCGCGAGAATGCCGAGGATGAACTGTGCGGCGATAGCGGTAATCCAGAACGCGGGGCCATGCCCTCGCTCGACCTTGAACACGACACGGTCGACCACGTGGCCGATCACGCGCGAGAGGAAGATGACGAAGGTGTTGACGATGCCCTGGATCAAGGCGAGCGTCACCATGTCGCCGTTTGCGACGTGGCTTACCTCGTGCCCGATGACCGCTTCGGCCTCGTCCTGCGTCATGTTCTGCAGCAGGCCCGTGCTGACAGCAACGAGTGAGCTGTTCCGGTTCCAGCCCGTTGCGAAGGCATTGATCTCGGGCGCATCGTAGATCGCCACTTCCGGCATGCCGATGCCCGCCTGCGCAGCGTGGCGCTGCACCGTGCTGAAGAGCCAGCTCTCGGCGGCATTCGAGGGCGTCTCGATGACATGCGCCCCGGTCATCATCTTGGCAGACCACTTCGACATGAGGAGCGAGATAAAGGAACCCCCGAAGCCGATGACCGCAGCCAGCACGAGTAGCGAATTGAGATCCAGGCCCACTCCCTGCTGATCGAGGATGCTGTCTATTCCCAGCAGCCGCATGGTGACCGAAAGCACCAACAGCACGGCGATGTTGGTCACCAGGAACAGAAAGATTCTCTTCATGACCGCTGCATCCTCATGTGGTGGGAACGGACGTTAGATGGGGGCCCGTTAACTGAGTTCAATGGCTGACGCCTTTATCTATGTCTTTGAATAACCGGACGTGATTCTCCGCCAGCTCAGAGAGTGGCGGGCGGAACTCGAAGCCAGAACGTCACCGGCCCGTCATGGGTCAGGGTAACCTTCATATCGGCCCCGAAACGACCGCTGGCCACATGCGGGTAACCGGCCTGCGCGGCCGCAACGAGCTGCTGAAAGAGCGCCCGGCCAGCCTCTGGCGGCGCCGCACTGGAGAAGCTCGGCCGCGCCCCCTTTCCCGTATCGGCAGTCAGCGTGAACTGCGGGACGAGGAGGAGCCCGCCTCGACGCCAATCAGGGCGAGCACGCCGCACCCGATCTCGGCGATGACTGTCCCATCGACCGCCACCTTTGCCTGTGTGACCCGCTGCAGGAGTCCGATCATTATGCTTCCAACGTGGCCGCCGCGATGGCTCGCGCCGACTATCTTATCGGGCTTTCGCTTCCGTGGATCTTGACGTTTGCGCCGAAGCGCCGCGGGCAAACCTGTGACGCACACGGTTCGCAAGACGCGGGGGCATGCGCGCCGTGAACTAAGTCACCGCGGTGTCGCAGCGCCGCGACGGATTGCCGCAGAGGCCAAATGCAGGCGCAACACGAGGCATCGTTCTTCCCACCCCCCGGACGATTTCGAATAACATAGCCCCTTCCAAAGAGCGCTGCAGCTCGCAGAAAAACTGAAAAAAACAACCGTTCCCGAGCGCCATGCAGACCAAATTGAACCTGGAACCCACGCTCACGGCCGAAGAGCTGCGCGGGTTCTCGCGCACGGTAGCGGAGATCGAGTGGCTCCTGCTGATCCTCGTTCTCCTCTACCAGCTCGTCATGTCGCCCGACGAGGTCACCTCCGCGGCGCTTTCGATGGCGATGTTCTTCTTCGCAGCCTTCGTCCTGTCTTTTCACTACGCCAACTTCTATCGGCGGGAGAGCCACTGGAAGATCCTGATAGAGACCCTGGTCATGATCGTGTTCATTACCTGGGTACTGCTCTATACGGGCGGCGTGGAGAGCCATCTCAATGATCTCTACCTGCTGGTCGTCATCGTCAGCGCGCTGACGCTGGGAAAGTTCATCACGCTGCTCCAGCTCGCCCTGATCGCAGCCTGCTACGTGTGGCTCGGATATCCCCAGCGCGACATCCTGTCGCTGCCGTTCGGCACCGCGCTCGTCGCGCAGCTCGCGCCAATGCTGCTGGTCGCCTACATCACCACCATGCTCTCGGCCGACATTCGCCGCGCCTATGGTCACGTCAAGCTCCTGTCGGAAACGGATGAGCTGACCGGCGTGCTCAATATGCGCGCTTTTGGCGTGGTGGCGGATCGCGTGTTCCGACAGGCCGAGCGCTATGCGCGGCCCTTCAGCATACTCATGATCGACTCCGATCATCTCAAGGCGGTTAACGACACGCTGGGACACGAAACGGGCAATCGCCTGCTCAAGCTGATGGTGCAGTGCATACAGGGACAGCTGCGCCAGAGCGATATCGTGGCGCGCTTTGGCGGCGATGAGTTCGTGGTCGTGCTCCCGGAGACGCCTTCCAATGGCGCGCTCGGAGTTGCCGAACGCATCCGCAAATCGGTTGAATCGAGCCCGCTCGCGACGCGCGACAAGAAGGTGACGGTGACCGTGAGCGTCGGGATCGCGGGCTACCCGAACCAGGGGCACGACCTGGAGACCGTCCTCGAGCGTGCCGATCACGCGATGTACGCAAGCAAGAATGGCGGCAAGAACCGCATCACGCTTTACTCCGCGTGACGGCTCATCGCCCATCACTCGTCACAGGTCGCAGCGTTCGGGGCGGGGCCTGAAATAGTCGGTGTCGTCGTAGTAGGACTCGACCTCGTTGGCAGCGCACCAGCCGGGCACGCCGAGAATCGGCACGATCAAGAGATCCTTTGGCGAGGTGAGCCGGTCGGATGCGCCGATATGCTCCGCGAGGCGCCCATCGAGCTCGGCCAGCTGAGCGGCAGGCGGCATGCGCAGAAAATTTTCGTCGATGTCAAAATAAACTCCACGTCCGGTAATACCCGCGAACGGGCGCAACGCCTTTTCGTAAAGCGCATGCCCGAACAGCCAGAATCGCATGGACCTCGCGACGTCGCTGCGCCTGCGCCAGAAAAGCTCTTTCCACTTGAAGGCGCGCAGGAGCTCGATCAGGTCGGGTGATGCTGCGGCAACGAGGACACCGCCTTCGTCGAACAATGTCAATGCATCCTCGACCGGCCCTCGATTGGTCACGCCGGTCGGCGCGCGTTCCAGGTAGGCCGCATGGTGTCGCGCGTTCAATGCCGCCTTTGCCTGCGGAAAGCTGAGCCACGCGAGGAAGTTCAGGAGATCGTGCCAGCTGTCGGCCCGGATCTCGAGCTCGCCCCTCGCGTAGATTCGCTCCTCGTAAGAGAGCTCGAATCGCCTCCCCCGCGGCGGTTGGGACACGATCCGAAGCGGCAGGCCGCTCGCGACGCGCACAGGCGGATCGCGCCGCTCGAGCATCTGCTGCAGCACGGGGAGTTCAGGCCATCTCTCGGGAAACGATCCCGGCGCGTGCAATCGCAGCGGCTCGAACATCGGCGAGCACGCGAGAAATCCCGGGTCCCATTTCATTTGCTTCAGCGGCGTGAGTCGTGATGGGTCGATGCGGAACGGACCACTCGGTCATTGTAAACTTACGCCCTTTCTTGCCGGGTCATGAACGATGACGGAGCGCGTGGAATGCGCAGTGATCGGCGCGGGGGTCGTGGGCCTCGCAATCGCGCGCAAGCTCGCGATGGACGGCCGCGAGGTCGTCATTCTCGAGGCCGAGACGGCCTTCGGCACGCATACCAGCGCGCGCAATTCCGAGGTCATACACGCGGGCATCTACTACGCCACCGGATCGCTCAAGGCGCGCCTTTGCGTCGCGGGGAAAGAGCTCCTCTATCGCTACTGCCAGCAGCATGATGTCGCGCACCGGCGCATCGGCAAGATCATCGTGGCTTCCGACGCCAGTCAGCTCGAGGGCCTCAAGAAGTACCAGGCGCAGGCCGCGGTGAACGGAGTGCCGGACCTCGAGTGGCTGGACGCGGGGGCCCTGCGCGAGCTCGAGCCCGAGGTGCGCAGCGTCGCGGGCCTCCTCTCACCATCCACGGGAATCATCGACAGCCACGGGTTGATGCTCGCCTATCTGGGAGACGCCCAGGCACATGGCGCATCGCTTGCGCTCGGGAGCCCGGTGCTCGGCGGCGCCGTCGAGGACGACGGCATACGCCTCGACGTGGGAGGCGCAGAGCCGATCACCCTCCTGTGCGGGAGCGTGATCAACAGTGCCGGCCTGAGCGCGCAGGCCGTTGCAAGATCGATCTCCGGCATCCCCTCGCCCACCATCCCGCCCACCTTCTTCGCCATCGGGCATTACTACACGCTCGCCGGAAAAGCGCCATTCCGGCGCCTGATCTACCCGGTTGCGCGGCAGGATTGGCTGGGCGTGCATGTCACGATTGATCTCGGCGGCCAGGTCAAGTTTGGTCCGGATTTTTCCCGGATCGAGCGCGTCGACTACCGCTTCGATGAAACGCGGGAGCGGGCCTTCTACGAGGCGATCCGCTTCTATTATCCCGGCCTGCGCGAGGGCGCGCTCACGCCGGGCTACACGGGCATCCGGCCGCGGATCACGGGTCCCGGCGGGCCCGCGCAGGATTTCGTGATCCAGGGGCAGCATGTCCACGGCATCGCGGGACTCGTCAATCTCTACGGTATCGAATCGCCCGGCCTCACCGCGTCGCTCGCGATCGCCGATCACGTGGCGGCCCTCCTGGGAGAGTGATCCCGGGCATTGTTCCAGGGCGGGGCGCGCGGGATCATGCGATAATTAGCGCGTCCCGAGACAGCGCAAGCTATGGCGGAAAAAGTCGTTTACACACAGACAGCGAAAGGCCGCGAGGAACTGCGTGCAACATCCGGCAATCTTGGTCCCAATCTGAAGGCCCTGCTGGCAATGTTCGACGGAAAGCTGACCGTCGACGATCTGCAGAAGAAGCTCGACAAGGTCCCGCTCGACAAGCTCCTGCTTGCCATCCAGGCGCTGGTGACTGACGGCTATCTCGAGGCCGTTACGAGCGCGGCACCAATGGGCGATCTCGATTTCGCCGCTTTCATGAGCAGGCCGACACCGGCGCCGACGGCGGCCCAGAGGCAGCAGGCGGAGCAGACGACCCTCACCAGCATGCGCGCGCTCAAGCAGGCGGGCTACTTCGTCAACATCGTCAGCCGCTCCGGCACGCGCATCGCGCCCCGCTCGGGCAACAAGTACTCGATCCTCGTCATCGACGGCGACCAGGCCAATGCGCTGATCCTCGCCCGCACGCTGATGATGGAGAACTTCGACGTGCGCAGCGCCTCTCTCGAGCACGAGGTCATGGCCGAGCTGAGCAAGGCGCCGCCTGATCTGATATTGATGGACGTGGTTCTACCGGACCTCGTGGGAATCGAGGTCCTGGCCAAGCTGCGCGAGCATCCGGTATTCAAGTCGGTGCCGGTGATCGTCGTCACCGCGCATGCCCAGCACGATGACGTCGTCGCCGCGCTGGTCTACGGCGCGAACGGCTTCATGACGAAGCCCGTCAAGAACGAGGCGCTGCTCGACAGCGTAAGATCGGTCCTCGGCATCAAGTAATTTGAACCGCCAAGGCGCCAAGAACGCCAAGAAAACCAATTCAATATCAAAACCCGCTGGCTGACCTCCTCACCGTAATTCTTTCTAGTCTGCAACGGCAATCGCTTCGATCTCGATCAGGAAGCCGTCTCTCGCGAGCGCCTGCACGCCGACGAGCGTGCTCGCCGGCGGAGTTTCCTTCGCCACATGCCGCAGCCGCATCTGGTGGAGCATGTCCCGGTGCTCGGGCTTGTAGTTGACGACGTAGACATTGATCTTCACGAGATCGTTGAAGGTCGCGCCCGCGCCCTTCAGGGCGAGCCCGACGTTGCGCCAGACCTGCTCGGCCTGGGCCATGAGGTCGCCCCGCCCCACGAGCTCGCCCGTCTCGTCGAGCGACACCTGTCCCGCGACGTAGATCGTCCTGCCACCCTGCGCGGTGACGACCGGCGTGTACGCGCCCGGCTTGACCATGCCTTGCGGATTGATGAACTTCTTCTGTGCCATTTTCTCCTCCTTGCTGGAAAGCGTGATGGGTGATGGGTGATGGGTGATGGGTGATGGGTGATGGGTGATGAGTAACGGGGATGAGGGTTTACCGGCGTTCGTTGGCGGTTCCGGACTCCAGCTGTGGCGCGCGGACGCTCTCCAGGAATGCCGCGAGCTGTGCGACCCACTCCGGCCGCATGAAGATGAAGCCGTCGTTGTGCCCCCCGCGCATCTCGAGGAACCGCCTGGGCTCCGGCGCCGCATCGTAGAGCGCCTTTCCGTGCGCGAATGGAATGATATCGTCTTCGCGGCTGTGGGCAACCAGGACAGGCGCCTTGACGGACTTGATCGTGCCCAGGCTGTCGTACGAGAAACGGCTGATGAGCCGCACGGGCAGAAACGGGTAGACCTGCGCGCCCAGGTCGGGCACAGACGTGAAGCCGGATGCGACGACCAGCGCGCGCGGATGCACCCTCGCCGCGAGCCACACTGCAACCGCGGCGCCCAGGGACTCTCCGAACACCACGATGTCGCGGGCGGCCAGGCCGCGCTCCTTTGTGAGCCAATTCCAGGCGGCCTCGGCATCGCGATAGGTGCCTTCCTCCGACGGTGATCCCGTGCTCTGGCCGTAGCCCCGGTAATCGACGAGCAGGCTCGAGTAGCCCAGGCGGTGAAACATCATGAGGTAGTCGATGCGATGCGAGATGTTGCCGGCGTTGCCGTGGAAGATCACGATCGCCCCGGCGGCGCGCTGATGCGGCACCCACCAGGCGGAGAGTTTCTCGCCGTCGGCGGTCGTGAGCGCCACGGGCTCGTACGCCAGTCCGTAGGCCTGCGGCGTTGCCGCAATCTGCCGGCCGATCTGCGGAAAGTAGACGAGTCGCGTCTGGAACACGTACGCCAGCGCGACCAGCGCTGCGTAACCAAGCGCGAGCAGGAGTACCAGATTCAACACCATGCGCGGCATCGCCGGCAGTCGCAGGGGCAGAGGACGGGCCGGCTTCCACCATAGCACACCCGCCGCGCGCCCCTACCAGCGGAACGTCACGCCGAACGGAAACGCCCTGTCGGATTCGCCGTCGTTGATGCTCTTGCGCCAGCCGACTGCGATATCGACCTTGTCCGTGGGAGAAAAAATGGCCCCAAGCGTCACGAAGTGGCCGTTGTTTCCGGGAAGGAACGGGTCGTCCCGGGCGGGGTTGGTGCGAATCCCGGCCTCGGCGGCCAGCTTGAGCTTCTCGTTCAGACGATAGCCGAGTCCGCCCGACAGCCGCCAAAGATGCCGGTGATTGGTCTCTGCATCGTCCGTTCGCTTGAAGCGGGCTTCGGTATAGGCCAGATTCGCGAGCCACGTCCACGGCCCGGTTTCGTACGTGAGGATGC
>DASPGR010000133.1:0-5244 GCA_035620515.1 Burkholderiales bacterium | reverse complement strand
GCAGGGCGAATTCGAGGCCGAGGTGTACGGCAAGCCGCCCAATGCGGTCTACGCTCTTGAGGTCGTGCGCAAGAAGGGTAAAGAAGTGCTCTGGTCGGTCAGACTGAGCCCCAGCGACAATCCCAACTCACTGCTGATCCTCGACGAGCGGCGCGCCCGGAACCCGCAGAAGAACCCGCACGACAACCAGTCCAGCCTCACCGCGCTGAAGCGCGTCAAGTGACACATCAATACGGGAATCCGGGGGGACAGACCACCAAGGACCGCTGAGGGCCCGATTTCGGCCTATCTAGAGTATCCGTGAGCGGGTTACCCGGCGGAGCTTGCGGCTAAATCGCGCGTTCTCGCCCTCGACGCTGATGATGAGCGTCTCGCCCGGAAAGCTGACGTTGTCGAGTATCGCCTGCTGCACCGTGGCCGCAAGCTTCTTTCTGTGCGGCTTCCACCAGGGGCTCACCACGTGGCCCAAGACATACAGGGGGTGGTGAGAGAGGTGCTCGACGCGCTTGCGCACCAGGTAAGCTTTCCGCAGGCCGGGAATCCTTTGCAATTGCTGCCGCAGCCTGGCAACCGCCTCTTCCGGCAGCCCGTGCTCTTCTAGAGCGTCACGGACGTGCAGCTCGGCGCGCTCCTTGCGCGCGAGCTCGAGCAGCTCCGCGCGCTCCACCAGCTGCTTGTGCCACGCGTGCGCCTCCTGCTCCCGCTTCATTCTCCAGCAGTAGTCGCGCAGTGCCTCGCAGCCCGGCAGGATGTTCTCCTCGTCCTCCCTCATCGCCTGCTCGACCAGCGGGAAGCCGGCCTCCTCGTCGCGCGCGAGGAGCCGCAGGCCGAGCGAGAGGCTCACGGAAGGATCGCCGGGCGCGCGCTCGTGCAGACGGCGAAACTGCTCCAGCGCGGGGTCGGGCCCCGGGCCGACAGACTCGGTCAGCCGCGCCCGCTCGTACGCTTCGCGCAGCGCGAGTTCCCCGCCCGGCGCGGCGGCCGCGAGCGCATCCAGCTCGGCGAGACGGGAGCGCGCCTTCTGCACGTCATGATGGCGCTGCTCCCATGACGGCTGTATGTGCTCGCGCCAGTCGCGGTCGAACTCCTCTGTCAGGCCGGCGAGCATTTCGCCGAGCAGCCGGTCCGCCGCCTGGCCGACTGCGGGCGGCGCGAATCGCGGCTTCTCACCGATCGCCTTCACCCGGTCCGAGAGGCCGGGATGCGTGTCGTCCACGGTCGTCGCCCGCGCAATCGCCTGGTCGAGCCATCCGCGAACCGATGTCTCCTCCCTGAGGTCCGACGCCAGCCGGCCGCCCAGCGCGGAGAACGGCGCAAACCGGGGCTGCGGCAGGTCGTCGGCCTGACTGTAGATGCGCGGCCAGTAGTTTTCCCCGAGGTAGCTCGCGATCACGTTCACGGCGGTGAGCGCCTGCCCGAGCGCGGCGGGTGAGACAAGGCGGGCGGCGGTCGCGTCGGCTTCGTACTCGTTCGCGCGGGCGAGCGGAAAGGAATACGCGCTGAAGTACGGCGCATACCAGTTGAAGAACGGCCGGAACAGGAACGTGCCCCAGCTTTGCCGCTCCTCCAGCGCCGACACCAGCCGCGCCCACGTCATGCGCAGCCGGTAGATCCAGTTCGACACCCGGGCATGGCCCCGGGCGAGGTGCCCGAATTCGTGCGCGAGGACGGCCTCGAACTGCTCGCGCGTGAGCGCTTTCATCAGGGGCAGCCCGATCAGGAGATAGTTGCGGTGCCAGCCGAACATGCCGAGCAGGGGCAGCTGCACCACGGCGGCGTTGAAATCGCCCGTCAGAAGGACGCGGTGGAAGCGCGGCGCCTTGAGCTTGCGCCGCAGCCGCTCGATCATCTCGAAGAGCGCCGGCACTTCCCGGGGATCGAGCGCCCTGCCCTCGGGCGGTGGCAGCCGCACCCACATCGCCTTCAGGACGAGCCCCACCACGACCAGGATCGGTATGGCGATCTTGATCGCCGCCGCCTTCAGATAGATCGCGGAAGCCAACGTGGCCAGCGACAGCACGATGAGCAGGGCGAGCACGATCCCGACGTAGCCGTAGCCGAGGATCGCGAGCAGCGTGACCCGGACCCGGTACCAGCGGGGGCCGTCTCGCGACTGTTCCTCGAGCCGCGATACGAGGGCGCTGAATTCTTCGTTCGTCATGGACACGGCCGCCGATGATACGGCGGACCGCAGGGGGGAGGCGAGGAAGTTCGCCTCGGTCAACGTCTTCGGGCCATCTCGCGTTCAGGGGAATTTGGCACACGGGCCTTACGTAGCAGAGACACAAAGGGGCATGAGCCCACCTGACGGACCTCGAACCTCGATGAGCGGCGCGCCAGGAATCCGCAGAAGAACCCGCACGACGACCAGTCGAACCTCACCGTGCTGAAGCGCGTCAAATGACAACTAAAGACGGTGCCTCACGGATCGTGGGTCGCGGGTATTGCTTGAATGTCAGGTAGAAACCGGGCTCCGTCCCCATTTTTTTCCGCTCATTCACGGAGTAAATGGGATCGGAGTAATTTTTCCGGGTACCGAAAATCTTACTCCGACCCCAATTGCCCCTGGCTGAAAATCTGCCGACCCGGGTCGGACCAGCACAACGGATTGAACCCGAACCCGGAAACGCGTGAATCGTGATTTGTAAGTCGTGAGTCGTGATTCGACCCGGTTTTCGTCACCCGCCTCCCGCCTGAGCGATCAGGCCTGCTCTCGCAACGCCTTTGCAGCGGCGACCATGTTGACGAGCGCTGCCTGAGTCTCCGGCCACTTGCGGGTTTTCAGGCCGCAGTCGGGGTTGACCCAGAGGTTGCGCGCCGGCAGTACCGCCAGCGCCTTGCGCAGCAACGCGGTCATCTCCTGGGCGGTTGCCACCCGGGGCGAGTGGATGTCGTACACCCCCGGGCCAATCTCGTTCGGGTAACGAAAGCCCGCGAACGCGTCAAGCAACTCCATTTGCGACCGGGACGTTTCGATGGTGATGACGTCGGCGTCCATCCCGGCGACGGACTCGATGATGTCGTTGAACTCCGAGTAGCACATATGGGTATGGATCTGGGTCTCGTCGGCCACCCCGGAGGAGGCCAGCCGGAAGGCCTCTACCGCCCAGCGGAGATAGCCTTCCCAATCCGCTTTGCGCAGAGGCAGCCCCTCGCGGATGGCGGGTTCGTCGATCTGGATGATGCGGATCCCAGCTTTCTCGAGATCGCGCACTTCATCCCGGATCGCCAGGGCGATTTGCATCGCGGTGGTTGACCGGGGCTGATCGTCCCGGACGAACGACCATTGCAGGATGGTGACCGGCCCCGTGAGCATGCCTTTGACCGGTTTTGCGGTCAGCGACTGGGCGTATTGCGACCACTTCAGCGTCATCGGCGCCTCGCGTTCCACGTCGCCGTAGATGATGGGCGGTTTGACGCAGCGGGAGCCGTAGCTCTGCACCCAGCCGTTGCCGGTGAACGCGAAGCCCTTCATGCGTTCTCCGAAGTATTCCACCATGTCGTTGCGCTCGAACTCGCCGTGCACCAGCACATCCAGGCCGATCTCTTCCTGCCAACGGATGGCCCGCTCGGTCTCCGCCCGGATCGCCGCCTCGTACTGTTCCTGCGTGAGCTCGCCTTTCTTGAGACGGAGCCGGAGCTTTCTCACTTCATCGGTTTGCGGGAACGATCCGATGGTTGTCGTGGGAAACAAAGGCAGATTGAAGGCTGCGCGCTGCTCTCGCTGTCGCACGCCAAACGGGCTCCGGCGCTTGAGTTCTTCGGGGCGGACCGCGGCAAGGCGCTGTTTCACCGCCGGCCTGTGGACCAGAACCGACTGGCGGCGGTTCTCGACGTCGAGCATGTTTTCCTTGAATCGGGCGACATACCGTCCATGGGTCTCGGGCTGTGCCAACCCCCTGAGCGTGACGACTTCGTCTAGTTTTTGCCGGGCAAAAGCGAGCCAGCGCTTGATTCCGCCGGGCAACGCCGCCTCGTCGTTTTCGAGCGCAAGATCACACGGCACGTGCAGCAGCGAGCAGGAAGGCGCCAGCGCCAGGCGCCCGCTGCCCAGCTTCTCCACGGCCTTGC
Source organism: Burkholderiales bacterium (assembly GCA_035620515.1). Classification (GTDB taxonomy): domain Bacteria; phylum Pseudomonadota; class Gammaproteobacteria; order Burkholderiales; family SG8-41; genus SG8-41. The sequence continues at coordinate 1,173 of DASPGR010000133.1, read as the reverse complement.
CGATCAGCGCCAGGGAACGCTCGAAATCGTTTTTCCAGACGTTGCGACCGTCCACGATACCGAGCGAGAGGCCGAGCCCGCGCGGGATCAAGGGCAGCACCCGGTCCAGTTGCGCCGGCGCCCGGATGAGATCCAGGTGCAGAAGGTGCACCGGCAGACTCGCGGCCACCTCGGCGTTGTCATCGATCCCGGCGAAGTAGGTGGCAAGGACGATCCTGAGCCCGGGGCAGGCGCGCGAGATTGCGGCATAGGCCGCCTCATAGGCACGCTTCGCTCCTTTCGGCAGGTCCAGCGCCAGGAACGGTTCATCGAGCTGGACGTACTGGGCGCCGAGGTTTTCCAGCTCTCTCAGGATCTGCAGGTAAACCGGCAGCAGCCGGTCCAGGTGGTCGAGCCGGTCAAAGCCCCGCTCCTTCTCCTTGCCCAGGAGCAGATAACTCACCGGCCCGATCAACACCGGCTTGGCGTTGATGCCAAGCGCTTTCGCCTCCTGAAATTCATCCATGACCTTCCGCGAGGTCAGGCGGAAGGCTTGATTCTTCGTAAACTCCGGGACCAGGTAGTGGTAGTTGGTGTCGAACCACTTGGTCATTTCCATGGCAATGAGGTCGAGACCGCCCTTCTGATAACCCCGCGCCATGGCGAAGTACAGATCGAGCCCGGAACCACCGGGCTGGTCTAGCAAAGGCCCGTATCGCGCGGGCACTGCGCCGACCATGAGCGAGAGATCGAGCACGTGGTCGTAGAGCGAGAAATCGTTGCAGGGAATGAGATCGATGCCGGCTTCCTGTTGCAGCCGCCAGTGGTCGCGGCGGAGGACGCGACCGGTCTCCAGGAGTTCAGCCGGGCTGATCCCGGAAGACCAGTAACTTTCGCAGGCTTTCTTGAGTTCCCGGTGGCTACCGATCCGCGGATAGCCGAGGTTGTGTGTGAGCAGGTTCACCTTTCCCTCCATTCCCGATAATGAACGGCACGCGCTTTCGAGAACTTCTCGATGCGTCCCGGAATGAGGAAAGGCGAACCTGCCACGCTCGTGCTGGCACGGACGATGGCAAGTTCATCACGCCTGACCACGCTTCAGACCGCGGAAGCATCGCCATTGCGGATAAGGTAGGTCTCCTGGCTCGTAACACTTTTTTTGCCGCCCTTCCCATTCCGTCGCCGGAACAGTGG
>DASPGR010000132.1:0-10138 GCA_035620515.1 Burkholderiales bacterium | reverse complement strand
GCCTGGACGTGCTGCTCCGATTCCGAGTCGAGCGCCGAGGTCGCCTCGTCCAGCACCAGCACCGGGGCGTTCTTGAGCAGCGCGCGGGCAATTGCGAGCCGCTGGCGCTGCCCGCCGGAGAGCCTCACGCCCCGCTCGCCGATGAGCGTCGCGAGCCCCTGAGGCATCAGCCGGATGAAATCCATTGCATGCGCTGCTTCAGCCGCGGCGATGATTTCCTTCTCGGCCGCGCCGTTCATGGCGCCGTAGGCGATGTTGCCTGCCACCGTATCGTTGAAGAGGACCACCTCCTGGCTGACGAGCGAGATGTTCGAGCGCAGGCTCTTGAGCCGCAGCTCGTTGATGTCGACCCCGTCCAGGAAAATCCGGCCTTGCTGCGGCCGGAAGAACCGTGGGATCAGGTTCGCGAGCGTCGATTTCCCCCCGCCCGACGGCCCCACCAGCGCGATCGTTGCCCCCGACCGCACGTTGAGGCTCACGTTTCGCAGCGCGGGACGGCTCGCTTCGGGATAGGTGTAGGTGACGTTCTGGAAGTCGATGTCGCCGCGCGCGCGGGCGATCTCGACGCTGCCGGTATCGGGCTCCGGCTCCTGGTCGAGCACGTGAAACACGCTTTCGGCGGCCGCGAGCCCGCGCTGGATGTGCTCGTTGATCTGGGTGAGCCGCTTCAGCGGCGCAAGCAGCATGCCCATCGCGGTCACGAAAGACACGAAGCTGCCCACGGTCATTGCGCTGGCACCCGACTCCATCACCGCGAAATAGACGATCGCGGCGATGCCGAGCGCCGCAAGTATCTGCGTAATCGGCACCGTCGCGGCCGCCGCGGCCACGTGCTTCATCATGTGGTGCCGCACGCGGTTTGCCGTATCGCGAAAACGCTCTGCCTCGTAGCGCTCGCCGCCGAACACCTTCACCACGCGATGGCCCTCGACCGTCTCCTGCACGACCTGGGTCATGTCGCCCATCGCTTCCTGGTTCGACCGGTTGGCACGCCGCAGGCGCCGGCTCGCGACGCGGATGACGCCCGCGATTACGGGCGAGATCAGGAGAAGAGCGAGCGTGAGCTTCCACTGCAGGTAAAGCAGCCAGCCCAGCAGCCCGAGGACTGCAAGGCTGTCCTTCACCGCGACTGTCAGGACATGGGTCGAGGCGGTAGTGACCTGGGCCGCGTCGTATGTCACGCGCGAGACGAGGTTCCCGGAGGCCTGATTGCTGTAAAAGCCTGCGGGCAGGACGAGCAGCCGGTCGAACATCGCCTGGCGCAGGTCCATGACCACCTTGTTGCCCACCCAGTGGATCGCAAAATCGCCCAGGTACGAGGCCGCTCCCCGGATGACGAACACGCCGACGATCGCAAGGGGTATCAGCCGGATCATGTTCTCGTCGCGCGCGACGAAGCTGCCGTCGAGCAGGGGCTTCAAAAGCGCGGGCAACGCAGGCTCTGTGGCGGCCACGATGATCATGCCGACGATGCCGGCGGCAAACACGCGCCAGTAGGGCGCCACGTAGCGCAACAGCCGCAGGTAGAGCTCGGTGCTCGTCATGCGCGTCATACGCGCGAACAATAGCAAACCCCCCTTCAAAGGCCAAACGGCTCAAGATCACTCCCACCACCCCGGCGCTTCGCGCCACCCCTCCTCCGGCAGGAGGGGATTCGCTTTGGTATTGCGATGACCCTAGCGGAAGTTGTATTCCGCCGTCAGCGTGAAGTTGCGCTCCGGGAGGGGATAGGCGTTGTAGCGGTCGGCGACGAACTGGCTGCGCACGGCATAGTTGTAGTACTTCTCGTCGAACACGTTGTTGACCGCCGCGCCAAGTCGCCAGCCGCCGGTCTCGTGCACGAGCTTCAGGTCGGCGACTGTGTAGGCGGGGATCTTGGTATAGAAGGTGTTCCCTTCGTCGTTGTCCATGAACTGGTCACCGACGTAGGTGACCAGCGCGTTCAACCGCGTCCCCTTCTGCACCATCCACGACGCGGTGACGTTCAGCTTGTGCCGGGGAACGAGCGGGACGGTCTTCCCGGCGACCACCACGCTGGTTTGCGTGAAAGGGCTGCCCGGAAGCGTGCCCTCGAGGAACTTCGCCTCGACATATGTGTAGTTGGCAGAGAGCTGAAGCGCGCTGCTAACCGATTGCTGCGCTTCGAGCTCCAGGCCACGCCGCCTCGACGGCGGAAGATTCGTGTTACCGATGCCTGTGCTGTACGGGTCCAAACGGATCTCGTTGTCCACGTCGATCTGGAAAACCGTCGCGCGCAGCATCGAGCCCGCGCGTCGACGCTCCACGCCCGCTTCGTACGAATGCGCCGTCTGCGGCTTGAGGAACTGGAACTCGCGCGTGAAGGCGGGGGTGAATTCATAGATCTCGTCGACGTTGGCGAAACGGTAGCTGCGGCCGAGCCTCCCGATCAGCGCCCAGCCCGGGGGGGTTTCGTAGCGCGCGGCGAGCTCGTATGCGTACTCGGTCTCCTCGTCGCTTCCGGGCGCGGCGCTGGAGCCGAACGCGCCGCCGGGCGCGGCGGCGTCGTAGTCATCGGTGGCCGAGATCTTGTAGCGCTCCAGGCGCGCGCCCGCGATGACCGTCACCGCCGGCGAGAGCTTCGTCGTGTTCTGGAAGTAGATCGCGCTGTTCTCCTGGGTGGCATCAACCGTGTTGAAAGGCTGGCCGATGTTCGCGGCGGAGTTCGACAGCCGAAGCTGATAATCCCAGTGATACCAGTCGATCCCGACGACGAGCGTGTTGGGCAGCCCGGCGAGCGGCTGCGGAAACCTCATTCGCGGCGAAACCGACCACACGTCGAGATCCGCGATGCGATAGTCGGGGAACCCGCCGAAGTCGAAGTACGATATCTGCTCCTTGTCGCGATAGCCGATGCCGAGGTTCACCTGCCCGGCATCCGTTTCGTGCCGCCAGTCAAAGGTTGCGCGGTTGCCGCGCAGCTGCGCGTAGTCGAGCGGCGTCGAGGTCCCGCGGCGGTCGGTCTCGAGCTGATTCACGCCGGCGCTCGGCTGCACGGTGCGTGGTCCGGGCAGGCGTATGCCCTGGTTGGTGTTGCCGAGCTTGAACGACGCATCGCCGCGCGCGGTGAGCAGCCGCGCCTCCGCCTGCACGTTGCTCTGCCGGTTCTCGTTATTGTCCCGGTAGCCGTCGGATCCGTAGTTCGACGCGATGAGATTCAGGCCGAGGTTGCCCGAGAAGTGGTTCGCGTAGAGCTGGCCCTGCTCCGTATCGTAGGAACCGGCCTGGACCTGCGCTTGAGCGAAATTGCCGATGTCTGCGGGCGAACGCGTGATGATGTTGATGACGCCGGTGACAGCGCCATCGCCGTAGAGCACAGCGCCCGAGCCGCGCACGATCTCGATGCGCTCGATTGCGGCGAGCGGGATGCCCGACCACTGAACGCCCGAGAGATCGGCATCGACGATGCGGCGGCCGTCGAGGAGGATGAGCGTGTTCTGGGATCCGGTGATCCCGAAGCCGCGCAGATCCACCGTCGTGGTGGCCGCGTTGTTCCCGAAGAAGTCGTGTATGAAGATTCCGGCCTGCTCCGAGAGGAGATCCGGAACCGTCCTCGCCGGGCTCTGCCGGATGTCTTCTGCCGTGATGACCGTGACGTTGACCGGCTTGTCGAGATAGCGGTCTTCGAAGCGCGTCGCCGTGACGATGACCGGCTCGCCGACCGATAAAGGAATGTCGGCGGCAAATGCGCAATGCGCCGCGGCCGAGACCACGGCGGCGACGCCCCGGGAAAGCTTCACGTGTGCTCCTCGCGCATGCCCGCCGCACGCAGGAAATCGCAACGGAACGCACGCGAGGAGAACGCGACGGATGCGCCGCCTCCCCGCGGCTGTTCCACTTACGGACGGGCCGGTATACGGGCTCGCGAGAACTTGATCCGCCGCCTTCCCAAGCGCACCGCGCTCAGTGGCGTAGTGGCGAATCCACGCTCGCTTACCGTTGCGGGGGCAGCACAGGCTTCAGGAAATCACGATGTCCGCATCGTGATTTTCTTACCTGTTTCCCGTTAAACCCGTCTCGATGACCGAGAACGGGCACCCGCTTCCGTGCACGCTCCGATCCGCGCCCACGGTATGGCGCGCCGCAACGTGCGCTTTGATTGTAGCCCGGCGAGCCGCGCGGGCGGCGACCGATTACCACAACGCCTCAGGCTCTTAACCCGGGCGTAGGGAATTTCACGCTGGCCGCTCATGCGCGTGAAAAAGGTCACGCATCAGCTGTGCAACATGATGCCAAATAACTTTCAGAAAAGGGTGTTAGCAGTTGACTTAACAGGATTTTCACCTCTACCATAGAGTGCCCATGGAATCCGAACTGAAATCGCTGGAACAAAAATTGAACCGCTTCATCGAGCTGTGCCAACGGATGCGGGTGGCCAACGAGCAGCTGCGGCAGCAGCTCGCGTCGGCCATGAGCGAGAACAAGCAGTTGAACGCCAAGATTGGCGCCGCGACTGCCCGCCTGGAGAACCTGCTCAACCAGATTCCCGAAGAAGACGCATGAACGCGGACGCAAAGGGGCTCCAGATCAACGTCATGGGGCGCGAATTTCGCGTTGCCTGTCCCGACAACGAGCAGAAGGGCCTGCTCGAAGCGGTCGACTACCTCAACAAGAAAATGAACGAGATTCGCGACTCGGGAAAGGTCGTCGGGCTCGAGCGCATCGCGATCATGGCTGCGCTCAACATCGCGCACGAATTGCTCTCGACAAAAGTCGGCGGCGGTTTTGACATCGCAGAGATAAAGCGTAGAATGGCTCACATGGAAACAGTTCTTGATCAGGTGATGGCTGATCAGAAAGAACTGTTCTGAGTTTCCCCTGCGGTGCGCGTTTTTAAGGCCATAGAGTCCTTGACCAACATAGTGAACTCTGGACGCCGACTCAAGTAGCTCCTGTGTGCGCATCCTACATGGAAGCGCCTGACGGGCTCGGAAGGCGACCAACCTTGAACCGTTGGTTCAAGATTCAGGTCTGACGGCACAGGCGGGGGTCCCCAAAAAAATGCGGCTGAGGCCGCATTTTTTTTGCATTCACCGGCATGCGCTACTGGTTGTTCAAGTCCGAGCCCTCGGCCTACAGCGTCGACGATCTCGCCCGGGACGGCGTGACCGAGTGGGGCGGCGTGCGTAACTACCAGGCGCGCAATTTCATGCGTGACGAGATGCGCCCCGGCGACCGCGGCTTCTTCTATCATTCAAGCTGCGAGGAGCCGGGAATCACGGGCATCGTCGAGATCTGCGGCCCCGCGCATCCGGACGAGACCCAGTTCGACAGAAAGAGCCGCTACTACGACCGCGCTGCGACCCGGAATAATCCACGCTGGTACAACGTTGACGTGAAGCTCGTCGAGAAGACCCGCCTGGTGGGCCTCGACGAGCTGCGTGGCGACAAGGCGCTCAAGGGAATGCAGATACTCAAGCGTGGCAGTCGCCTCTCGATCACGCCCGTGACGCCGGCGGAGTGGAAGCGGATCATGACGCTCGTCGCACGTAAGACAGGACAGCAACCCGCTAGGCAGGCATAAAGCAAAATGGCCACCGCCCCTGCAATCGACATCCACGCGCACTATTTTCCCGAGTCTTATCTCAAGCTGATCGCCGACCACGGCAAGCACAGCGCGGCCTCCATCGTGAGCGGCCCCGGTGGCGCACGCTTCATCCAGGTGGGGCTCCTGCTGCGCACGGGCCCTGTCACGACTGCATTCATCGATCTCGACGAGCGGTTGAAGGAGATGGACCGGCAGGGATGCGATATGCACGTGCTGTCGCTCACGCAGCCGATGGTGTACTGGGCGGACGACGGTCTCGGCATGAAGCTTTCCGTCGCCTTCAACGATGCGGCCAGCGAGGCGCACCGCGCGCATCCCACCCGGCTGCTGGGGTTCGCCGTGCTGCCGATGCAGAATCCGCGGCTCGCGCTGGAAGAGCTCGAGAGGGCGGCGAAGCTGCCCGGCATCCGCGGCGTGTACATGGCGACCGCGGTTCGCGACCGGGAGCTGTCGGACCGGAGCTTCTTCCCGGTCTATGACCGCATGGCGGATCTCGGCCTGCCGCTCTTTCTGCATCCGATGATGATCAACAACGAGCGGCTGAATCAGTACTACCTCATCAATCTCTGCGGGAATCCTTTCGATACGGCGATCGCCGCGGGTCACTTGATCTTCGGAGGCGTGATGGACGCGTTTCCCAAGCTCCAGGTTTGCCTGCCCCACGCCGGGGGAGCGCTTCCGATTCTGCGCGGGCGCTTCGACCGCGGCTTTCACATCCGCGGCGAGTGCAAGACGATCCAGCGCGCGCCGAGCGAATACCTCAAGCGCTTCACCTACGACACCATTACCTACTCGGAAGACCTTCTCGAGGACCTTGTGCGCCTCGTCGGAGCCGACCGCATCATGATGGGCAGCGACTACTGCTTCGACATCGCCTACGAGGAACCGGTCAAGATCGTCACCGGGATGAAATCGCTCAACGAGGAGCAGAAAGCGAAGATACTGGGCGGCAACGCCCGCCGCCTGCTGCGCCTATAGGGCGGCGAGAACGTCCTTCACCTTCACGACGTAGCAGATCGTGGGCAGGATGCGGTTGATGGCGAAGTCGTGGTTCTCGAACGTGTTGCTCGCCACGCACTCGCGCGGGATGAAGACGCGGTAGCCCATGTCGCTCGCGTGGCGCGCGGTCGCCTCAACGACCCAGTTCGTCCACAAGCCGGTGAGGATCACGGTGTTTACATCGTGGTTCTGCAGGGCCTGACCGAGGTTCGTCGTGAGGAACGGGTCGACGCAGGTCTTGTTGAGCACGAGCTCGTTCGTAAGGGGGCGGACTTTCGGATGAATCGCCGCGCCTTTCGTGCCGTAGATCAGCTGTCGTGACTTGCGCAGGCCGTCCCACAGGGGGTTATCGCGCGGGATGTCGAGGAAATCGCGGCGCACGGATGCGGTGATGTGCATGACCGGGACCTTCTTTCGGCGCGCGGCCGCCATGACGGCCGCGATGTGCTCGAGCACGCGGTTCTCCCGGATGCGGGGCGTGATTTTCACGAGATCGTTCTGGACGTCCAGCACGAGCACCGCGGCTCGTTTGCGGTCGATCCTCGCTTTCATTGCGTCACCCTCTTCGAACCCCACCCCCACCCATCAGTTGACCTTGACCCCCGTCGCCTTGACCACCGCTGTCCACTCCTTCTCGTCGCGCTCCAGCGCCTTCTGCAGCTCGGCGGGGCTCATGTGCATCGTCTCGGCCGCGTTGGCGGCGAAGATCTCCTGCACCCGCTTCGCCTTCGAGGCCCTGGCGAACTCCGCGTTGAGGCGGTCGATGACGGCAGGCGGTGTGCCGGCCGGCGCCAACACCCCGGCGATGACCGCGCCTTCCACGCCCTTGAGGGTCTCGGAGATTGCCGGGATATCCGGCAGGTAGGGCGAGCGCTTCGCCGCGGCCACGCCGAGCGCCACCAGCTTTCCCGCGCGCACGTGCTGGATGCTGGCTGGCACCGTTGCCATCACCATCGCAACCTCGCCGCCCAGCAACGCAATGACCGGCGTGGCGCCGCCCTTGTAGCTCACGGGCGTGACCTTCAGCCCGGCGCGCAAACGGAATTTCTCGGCGGTCATGTGGGTCACGGTGCCGATGCCCGAGTTGGCAAGCGTGATGCCAGGATGCTTCTTCGCCACCGCGATTACCTCGCGCACGTTTTTCGCACCGACCGAGGGATGCGCGACAAGGATCAGCGGCGAGGCGTTCACCACTGCGACCGGCGCGAAATCCCGCAGCGGCTCATAGGGAAGCTTCGAGTAGAGCGAGCGGGTAATGGTGTGCGTCGAAAGATCGGTGAAGAACAGCGTGTATCCGTCCGCGGGCGATTTCGCCACGATGGCGGCTGCGATCGTCGTGCCCGCGCCCGGCCGGTTCTCCACGATCACCGTCTGCCCGAGGCTTTTCGTCATCTCCGCCGCCGCGGCTCGCGAGAAGGTATCCGTCGCCCCGCCCGGCGGGAACGGCACCACCAGCCGGACCGTTTTAGTCGGAAAGGCCTGCGCCATGACGGTGCCGGAAGCCAGCGCGGTCAATGTTGACACGATAGTGATTGCAATCAGTCGGTTCATATTCATCTCCTCCAGGTCGCGTACTGCATTCACGCAATTGAGACGGCCGTCACCGGCCGAGTGTCGTTACTCGACGGGCCAGCGCAGCTTCAGGACTTTCTTCATGTTCAACCGGCCGGTGATGCGGCTGCCGGCCTTGACGACCTCGCGCATGACGTCCTCCTCGTTCACGCGCACGAGGCGGCCGTCCCGGACCACCTGCTCGCCGCCGACAAAGACGTGCTTCACCGTGTTGCCGGTCGCGCTGTAGACGAGGTTCGACACCGGGTTGTAGAGCGGCTGCCATTCCGGGACCGTGGCATCGAACAGAACGAAATCGGCTTCCTTGCCCTGCTCGATCGAGCCGATGCGATCCGCAAGGCCCGCGCCGCGCGCGCCATTGATGGTCGCCATCTCGATCGCCTGCTCGGGCGGCATGAAGCGGGGATTCAGGCGCAGCTCCTTGTAGCTGCACGCGCAAAAGCGCATCTCCTGCACGAGATCGACGCTGCCCGAGCTCGCGTGGTCCGCCCCGAGGCTCACGTTGACGCCCATGGCCATCAATTCGGGATGCTTGCCGACCGCCAGGTTGCCGTAGCCGTTGTGAATGGAGGATGACGGACAGCACACGATCGTCGGCTTGCGCCGCACGAGGATCTCGATCTCCTGGGGCTCGAGCCAGCCCCCGTGCAGCAGCAGCATGTTCTCATCGAGCACGCCGAGCGACTCCAGGCGCTCGATCTCGGGCTTTCCATGCTGGACGACGCTCGCGTCGTGCGTGAAGTAGGAATAGCAGGCATGGGTCTGGAGGATGGCCTTCTCCCGCTGCGAGATCTCTTTCAGGGCGAGGATCAGCTCGTCGGTGCTGTTGTTCATGCCGCGGAAGGAGGCGCTGACGGTGAGCCGCCCCGCGTGCTTGCCGGGATACGTGTCGAAGAGCTCCTCGGTCTTGGCGATGCAGCGCGCGGTGTCCTCGATCATCCGCGCGGGCATGAGCCCGGTCACAGCCTTGTTCTGGTCGAAGCAGCTCACCGCGAGCACCATCCGCATGCCGGCACCCATTACCGCCCGCACCGTCGCATCGGGATAGTAGTTCCCGGGCTCGATGTAGCACGTGACGCCATGGCGCAGCATCTCGATCGCTGCAAGGGTGACGCTGGTCTCGACGTCCTCCTCCTCCATCACCGCCTCGTAGGGGTACATGTGCTCGAAGAGGAAGGCCTGCGCGTTCGACTCGTCCGCGAGGCCGCGCGCGAGCTGGAAGGAGGTGTGCAGGTGATTGTCGATCATGCCGGGCAAGCCAACCGTGCCCCTGGCATCGACGACGCGCTCCGCGCGCCACGCTTTGGCGATCGCATCGGTCTTGCCGATCGCCGCGAACTGGCCGTTCTTCACGGCTATCGCCGCATCGCGGATGATCCGGCGCCCGGAATCCACCGTGATCAGCCAATCGATGTGTTGAACGATCAGGTCAGCCTGACTTGCCGCGCTCATTCCGTCTCCCCCTCCCCTGCGGCCCAACGCGCCTGCCGCGGCCGGGCTCGGCCCCCGACCTTACCACGCTGGAAATCCCGCCGGTAGAAGGCCGCGCACTTGTCCATCCGCCACCCGCCATTCGCCAGTCGCCCGTCGCCATGAGTTACCATCCGCGCGTGATTGACGGCTGGTGGATCTTCCTGGCGCTCGGCGCCTTCGTCGGGTTCTTCGGCGGGCTCCTCGGCATCGGGGGAGGCGCGGCGATGGTGCCGGTCCTGGCCATTGTCTTCGCCGCAAGAGACCTGGCGGGCGACAACGTCGTGCATCTCGCGCTGGGCACCTCGATCGCGACGATGCTGTTCACGTCAGCCTCCAGCGTGCGCAGCCATCACCGGCACGGGGCGGTCCGGTGGCAGGTCTTCACAGGGATCGCTCCCGGAATCCTGGCAGGGACGCTCGGCGGCGCGCTGCTCGCGGGCTATCTCGACGCAAGGATCCTGAGCGTCGCCTTCACCGCGCTCATCTACTACCTCGCAACCCTGATGCTGATCGACCGGAAACCCCCGA
>DASPGR010000131.1:0-2732 GCA_035620515.1 Burkholderiales bacterium | reverse complement strand
CTCGCGCTCGAGGCGAAGTCGGCGCAGATGCTCTTCTCCTCGCAGGACCAGAAGGAAGGCATGCGCGCCTTCATCGAGAAGCGCAAGCCCAAATTTTCCGGACGCTAACGCGTCCGGAAAAGCTTTTTGAAGTCCATCGGTCCACACTCGCAGGGCACCCGACGCCCGATCGCCGTCGCGGCGCTGCTTGCCGGGGCGCTCGCCATCGCGACCTCCGCGCTCTTCGTCAAGGTGAGCGAGGCAGGCCCCGTGGCGACCGCCTTCTGGCGCATCGCGCTCGCCCTGCCCTTTCTCTGGTCGTGGGCGCTGGTCGAGCAGCGCGGCCGTCTCCTTGAGGCTTTCACCGCGCACCGCGGCCTGATGCTCGCCGCGGGGATCTTCTTTGCCGGCGATCTGGCGTTCTGGCACTGGTCGATCGTGCTGACCTCGGTCGCGAACGCGACGCTGCTTGCGAACCTCGCACCGATCTTCGTGACGCTCGCCACCTGGCTGCTCTTCTCGCGGCGCCCCTCGGCACTGTTTTCCCTGGGGCTCGTCACGGCGCTGGCGGGGGTCGCGACGCTTCTAGGCACGGACTTCAGAATCGGAGGACTCGCGGTCCTCGGAGACCTCTTAGGCGTAGTGACCGCCATGTTCTACGCCGCTTACCAGCTCGCCATCACGCGGCTGCGCGCCGGCGTCGCAACCTCCAGCATCATGGCCTGGAGCTGCACGGTGATGGCGGTTCTGCTGCTGCCGATCGCGATCGTCTCGGGAGAGCAGATCCTGCCCGTGACCGCGATGGGATGGGTGAAGCTCGTATCGCTCGCGATCATTGCCCAGGTCGCGGGCCAGAGCCTCATTGCCTATGCCATGGCGCACCTGCCGGCGACCTTCTCCTCCGTCGGGCTGCTTTTCCAGCCGGTCATGGCGGCGCTATTCGCCTGGATCCTGCTCGGGGAGGCGCTCGGCGCGACCGGGATTGCCGGCGGTATCATCGTGCTCGTCGGGATCTTCATCGCGCACCGCGCCGAGGTCGCGCGGGACGCCGCGCGAAGTTCGAATACAATCTGATCGCGGATGCGCGCACCCGCCGCGCACGTCAAACGGAGGAAGGAAAAGAACGATGCCCTATGCAGAATCCAGCGGTGTGAAGCTCTACTACGAGGAAGCGGGCCGCGGAACGCCCATCGTCTTCGTGCACGAGTTCTCGGGGGATCTGCGGACCTGGGAGATGCAGATTCGCTACTTCAGCCGCCGCTACCGCTGCGTCGCTTTCAACGCCCGCGGCTATCCGCCGTCCGATGTCCCGGCGGCAGTGTCGAAGTACTCCCACCGCCAGGCCACGGACGACCTCGCGAATCTGATGCGCCGGCTCGGAATCGCAAAGGCGCACGTGATCGGCTGCTCGATGGGCGCATATACGACGCTCCAGTTCGGGCTTCGCTACCCCAGGCGGGCGCTTTCGCTCACCGTGATCGGCGCCGGCGCGGGCTCGGATCCCGCCACGCGCAAACCGTTTCTCAAGGCAAGCGCCGCCAGCGCGAAGCGCTTCGAGGAAGAAGGGCTCGCCGGGGCGATGCGGCCCTACCGTACCGCTGCCAACCGCATCCAGCTCGGCAACAAGGACCCGCGCGCCTTCCGGGAGTTCTTTCGGCGCTTCGCCGAGCACTCGGCTCTCGGCCACGCCAACACGATACGCGGCATCCAGTTGCGGCGCCCGCCGCTGCGGGCGATGGCGGGCCCACTCTCGCGCCTCGCCGTCCCGACGCATGTCGTCGTTGGGGACGAGGACGAGACCTCGCTCGACACCAGCGTCTTCCTCAAGCGCATGTGCCCTGCCGTGCGCCTCACTATCGCACCGGCGACCGGCCACCTGGTCAATAACGAGGAGCCGGAGCTGTTCAACCGGATCACGGACGAATTCCTGGGTCTGGTCGATTCCGGGCATTGGCGCCCCCGCGATCCGCGTTCGCTCAACAAATCCACGATGGCGCAGCGATCCTGAACCGCCGAGACGCCGAGAGAAACAGTCTTATTCCTGAACCGCCAAGGCGCCAAGATAGACGGGCTACGTTTCACGTTTTGCGTTTCACGTTTCACTGAACGGATTGGAGAACGAGATGCCATTTGCTGACTCGAAGGGTGTGCGGCTCTACTACGAGGAGACGGGGCGCGGCACGCCAATCATCTTCGTGCACGAGTTCGCGCACGACATGCGCGGCTGGGAGCCGCAGATCCGCCACTTCAGCCGCCGCTACCGCTGTATCGCGTTCAACGCGCGCGGCTACCCGCCCTCGGAGGTGCCGCGGGCGGGCTCCCAGTACTCGCAGGCGATCGCGACTGACGATATCGCGAACGTCCTTCGGTATCTCAAGATCCGCAAGGCGCACGTCATCGGCTGCTCCATGGGCGGCTTCGCGGCGCTCCATTTCGGGCTGCGCTATCCGCATATGGCGCTCTCCGTCACCTCGATCGGGGTGGGCTACGGCTCCGATCCGGACAAGCGCAAGCAGTTCGCGCGCGACACGGAGGTCATGGCGCGCCGGTTCGACGAGCTCGGAACTCCGCAGGCGATCAAGGTCTACCAGATCGGCCCGGCGCGGGTGCAGCTCGCCAACAAGGACCCGCGCGCCTTCCGGGAGTTCTGCATGATGTTCGCGACGCACTCGGCGCTGGGATCGGCCAACACCCTGCGCGGCGTGCAGGCGCGCCGGCCGACGGTCTACAGCCTCGAGCCGAAGCTGCGCCGG
>DASPGR010000130.1:0-46832 GCA_035620515.1 Burkholderiales bacterium | reverse complement strand
CTTTGCTCCCGTATAATTTACCCCGCCGCAAATTGGACCGGACGCGCTGTCCCAGCGCGCCGGTCAATTTGCTATCAGGAACAGATGATTAAGAGATTTCTCGGGCGCGTTTTTTCGGGGCGGTTTTTCAAGGCGGCGCAGCCGAAGATCATCCCCTTCAGCGTCCACCGCATTGCCCGGGAATCGATCAGTCCCTGCGCGCTGCGCGTCACGCAGACCCTGCAGCGGCACGAGTTCTCGGCGTTCGTGGTGGGCGGCGCAGTGCGCGATCTGCTGCTTGGCGGGCGGCCCAAGGACTATGACGTCGCGACCGATGCCACACCAGAGGAAGTGCGCGCGCTTTTCCGCCGTTCGCGCGTGATCGGGCGCCGCTTTCGCATCGTGCACGTCATGTGCGGGGCGGAGATGGTTGAAGTCTCCACGTTCCGTGGCGCAAATGTCATAGAGGGTGACGACGGCCGGGTCGCCGACGAGCACGGGCGCATCCTGCGCGACAACGTGTTTGGCACGCAGGAACAGGATGCGACGCGACGCGACTTCAGCATCAACGCGCTGTTCTACGACCCGGCCACACAGGAGATCTGGGACTACCACGATGGCGTTGCCGATCTGCGGCGCCGGCGGCTGCGAATGATCGGGGAGCCCGAGGCACGCTATCGCGAGGACCCCGTGCGGATGTTGCGCGCGGCGCGCCTTGCGGGGAGCACAGGGCTCGAGATCGATCCGCGCGCGCGCAAGCCCATACGCCGCCTCGCGCCGCTTCTGTCGCACGTTCCCGCGGCGCGCCTGATGGACGAGCTGCTGAAGCTTTTGCTGTCCGGCCATGCGACCGAAGGCATCGTGGAACTGCGCCGGGAGGGCCTGTTGCCCGGAGTGCTGCCGCTGCTCGATCGGGCGACGGCGCATAAGAGCGGCGAGCGCCTGGTCGCCGCCGCGCTCAAGGCGACTGATGAGCGGGTGCGGGCGGGGAAACCGGTCTCGCCCGGGTTCCTGTTCGCTGCGCTCCTGTGGCACGAAGTGCTCGCGGGTTGGCGCCGCTTCGAGGAAAAAGGGGAGCCGCCGATACCGGCTCTCTATCACGCGATGGACGACGCCCTGAAGCGGCAGGCGGAGAAGCTGGCGATCCACAACCGCTTCAGCGCGTACATGAAGGAGATCTGGGCGATGCAGCCGCGGTTCCTGCAGCGTTCGGGGAAACGGCCCTACCGGCTGCTCGAGCTTCCGCGGTTCCGGGCCGGCTACGACTTCCTGCGCCTGCGCTGCGAGAGCGGGGAAGTCGATGCCGAACTCGGTGAGTGGTGGGAACGTTTCCAGGATGCGGGCGAGGCGGCGCGCGCCCAGATGCTGGTCCGTGCCGAAGAGCCGGGAAGAGGGCGCCGCCGTCGAAGGAGGCGCGGCCGAAGGAGACCGGGCGGCGGCGCTCACCGGCAGGACGGCTCGACGGACGATCAACGGTGAACGAATCACCCATCACTGCGTTCATTGCGCTGGGCAGCAACCTCGCGAACCCGGTGGCGCAGGTGCAGGCCGGTCTGCGCGCGCTCGCCGACCTGCCGCACACGCGGGTCACCGGCGCTTCATCGCTTTATCAGAATCCGGCGGTGGGCGTGGGAGACCAGCCGGATTTCGTCAACGCGGTGGCGTCGATCGAAACGCTGCTTGCACCGCGAGCGCTGCTCGAGGGCCTGCTCGCGATAGAGCGCGCACGCGGCAGGGTGCGCGAAATCCCCAACGCGCCGCGCACGCTCGACCTCGACATCGCGCTCTATGGCGAAGAGGTAATCGATGAGCCGGGGCTGACCATCCCGCATCCGCGCATGCTCGAACGCGCTTTTGTGCTGGTGCCTCTTGCTGAGATCGCGCCTCACGCGATGGTTCCCGGCGCCGGTCCGGCAGCCCGCCTTGCCGCGCGCGTCGACGCGACGGGGCTCATGAGGCTTTCCAGCGCGGGTGTCACGTGACGTCCCTGCCCGAGAAGTACCGCTACATCGTCGTCGAGGGTCCGATCGGCGCGGGCAAGACCAGCCTCGCGCGCGTGATGGGAGAGCGCAGCGGCAGCTCGTTGATGCTCGAGGAGCCGGACGCCAACCCGTTTCTTCCGGGTTTCTACCAGGACCGGGCACGCTATGCGCTGCCGACCCAGCTCTACTTCCTGTTTGAGCGGGCGAGACAGGTGCGCGCGCTGAGCCAGAGCGATCTCTTCAGCACCGTCACCATCTCCGATTTCATGCTGGAGAAGGACCCGCTTTTCGCCCGCGTGACGCTGAGCGACGACGAGCTCACCCTTTACGACCAGGTGTATGCGAGCTTGAAGCCGCAGGCGCCCACGCCCGATCTGGTGATATATCTCCAGGCCTCCCCCCAGACGCTGGTCGAACGGGTCCGCCAGCGGGGCGTCCCGTACGAGCGCGGCATCCACGACGAGTATCTCTTCACGCTCGCCGAGACCTACGCGCGGTTCTTCTACCAGTACGAGGCGGCGCCGGTGCTCATCGTCAATTCGGACCATCTCAATTTTGTTGATCAGCCTGGCGATTTTGATTTATTGTTGCAGCGCATTCATGCCATGCGCGGCCCGCGCGAGTTCTTTTCGATGGGGAGTTGACGACAGACCGCGACGGCGCCAGGCCTTTGCGGTGATGCGGAGACTGCATGCGAATCACGTTGAGCACGCTGCAAAGGATGGCGCAGGAGGGCAACCGGATCGCGATGCTCACCTGCTACGACGCCAGCTTCGCCGCGCTTCTGGAGGCGGCAGGCGTCGAGTGCCTGCTGATAGGCGATTCGCTCGGCAACGTGCTGCAGGGACACGAGACGACGCTGCCGGTGACGCTGCGCGACATCGTGTACCACACCGAGTGCGTTGCGCGCGGATCGAAGCGCGCCTTCATCATCGGCGACATGCCGTTCGGCACCTTCCAGGTGGGCCCGCAGGATACCTTTCGAAATGCCGCCGCGATCATGGCCGCGGGCGCGCACATGGTGAAGGTGGAAGGCGGCACGCCGGTGCTGGAGACGACCGAGTATCTCGCAACGCGGGGCGTGCCAGTCTGCGGTCATCTTGGACTGACACCGCAGTCCGTGCACCAGTTTGGCGGCTATAAGGTCCAGGGGCGCAATGAGGATACTGCCGAGCGTCTGGTCGAGGACGCAAGGCTCCTCGAGCGGGCCGGAGCGGGAATGATCGTGCTCGAGGCGGTTCCGGCCGCGCTTGCGCGCGAGATCACCGCGTCATTGTCCGTGCCGACCATCGGTATCGGCGCGGGAGTGGATTGCCACGGGCAGGTCCTCGTGCTGCACGACATGCTCGATGTGTTTCCCGGCCGCAAGGCGAAGTTCGTCAAGAACTTCATGCGTGCCGCGGGATCGATCCAGGGCGCCGTCGAGCTCTACGTCAAGGAAGTGAAGGCGCGGACCTTCCCAGGGCCCGAGCACTCCTTCTGAGACCGCGCTTTCGCGCGTCATGGACATCATCCATTCCGCTGCCGAGCTGCGCGGGCGCCTGCGGCGCGAGCCGGAAAACGTTTTCGTGCCGACCATGGGCAATTTGCACGACGGGCACATCGAGCTGATCCGTCTTGCCAAACCGCGCGGATCCTGCACTGTCGTCAGCATTTTCGTGAATCGGCTTCAGTTCGGCCCGCAGGAAGACTTCGAGCGCTATCCGCGCACGCTCGACGCCGATTGCGCGCGGCTCGAGCAGGCGGGCGTGGACGTGGTGTTTGCGCCCGAGGAGCGCGATATCTACCCCGAGCCGCAGACCTTTGTCGTCGAGCCCTCGGACCTGCAGTACATCCTGGAAGGCGCGCATCGGCCAGGGCATTTCCGCGGCGTCGCCACGGTTGTGCTGAAGCTTTTCAACCTGGTCATGCCGCACTCGGCGATTTTCGGCAAGAAGGACTACCAGCAGTATCTCGTCCTGCGCGACATGGTGCGCCAGTTCGCGCTGCCGATCGAGATCATTCCGGCCGAGACGGTGCGTGCGCCCGACGGGCTTGCACTGTCAACACGCAACGTTTACCTCTCCGCCTCCGAGCGTGCAGAGGCACCGCGGCTCTATCGCGTGCTGAGACGCGCGGCCGGCGAGATCGAGAAGGGCGCGCGGGATTTCCAGCGCATCGATCAGGAGGCGATGTCCGAGCTCTCGCGGCACGGCTGGCAGCCGGACTACATCGCCGTGCGCCGGCAGGGCGATCTGCGCCAGCCCTCCGAGCGCGACAGCGAGCTCGTTGTCGTCGCCGCCGCGCGCATCGGCCGCACGCGGCTCATCGACAACGTCGAGGTCACGCTCCGCTAGACCCCGCGCCGCAACTGCCCTCGAATCTGCGCAAGCTGCTGGTGCCGGGAGCGAGAGTCGAACTCGCACGCCTTTTGAGGGCGCGGGATTTTGAGTCCCGTGCGTCTACCAATTCCGCCATCCCGGCATAGAGGCGGCCAAATTATCCCGCAATCCTTACTTCCCAACAATTGCGTGCACGCTCACGCGGGGCTGCGTTGCGTTTGCCCATCACCGATCACTCATCACCCATCACGCCTCATATAATCGAGGCGATGCGCCTCGACGAGTTCGACTACGAGCTGCCGCAGGAATTGATTGCGCAATCGCCGCCCGCGCAGCGCGGCGCGGGCCGGCTGCTGCATCTCGACGGAATGACGGGCTCCTTCATCGACCGGCAGTTCCGCGACCTTCCTCAGCTCATCGAGCCGGGCGACGTCCTGGTATTCAATGACACCCGCGTGATCAAGGCGCGGCTCAAGGGACAAAAGAAATCCGGCGGCCACGTCGAGGTGATGGTCGAGCGCATACTCGGTCCTGATGAGGTGCTCGCGCAGGTCGGGGCCAATCGTCCGCCACGTGTCGGCAGCGCGCTGCTGCTGGACGGATCGGTCACAGCCACGGTGCTTGGGCGCGAGCGCGAGCTCTTTCGTCTCCGCTTCGAGGGATGCGCGGATGTTTTCGATCTTCTCGAGCGCCATGGCAACGTTCCGCTGCCTCTCTATATAACGCGGCCCGCGGACGCCGCGGATGCCGTGCGCTACCAGACGGTGTATGCGCGGGCGCGCGGCGCCGTCGCGGCGCCCACTGCCGGCCTCCATTTCGACGACGCAATGATGCAACGCCTCCGTGAGCGCGGTGCCAGGCTCGCCTATCTCACGTTGCATGTTGGCGCCGGGACGTTTCAGCCGGTGAGGGGCCAGGACCTGGCGCAGCACGTCATGCACAGCGAGCGTTACGAGATCACGCCGGAATGCGCGGAGACGATCAGCAGCGCGCGCCGGCACGGTGGGCGCGTGCTGTCCGTTGGCACGACGACCTTGCGCGCGCTTGAGAGCGCCGCATCGTCCGGCTCGCTGACGCCGGGTACAGGAGAAACACGGCTTTTCGTGCTGCCGGGGTTCCGTTTCCAGGTCGTGGAGCGCCTGCTGACCAATTTTCACCTGCCAAGGTCGACGCTGCTCATGCTGGTTTCGGCTTTCGGCGGCATGGATAATATCCGCCGGGCGTACCGCCACGCGATCGACGAGCGCTATCGTTTCTACAGCTACGGCGACGCCATGTTGATCGAGCGCGATGCAGTTTGAACTCCTCGCCACCGACGGGCCCGCGCGGCGCGGGCGCCTCACGCTCTCGCGGGGAGTCGTGGACACTCCGGCATTCATGCCGGTGGGCACCTATGGCACGGTCAAGGCCCTGAGTCCCCAGGAGCTGCGGGATGTCGGCGCCCAGATCGTGCTCGGCAACACGTTCCACCTCTGGCTGCGCCCGGGCCTCGATGTGATCGCGGCCCACGGCGGGCTCCATCGCTTCATGGGATGGGATGGCCCGATTCTCACCGACTCGGGCGGCTACCAGGTCTACAGCCTCGGGCCGCTGCGCAGGATCTCGGAGGAGGGCGTGAGGTTCCGCTCGCCCGTCAACGGCGATCCGTGCTTTCTCACGCCGGAGGAGTCGGTGCGGATTCAGCGCGTGCTCGATGCCGACGTGGTGATGGTGTTCGACGAATGCACGCCGTATCCCGCGGAACCGGAGACGGCGCGCGCCTCGATGCTGCTCAGCCTGCGCTGGGCGGAGCGGTCCAGGCGCGCGCACGAGGGAAACGTCAATCCGCTGTTCGGCATCGTCCAGGGCGGCATGTACGAGGCACTGCGCGACGAATCGCTTGCACGGCTCCAGCGCATCGGATTCGACGGCTACGCCATCGGCGGGCTGTCGGTGGGAGAAAGCAAGCGCGAGATGCTGCGAATCTTGCGCCATACGGCGCCCGCGCTGCCGGCGGCGGCGCCGCGCTACCTGATGGGCGTCGGCACTCCGCAGGACATCGTGGCTGCAGTCCGGGCCGGCATCGATCTTTTCGATTGCGTGCTGCCGACGCGCAACGCGCGTAACGGCTGGGCGTATACAAGCGGCGGCGTCGTCAAGCTCAAGAACGCGGTCTATCGGAAGGACCTTCGCCCGCTCGACGAGCGCTGCGCCTGCTACACCTGCCGCCACTTCACGCGCGCCTATCTCCACCACCTGCAGCGCGTCAACGAGATCCTCGGCGCGCGGCTCAATACGCTGCACAACCTGCATTTCTATCAAGCATTGATGCGGGACCTTCGCGCCGCAATCGAAGGCGGCCGGCTCGCGGATTTCGCACTCGGCGATGCGCAAGCCGCAGGCAAAACGTGCTAAAGTTCAGCATTTTTCGGGGCGCGGCGGCGCCCGTTGAAACTCGGAGACGCGCGATATGTTGATCAATTCGGCATGGGCCCAGGGTTCCGGAGCCGGTCCGGGCGGTGGTATCGAGAGCATGCTGCTCATCGTGCTGATGTTCGTGGTGCTCTATTTCCTCATGATCCGCCCGCAGATGAAGCGCGCCAAGGAGCACAAGGCGCTGATCGAGGCGCTGCAGAAGGGCGATGAAGTCATCACCGCGGGCGGTGTGGTCGGGCGCATCAGCAAGGTCGCTGAAGGGTTCGTGACGCTCGAGATCGCCGAGAACGTGACGATCCATATTCAGCGCCCCTCGGTGCAGGTGGTATTGCCCAAAGGCACCATCAAGGGACTCGAGTAGTGCAATGAGTCATGCGTGAACCGCCGATGCGGACGGTTGTCTGACGCATGACCCGTAACGCATCACTCGTCACTGCGCAGCAATGAACCGCTATCCCCTCTGGAAATACGTCGTCGTCGCGGCGGCGCTCGTGCTCGGCCTCTTCTACACGCTGCCCAACTTCTTTGGCGAGGTTCCGGCTGTGCAGATCTCGCCGCTGCGCGCAACCCTCAAGGCCGACACCGCGCTCATGGGGCGGGTCGAGGAGATCCTTAAAAAGGGCGGCTTTCAGCCCACCGGGATTTTTCTCGATCCCCAGAGCGTCAAGGCGCGCTTCGCAGACACCGATACCCAGATCCGCGCGAAGGACGTGCTGCAAAAGCAGCTTGGCGAGGACTACATCGTCGCCTTGAACCTGCTCTCGAACAGCCCGGCGTGGCTGTCGGCTCTCGGGGCGCTGCCCATGTACCTGGGGCTCGATCTTCGCGGCGGCGTGCATTTCCTGCTCCAGGTCGACATGCGGGCGGCGCTCGACAAGAAAGTCGAGTCCTTCGCCGGAGATATTCGCAGCAACCTGCGCGAGAAGCGCATTCAGTATGGCGGCGTCAACCGCGCGGGACCGGTGCTGACGGTGCGGTTTCGCGACGAGGCAATGCGGGACCGGGCGCTCGCCGAGCTCACGCGCACGATACCCGATCTCGCGCTCACGGCCGAGGGGGATGCCGGCCAGTACCGTATCGTGGCCGCGCTGAAGCCGGAGGCACGGCGCCGCACGCAGGATTTCGCGCTCCAGCAGAACATCACCACCCTGCGTAACCGTGTCAATGAGCTGGGGGTCGCCGAGCCGATCATCCAGCAGCAGGGCGCCGACCGCGTGGTGGTCCAGCTGCCCGGCGTGCAGGACACGGCGAAGGCCAAGGACATTCTCGGCCGGACTGCCACGCTGGAGGTGCGCATGGTGGCGGAAGAGCATCTCGACCCGGCGACGATGCAGGCGGCGATCGCGGGCCAGGTGCCGTTCGGAGCCGAGCTCTACTACGAGCGCGACGGCACGCCGCTCCTCGTGAGAAAGCAGGTCGTGCTCACAGGGGAACGCATCACCGATGCCCAGCCCGGATTCGACAATCAGACCAACGAGCCGGCGGTCCACATCACGCTCGACGGCGTGGGGGCCCGCATCTTTCAGCAGGTGACGCGTGAGAACGTCGGCAAGCGCATGGCGATCCTGCTCTTCGAAAAGGGCAAGGGCGAAGTCGTCACCGCGCCCGTGATACGCACCGAGATCGGCGGCGGGCGGGTGCAGATCAGCGGCAGGATGAACACGCAGGAGGCGAAGGACATCGCGCTCCTGCTGCGCGCCGGAGCGCTGGCTGCGCCGATGGAGATCATCGAGGAGCGCACGGTCGGGCCCTCGCTCGGAGCGGAAAACATCCGAATCGGCTTTCAATCCACCTGGTACGGTTTCGCGGCCCTGACCGTATTCATGATCGCGTACTACATGCTGTTCGGCGTGTTTTCCATCGTCGCGCTGGCATCCAACGTCCTCTTCCTCGTTGCGCTGCTGTCGCTGCTCCAGGCAACGCTGACGCTGCCCGGGATGGCGGGGATCGCGCTGACGCTCGGCATGGCGATCGACGCCAACGTGCTGATCAACGAGCGGATCCGCGAGGAGCTGCGAGGCGGCAACACGCCCCAGGCGGCGATCCATGCCGGCTACGACCGCGCGTGGGGCACGATTCTCGATTCAAATATAACCACGTTGATCGCGGGCCTGGCGCTGTTCGCGTTTGGGAGCGGCCCGGTAAAGGGGTTTGCTGTCGTGCTGTGTCTCGGGATTCTCACCTCGATCTTCAGCGCCGTGGTGGTGTCGCGCGGGATCGTCAACCTCTATTACGGCAGCCGCCGCCGGCTCGATCACGTCTCGATCGGCCAGGTCTGGAAGCCGGCCGCTCACGGGAAGTAGGAGAGGCGCCATGGAATGGTTCCGCATCTCGCGTGACATACCGTTCATGCGCCATGCGCTGCTCTTCAACATCATCTCCGTCGTCACCTTCGTCATCGCGGTGGGCTCGCTCGCCACGCGCGGCCTGAATCTCGGGGTGGATTTCACGGGCGGCACGGTGATGGAGGTCGCGTACGCGGAGGCTGCGGACCTGGACAAGGTCCGCGAGGCTGTTGCCCGCCTGGGATTCACCGACGCATCGGTGCAGAACTTCGGCACCTCGCGCGACGTTCTCATCCGGCTCCCGGTGAAGGAAGGCGTGACCAGCGCCCAGCTCTCCGAGCGCGTGATGGAGCAGTTGAAGAAGGACGACCCGAAGGTGGAGATGCGCCGCGTCGAGTTCGTCGGGCCGCAGGTCGGCCGCGAGCTGTTCGAGAACGGGGCGCTTGCGCTGCTCTTCGTCTCGATCGGGATCGTGCTCTACCTGTGGCTGCGCTTCGAGTGGAAATTCGGGGTCGCGGCCATCATCGCCAACCTGCACGATGTCATCATCATCGTCGGGCTCTTTTCGCTCTTCCAGTGGGAGTTCTCGCTTCCGGTGCTCGCGGCGGTACTGGCGATCCTCGGCTATTCCGTCAACGAGTCGGTCGTCGTCTTCGACCGCGTGCGCGAGACCTTCCGCAACCGCAGGATGCGCAACCTGACGGTGCCGCAGATACTGGATCATGCCATCACGCGCACCATGTCGCGCACTATCATCACGCATGGATCCACGCAGATCATGGTGTGCTCGATGCTGATCTTCGGGGGGGAAACGCTGTTCTACTTCGCGCTCGCGCTGACGATCGGCATTCTCTTCGGGATCTACTCGTCGGTGCTGGTGGCGAGCCCGATCGTCATGTACCTGGGCGTCTCGCGCGAAGATCTCGCCCGGCCCGAGCCTGCACGAAAACCGGACGAAACCGGCGCAGTCGTCTGACGCTGATTGCCGGTGGAGCTCTTTGCAACACTTCTCGACCTGATCCTGCGGCTCGATCAGCATCTTCAATGGCTGGTCGCCCACTACGGGCCCTGGATCTACGCGATCCTGTTTCTCGTGATCTTCTGCGAGACGGGGCTGGTGCTGACGCCGTTCCTGCCGGGCGACTCTCTCCTCTTCGTCGCCGGGACCGTGGCCGCAGCGGGCGACATGTACGTGCACGGGCTTTTTGCGACGCTGGCGACCGCGTCCTTTCTCGGGGACAACACCAACTACTGGATCGGCCGTTTCGTCGGGCCGCGCGTATTTACCCGGCGCGATTCCCTGCTATTCAATCCCGAGCACCTCAATCGCACCCAGCGCTTCTACGATCGCTTCGGGGCCAAGACCGTCTTCCTCGCCCGCTTCGTTCCCATCGTCCGGACGTTCGCCCCGTTCGTCGCGGGCATCGGCCACATGCGCTATGCGAAGTTCGTGTTCTACAGCTTCTCCGGCAGCGTCGTCTGGGTCTCGTCGCTCACGTACGCGGGCTACTATTTCGGAAACATCCCGGCTGTCAGGGAGAATCTCTTCGTCGTGATCGTCATCATCATCCTGCTTTCCATCAGCCCGGGCATCGTCGAATACCTGCGGCACCGCGCGCGGACGCGGTAGCGGTTCCTGTTCAGTACAGCGCGCTTGCCAGCCGCCGCCGGTACTCCTCGACCAGCTTGTCGTCCGGCCCGAGCACGGAGAAGACTTCCAGCATCGTCCGGCGGCCCACATCGTCCTTGAAGCCCCGGTCGCGCTTCACGATCTCGAGCAGTTGATCGAGCGCCTCGCGATGGCGCTTGCCGGCGACGTACAAGCTGGCGAGCTGCAGCCTCGCCTCGAGGTCCGCCGGATTCGTCTGGATGCGCCCCAGCAGCGAGGTCATGTCGCCCGCGTGCGACGCGCCCTGGGCCAGATCCAGGCGGGCGCGCAGGGCCGTGACGCGCTCGTCCATCTGGGCGAGTCCGCTCAGCGAATCGAGCAGCGCCTGCGCCGCGTCGAGCTCTCCGAGATCGAGTCGTATCCTCGCCTGGTCGAATCGCACGTCCTCGTTGTCGGGATCGCTCCTGGCGGCTTCCCCGAGAAGCTCGAGCGCTCTTGCCGCATCCTTCTCGGCTGCATAGAGCGCGTTGGCCCTCGATCGCAGCACTTCCGAGGGAGAGGGCAGTATGCGCTCGATGAACTCCCGCACCATCGGCTCGGGGAGCGCCCCCGTGAACTCGTCGACGAGCTCGCCGTTCACGACGGCCTTGACACTGGGGATGCCGCGCACGCCGAACTGCGCCGCAAGCGCAGGGCTTTCGTCCGAATTCACTTTCGCCAGCGTAAAGCGCCCGGCGTACTCGGAAGCCAGCCGCTCGAGAATCGGGCCGAGGGCGCGGCACGGTGCGCACCACGGCGCCCAGAAGTCGACGACCACCGGGGCGCGTCTCGATCCCTCCAGAACGGCCTGCTGGAAATTCGCTTCGGTGACCTCGACGACGTGTTCAGCCATTGCAGAAAACCCGATCTAACCGCCAAGACGCCAAGCACGCCAAGAAAAACAAGACTGGATCTATTTTCAAGTTTTTTTCTTGGCGGTTTATCTTTTGTTTTTGTAGTTCTTGGCGTCTTGGCGATTCAGTATTGGCGGCCTTGGCGGTTCAGATCTTTCTAGCAAGCTCCGCCGCCTTGCCGATGTAAGTGGCGGGTGTCAGCGCGAGGAGCCGTGCCTTCTCCGCCGGCGGGAGGTCTAGCCCCGAGATGAATGCGTGCAAGGCCTCGCGCGTAATGCCGTGCTTTCCGCGCGTCAGGTCCTTCAGCTTCTCGTACGCGCCCACGAGCGCGTAGCGGCGCATGACGGTCTGGACGGGCTCGGCGAGCACTTCCCACGCGTCCTTGAGATCGGCGCTCATGCGCTCGCGATCGGCCTCGAGCTTCTCGAGGCCACGCAGGCACGAGTCATATCCGAGCAGCGTGTGACCGAAGGCAACGCCCATATTGCGCAGCACGGTCGAATCGGTGAGATCGCGCTGCCAGCGGGAAACGGGCAGCTTGTCGCTCAGGTGGCGCAAGAGCGCGTTCGCGAGCCCGAGATTGCCCTCGGAGTTCTCGAAGTCGATCGGGTTGACCTTGTGCGGCATGGTGGACGAGCCGACCTCGCCCGCCCTGACCCTTTGCCGGAAGTAACCGAGCGAGATGTAGCCCCAGGCATCCCGGTCGAGGTCGAGGACAATCGTGTTGGCGCGTGCAACGCCATCGAAAAGCTCCGCCAGCGTGTCATGCGGCTCGATCTGGATCGTGTAGGGGTTGAACTCGAGACCGAGCTTTTCCACGAATTCGCGCGCGAGCCTTGGCCAGTCGACGTCCGGATAGGCAGCGACATGCGCATTGTAGTTTCCCACTGCGCCATTCATCTTACCCGTCAGGCGGATCGCCGCGATCCGGTCGCGCGCCCGCGCGAGGCGGTACGCCACGTTTGCCATTTCCTTGCCCAGAGTCGTCGGGGACGCGGGCTGGCCATGGGTGCGCGCAAGCATCGGCACATCGGCCAGCTCATGCGCGAGCGAGCCCAGCTTTTCCATGATCCGGTCGAGCGCCGGAAGGAGCGTTTCCTGGCGGGCGCGGGCGAGCATCAGCGCGTACGCGAGATTGTTGATGTCTTCGGAGGTGCACGCGAAATGAATGAACTCCGCGGCCTTCATCACCTCGCGGTTGCCACCGAGCTTCTCGCGCAGGAAGTATTCGATCGCCTTGACATCGTGATTGATCTTCTGCTCGATCGACTTCACGGCCTCGCCGTCGGCCTGCGAGAAGCCCGCGACGATGTCATCGAGCAGCGCGCGGGTGACCGGGGAGAAGGGGGGCACCTCGGGGATCTTCGGTTCCGCCGCGAGGGCCTTCAGCCATGCCAGCTCGACGAGAACGCGGTAACGGATGAGGCCAAGCTCGCTGAAGATATCGGAAAGCGCGGCGAGTTTGTTGTGATAGCGCCCGTCCAGAGGCGATAATGCGGAGAGGGGGGTCAGCGCCATGGCGGCTCAAAGTGAGCGACGGCGCTATTTTACCAAAGGCGGGTCATCCCGGTTCCGGACGAGAAAGAAATCCCATGACCGACGCATCGCAGGCGCTGGCGGAGTTCGCCGTCGGCCTGAAGTACGAGGACATCCCGCTGGAAGTGGTCGAGCGCGCGAAGGATTGCCTCATCGACACCGTAGGGGCGTGCGTATTCGGCGCCGAGCTGCCCTGGACCCGGATGGTCATCGAATATGCCCGGCGCAACAGCGCGCCGGGCGAATGCAGCGTGTTCGGCACGCCGGTCAAGGTGCGCGCGCCGTTTGCCTGCCTCTGCAATGGCGCGTCTGCTCACGCCTTCGAGCTGGATGCCCTGGTCGAGCCAAGCGTCGGCATCCACCCCAGCGCTGCGCTCGCCGTGCCCGGGCTTGCGCCCGCCCAGGGGCGCAAGTTGAGCGGCAAGAGCCTGCTCGCCGCTTACGTCGCGGGGTTCGAGGTGCTCTATCGCATCGGGCATGCGGCGAACCACTCGATCGAGAAGGTCGGCTTCCATTCGCCAGGGGTCGTGGGCCTCTTTGGCACAGCCGTGGTGGTGGGCAGGCTGTTCGATCTGGATGCGAAAAAGCTGGCCAACGCCTTCGGCATCGCCGGCTCGTTGAGCTCGGGCCTGATGGAATTCTCCAGCACCGGCGGCATGGTCAAGCGCCTTCATCTCGGCCGCGCCGCGGAAGGCGGTTTCATGGCGGCGGTCCTGGCGCGCGACGGCTATACCGGTCCCGCCGGCGTTCTGGATGGAAAGTTCGGCGTGCTCAACGTCTTCTGCCGGGACGCGCAGCCGGCGCGTCTCACCCAGGACTTGGGCTCCGTATGGCAGGTGATGAAGACCAAGATCAAGCGCTACGCCTGCCACTCCACAGCGCAGGTGCCGGTCACGCTGGCGCTCGAGCTCAAGGAAAAACACAAGATTACGGGCGACGACGTAGTCGAAATCAGCGTCGCCGGAGGGGAGAAGGTGGTGAAACAGCACGCGATCAACGAGCCGCGTGACATCACGATGATGCAATACAGCGTGCCCTTCAGCGTCGCGATCGCGTTGTTCCGCGACCCCCTTGACCCGCGGACGTTCTCCGAGTCAACCCTCACCGATCCGAAGATCCGCGCTCTCGCTGCGACCGCCCGGGTGGAGCTGCTGCAATCGGCGCCGGGTTATTCCTCATCGGCGTGCCGGCTGACGCTCAAGCTGAAGAACGGCAGGTCGCTGACCGCCGAAGGACACGATTTCAAGGGTACGCCGACGATGCCGCTTACGCGCGCCGAGCTGCTTGAAAAGTTTCTCAGGCTCACCGCGCACCGCTCGCGCGAAAAAGCCGAGCGCCTGTTCTCGCAGCTTGCCGGGGCGGAGAAGCTCGAGAGTCTGGGCGACCTCGATTTCGCCCTCTAAGGGTGGTTCGTGATGGGTGATCGCAACCTTGCGTTGGATACCCATCACTCATCACCCATCACTCGTCACGCATCACGGTAACAGCGCGCGCCACGCGTCGTACCGCACTCGCGCGACGACTTCGAAGTCGCTTCCCAGCGGCCTGATGACAAGGGCTTCGCCTTCCTCCAGATACGGTGCGCCGGCCACCGCGTAAATGGGGTTCCCGTGGCTCGAGATCACGAGATTGGCATCCGTACCGACGGGTGTCGAAAGTAGCTGGCGCAGGGCCGCGTAGCGGTCAGGGTTGTCCGGGGCCCGGGGGCCACCGCGCACCGCATGCGTTCCCTGGGCGCGGCCAAAAGCCAGCATGGCCGTCTCCATCGTCCGGCAGCGCGGGCTGGCAAGCACTTCGCGCACCGGGATCCTGAGCTCGCGAAACGCCGCGCCGATCTGCCGCGCTTCGTTACGGCCCACGTCGGTCAGCGGCCGCTGGTTGTCGCAGTCGTCATCGCTGCGCGAGCGCGAGTCATTGCGCGACATGTCCGTTGAGGTGTGCCGGAAGTAGATGACGAGACCGCCTTTGCGCAGCGCGGCGAGCAATTCCCCCGGCGCAATGGCCGTTGCCGGAACAGAGGTGCGGCCGGCGGCGGGCGCGGGCGTCGGCGGAAACCGGGGCTCCTGCGTCAGGCCCGGCCACGCAGCCGCGGCGCCACACAACGCGAACACCGCTGGCAGCAAAATTCTCCCGGGCATCGGGACACCTCACGTGACGAAGCCGGATGATATGCTCTGCCCCTCGAAATGGAAATCGGCCGCCGCACCGCGCTCAAAGCGATTGCCGCCCTTGCCGCGGCTCCCCTGTGCCGCCCGTCGCACGCGGCAGAAGTCCGCCTGATGACGGAAGTGTCCCGGCAGCAGATCGCCCCGCCGGAGTACCCGGCGACGAGCGTGTGGTGCTACAACGGCACGGTACCGGGCCGGGAGCTGCGCTTCAGGCAGGGCGAGACCGCGCGCATTGCCGTGACGAACCGGCTGCCTGTGGCGACGACGGTTCACTGGCACGGCCTGCGGGTGCCCAATGCCATGGACGGCGTGCCGGACGTTACGCAACCGCCGATCCGCCCCGGCGAGGACTTCATCTACGAGTTTCCCCTTCAGGACGCCGGAACCTACTGGTATCACCCCCATCTCGCGAGCTACGAACAGGTTGCGCGCGGCCTCTACGGGGTCGTGATCGTGGAGGAGCGTGATCCCATTACCGTCGACCGGGATGTCGTCTGGGTGCTGTCCGATTTCCGGCTGAACCGCGACGCATCCCAGCGCGAGGACTTCGACAGCCTGTTCGACCTGACGCACGGCGGGCGGATCGGCAATACCGTCACCGTCAACGGCCGCTTCACCTTGAAGGGTGGCGAATATTCAGTACGTTCCGGAGAACGCATCCGCCTGCGCCTCGTCAATACCGCCGCGGCGCGGATCTTTGTGCTGCGTTTCGAAGGTCACGAGCCGCGAGTGATCGCGTTGGACGGCCACGCGGTCGAGCCGCACGTGCCTGAAAGCGGCCGCATCGTTCTGGCACCCGGGATGCGTGCGGATCTGGTGCTCGACTGCCTGCAGGCGCCGGGCTCGCGCCATGCCGTCACCGATCATGCGAGCCCTCGAGGCGAGCTGCATCTCATGACCATCGCGTACACCGATTCACAGCCGCTGCGGAGTCGTGCACCCTCCACATCCGTGAGTCTGCGGCCCAATCCCCTGCCTGAGCCCGACGCGGCGCGCGCACAGCGCCATTCCATCGTGTTCGAGGGGGGCGCAATGGGCTCGCTGCGGGAGGCGGAATACGAAGGTGAGCGGATCCCGCTCCCGGCGCTGGTGCGACAGCACCATCTGGCATGGACGATCAACGGCATGGCCGTCAAGGAGCACGTTCACGAGCCGATGCTGACGCTGGATCGGGGCAGCCATCACGTGCTGGCGATGCGCAACGAGACGGCGTGGCCGCATCCGATCCATCTGCACGGCCATGTGTTTCGAGTGATCGCGCGCGACGGGCGCCCGACGCGTCACCGCGAGTGGGCGGACACGGTGCTGATGGCGCCGCGCGAGGCGGTCGACATCGCGTTCGTGGCCGATAACCCCGGCGACTGGATGTTCCACTGCCATATCCTCACGCACCAGGCGGGCGGCATGATGGCGCTCATCCGCGTCGTGTAGTACCAGCCCGAAATGCAGCATCGAACGCTGGCGGACTGGGCGCTGCTTGCGACGCTGGTCGCGTTGTGGGGCTCGAACTTCATGTTCGTAAAGATCGGCGTCTCGACGGTGCCGCCCGCGACACTCGCCGCCGGGCGTCTCCTGGTCGGCGCGTTGGTCCTTATCGCGGTGATACGCGCGCTGGGGCACCCGTTTCCGCGGCCGAACCGGATGTGGATTCCCTACATCCTGCTGGCGGTGGTCGGCAACAGCCTGCCGTTCTGGCTGATCAGCTGGGGCCAGCAGACGATCGACAGCGCGCTTGCGGGCATTCTCATGGCAATCATGCCGCTCGCAACCCTGGTGATGGCGCACATCTGGGTCACGGGCGAGCATCTGACTCGCAACCGGGCACTGGGATTCCTCCTCGGCTTTGCCGGCATCGTGGTGCTCATGGGACCGGCGGCGCTTGCGGGGCTCGGCGGGTCCGCCGGGCGGGTACTCGCCCAACTGGCCGTGCTGGGCGGGGCCCTTTGCTATGCAACCCAGAGCGTGCTCGTGCGCGTGACGCTGAAAGGCGATGTAATGGTGGCCTCGGCGGCCATCATCGCCATTGCCGCCGCCGTGAGCCTCCCGATCGCGATCGTCGTCGACCAGCCCTGGACGCTTGCGCCCAGCGCGACGTCGGTCTGGGCCGTCGTATGGATGGGTATCGGCCCGACGGCGATTGCCACGCTCGCCTTCATCAAGCTCATCGGTTCGGCGGGACCGACGTTCATGTCGCTGGTGAACTATTGCGTACCGGTGGTCGCCGTGTTTCTCGGCGTTGCAATCCTGGGCGAAACGCCGCACGCCAACGCGTACGCCGGTCTGGTGTTGATCCTGTCCGGTGTCGCCGTGAGCCAGCTCCGCCGCGGCTGAAGCAACCGCCGCCCGACTGCCTGGCGACGACGCCTGCTCGTGCTGCCGCCGCGCTGATCGTCGATTTCTGGCCGTCCGGGCTCTCCGGGTTCGTTCTGCTGTCCGGGTACGTGAGCGTTCTCACGCCGAAACTCGTGATTACGACCGGATTTCGCCCCGCGTGGTGAAGGGTCACAAGCCCGTCAGGCTGGCATGGACATTGCCTTGAATTAAGCCATGCGGCTCCCCAAATACAGGTTGAGCGGACAAACCGTGACGGAATTGGTGGAACTGGCCGTCAGGGTTTTGACGCTGGAGCAGCTGGGCATCACCGGGCACGATGACGCGTTTTTTTGCGCAACTTAACTGAGGCACAGGCCTGTCGGCGACATGAACGTCATCTACAACAGTGACAACTACTACGTGGTGGAGTACCCCGCCCAGCACGGCTACGAGCTCGTGGACAAGCGCAGCCAGCGCGGCACGTTTTTCCAGGGCGACGTGGCGGCGCGGTTTGCCCAGTCGATGCAGGAAGTGGTGGCCGAGGGTGCTACCGTCGAGAACGTCGACGAGTTTCTGGGCGAGTTCGGCGTGCTGCTCGATCTGCCCGTCGTTTATCACTGACCCACAAGAGTCCCCGTCACCGCGCATCCGCGCGCGCATTGCGCCGCCGATGGCGGCGCAGGGCTCATTCCTCTTTCAGGCCGATTCCGGAGGCTCGGGTGATGAGCTCGGCCACCTGCCTCATTGCTGCACGGCCCGGCAGGGATTCGGCGACCACCAGGGCGGGGCCTTTCGGATCACGCCTGCGCGCAACGAGACGGTAGCGCGCCTCGGCGCTGAACTGGCTCTGAAACTGGCGCGGGACCTGCGGCTCGAGGGCCGCGATATCCGCGCAGGGCAGGGCGCGCTGCGCAACGATCCAGCCGAAAACACGGCGCGTGGTTGCGACGCGGTCGGCTGCTGCCTGCACCGTCAGTGAATTTGCCGGCAGGTAGGCGCCAAGCGCGAGAAATACGAGCCCGAATACCATGATCGGCAGGGCGAACCCGCCGACGAGAATCAACGCAAGCCAGCTGTGCACACCCGGGGCGTCGGTCAGGTGGACGCCCGCCACGGCGGCGACGGGAAGCGCGACGCTGACCGCGCCGAAAGCTCCGAACCCCGCCGCTGCCCCGATGTTGCGCATGGGCGGGAAATAGAGCTCGAGCTCCTGCGGCCGCTGCGTGACGCGGACAATCTCGCGCGGAAGCGTCATGCAGGAAGGGGAACCACGGTGCAACGCGGGCGCGCCGCGCCCAGCAGGAAACGCGTCAGAATCCGATAGGTGTCGAGATCAAACACGGGGCGCGGGTTTTCCTCGAGGAGCTCCCTCAGATTGGTCTCCGAATGCGCGGAGCCGAGATAGCACCAGCGGTCGAGCACGATCAAGGAATCGCCCGCGACACCTTTCTCGCGGATCCCGACGCGTCCGGCAAATGGCCATGGCCGCATCCTGAGCCGCGTCAAGGCCTGTCCCAGCCGCAGCCCGTGGGCCACCGCGGTCTCCTTGCCGACGCACGCGCCGCGACAGCGGCGGATCTGATAGGCGAAGCAGGGGCCGCGTCCCTTTTCAAGCCCGAGCAGGATCGGGCAAAGCCCGTGTTCGGTTGCCAGGACGCGCAGCTCTTCGAACGCCGTGCTGCGGGAGCGGAAGAGCCCATAAAGATCGGCGAAAGCGGATGGGTCGAGATCACGGGCGCCGACCAGGCGCGGCGAGGTCTGTGGCGCCTCTGCCCGCCAGTGCCAGGCGCAGAGCTCGCTCGTGCGCCGCAGCCGGCGGTTGAAGACCGGCGCAAGCTGCTTGACGAGTCGGGCCTCCTCGATCAGTGCACCGAGCTCGCCGGCTGTCTCGATCCAGTCGACGCGCCGCAGCTGCTGCACGATCTTCATGTCGCGACCGTCGCGGTGGTCGCCCGAAAAATGGGACATCACGCGCGCGCGGAGATTCACGCTCTTGCCGACGTAGAGCACGACATCGTTATCGCCGTAGAAAAGGTATATGCCCGGACCCTCCGGAATGCCGTCGAGGGCCCCGTCCGGCAACCCGGCCGGCACGGTTGGCGCCTTGACAAGAAGCTCTGCTGCCGCTGCGATGACGCCGGCGCCGAATCTGAAGCTCCATTGGCGTGCCAGCAGCGATAACACGCGCGCGTCACCGAGCGCACGATGCCGCTGCTCACAAGCGATGCCATAACGCGCCATGAGCGCGTCAAGGTTGTGACGCGCTTCGTGGGGGTGAAGCTTGCGCGAGAGCTTTACCGTGCACAGGACCTGGCTTGCATAACGCAACCCCGCGCGCCGGAATTCGTTGCGCAGAAAGCCGTAGTCGAAGCGCGCGTTATGCGCGATGAGGAGCCGGCCCTCCAGCCGGCGATGGAGCTCCGGCGCGAGCTCCTCGAAGCGCGGGGCAAGCGCCACCATTTCATTGGTGATGCCGGTAAGTGACTGGATCGCCGGCGGGATGCTGACCCCCGGATTCAGCAGCGTCGAGAACTCCTGCTGCGCGCCTCCCGGGTCAACCGCGACGAGGCCGATCTCGGTGATGCGGTCGTGGAGCGGATGGGCGCCCGTCGTTTCGACATCGAGAAAGACGAGGGGCTGGTCGAGCACGCGTTACCGCGATGGATTACCGATGGCGCGGGAGATATCCCGGGCGGTGCGCTGCACCTGCGCGGCCCAGGCGCGGTCGAGCCGGTCCGACGGGGCGGACACGGATAGCCCCGCCACGAGCCGGTTCTCATCGTTATAGATGCCGGCACCGATGCAGGACACGCCTTTCTCGGCCTCCTCGTTGTCGAACGAGTAGCCCTGCCGCCGTATCCTGTCGATCTCACTCACCAGTTGCGCGGAGTCGGTCAGGGTGTTCTCGGTGAAGCGCGGAAGGCCGGTCCGCCTGGCGTACTCCATGCAGCGGTCAGGGCCGTCCTCGGCGAGAAAGATCTTGCCCACCGCCGTAATATGCAGCGGCGCCCGCGTGCCGATGATCTGGACCACTCGCATCATCGAGCTGCTGCCGGCCGTGCGCTCAACGTAGACCACTTCATCATCGTGCCGCACCGAGAGATTGACTGTCTCGCCGAGCGCCTGGTGCAGCGCCTGCATGTGGGGCAGGGCCTCCTGCCGCACGCTGATGCGGGACTTCACCAGGCTGCCCAGCTCGAGCAGCCGAATTCCGAGGCGGTAGGTGCCCGGCTCGATGCGATCGACGAGCCGGTTATCGACCATCACCGACAGGATCCGGTGCGCAGTCGACGGATGAAGCCTGGTCTCGCCCGAGAGGTGCTTCAGGTTGACCGGCGCCGCATGCCGGGCGAGCGCTGCGAGGAGACTCATCATGCGCTCGATCACCTGGATCGAAGACTTGGCTTCCGTTCTTGCCACCGGGGTGCTCGTCGCAAAGTTCGGTAGGCGATTTTAGATGATGAAATGTGCGGGAACAACCAAAAACCCGGCGCTTTCAGCAGGATGGGGCCGCTCTACAGCGGGTCGCCAGTAATGCTTTGTTTTTGCTATAATATGCCGCTCTCGCAACTTCCCCGGTGTCCCATGAGCAAGTCTTCCGCCCGTAATCGCAATGGCCGTCACGCCGCCTCGCTCCAGCAATCCACGCTCGACGTCAAGAACTACATGACGCCACAAGGTTATTCCCGATTGAAGGCCGAGCTCTCGCGTCTGCTGGACGTGGAGCGGCCCGAGCTGGTCAAAGTCATCTCGTGGGCGGCATCCAATGGCGACCGCTCCGAGAATGGCGACTACATTTATGGCAAGAAACGCCTGCGCGAGATCGACCGCCGAATTCACTACCTCACGAAGCGGCTCGACAACGCCTCGGTCGTCAACCCGGCGCGTCGCGGTGACAGCGACCAGATCTTCTTCGGCGCGACGGTGACTTATGCCTACGTCCATGGCGGCGGCGAGGAGCGCACGATCACGATCGTCGGTGCGGATGAGGTCGACACCAAGCGCGGGCACGTCAGCTGGCGCTCGCCCATCGCGCAAGTCCTGCTCAAGCGCCGTTCCGGCGATGTGATCACGTTGGCGACGCCAGCGGGCGAAGCCGAGATCGAGATCATCACGGTGCGTTACGCCGAAGGGGCGTAGCTCGACCTCGGCGTTTCCCGTTGCCGGGGAGCGGGCCCCTCGCTAAGATTCGTTAAACCGGACGCCAAGCGCCGGTTTAACTCCGCGTATTCGAACGGACGGAATATCCGCCGTTCAATACGCGGGTACGGCTGACTGGTGCCGCGTGCGGTACCGGACATGACCGATGCCACCCCTGGAAGCACACCAACCGTGACCGTTTCCTTCTTTGCAGCTGCGCTGTCGGCCTGGCGCGCCGCGCACGTCGCGGTGCCCGATCTGCGTGCCGACTCGCTGTCGCTCGACGCGGTGGTGAAGCTGAGCATCAAGGCCGTGCCGGAAGCGCGCACTGCGGACAATCTGGGCACGGAGCGCGAGGGCACGGGCGTCGTGATCGATGAGAAGGGTCTCATCCTCACGATCGGCTACCTGATCCTCGAGGCGCACTCGATCCTCGTTGTCACCGCCGACGGGCGCGTATTCCCGGCGGGCGTGGTGGGCTACGACCATGCCACCGGATTCGGGCTCCTGCGCGCGAGCTACGAGTGCCGGCCGGTCGACCTCGGGGATTCCGCCGGGTTGACGGAGCTCTCCACAGTGCTGATCGCGGCGCACGGCGCGGCGGGAGGCACCTCGCGCGCCTGCGTCGTCGCGCGGCGCCGTTTCACGGGCTGGTGGGAGTACATGATCGAGGACGGCATCTTCACGGCGCCCCCGCGTTTCGAGCACAGCGGCGCCGCTCTGCTCGACGCGGACGGCAAGCTCGTGGGCATCGGCTCGCTCTGGGTGAGCGACACCCTCGAGATCGGCGCGGCGTTTCCGGGCAACATGTTCGTGCCGATCGACCTTCTCAAGCCGCTGCTGGCGGAGCTTCTTGCCACGGGCCGCCGCCGCGAAGCGCCGCGGCCCTGGCTCGGAGTGTATTCCGAGGAGATCGAGGGCCACGTCGTCGTGACGCGGGTTCTGCCGGACTCGCCGGCCGCCAAGGCCGGGATTTCCCGCGGAGATGTCATCCTCGGCGTCGGTGGCCAGGCGGTGGGCCACCAGAGCGATTTCTACCGGCGGTTGTGGGCGAGCGGGGAAGCGGGAGCATCCGTCGTGCTGCACGTCCTGCAAAAGAAAATGGTACGGCAGCTGACGGTGCACTCCGCCGACCGGATGGCGTACCTGCGTCCCTGGCGCGCCTGAATCCCGCCTTCATCCCCTGTTCCTCGTCGCTGAAGCGAGCGGCGAGTCGGGCGCACACAGCTGTCGACGGTATTGAGATCGGTCTCTTCCCCGGGATCCTGGAAGAGCCGGGTTCAAATTCTGGGATAATGTTCGTCCTTCAACATTCATCCTTTCCCGTTCAGCCGTGCGCGTCGGTCTCTTCGTCACCTGCCTCGTCGATCTCATGCGTCCGCGAATCGGCTTCGCTGCGATTCGCCTGCTCAAGGCCGCGGGGTGCGAAGTCGTCGTGCCCATGACCCAGACCTGCTGCGGCCAGCCCGGCTACAACGCCGGGGCGCGCCACGCCGCGATAGCCCTCGCGCGCAAGGTGCTCGATGAGTTCGAGGGGTTCGAGTATGTTGTCGCGCCCTCGGGATCGTGTGCCGGCATGATCCGCACGCACTACCCGGACCTTTTTTCCGATGAGCCGGCAGAGCTCGAGCGGGTGCAGCGCCTCGGTGCCCGCGTATTCGAGTTGACGGACTTTCTTTCGAATGTCGTGCGCCTCGAGCGGGTGCCCGGCGCCTTTCACGGAACGGTGACCTATCACGATTCATGCTCCGGCCTGCGCGAGCTCGGGGTCAAGGTGCAGCCGCGCGCGTTGCTGGCAAAGGTTCCGGGCCTCACGCTGCGGGAAATGGATGAGGCCGAGACCTGCTGCGGGTTCGGTGGCACGTTCGCGGTCAAATATGGCGACATCTCGACGCATATCGCGGAGCGGAAGTGCGCGAACGTCGCGGCGACCGGCGCCGAGGCGGTCGTGCTGGGCGACCTCGGCTGCATGCTGAACATC
Organism: Burkholderiales bacterium; assembly: GCA_035620515.1. Taxonomy (GTDB): domain Bacteria; phylum Pseudomonadota; class Gammaproteobacteria; order Burkholderiales; family SG8-41; genus SG8-41. Next base: position 23,210 of record DASPGR010000130.1, on the reverse strand, counting down.
GAAGGCCGGCTGAGGCGACGGGGCGACATGAAAACAAAGGTCCTGCACGTCGCGGAAGTGCTGGCCGGCGTGGAATCATGAAAATCCTCGTGATGGGCTCCGGCGGGGTCGGCGGCTTCTACGGCGGCCGCCTTGCGCATTCCGGCTGCGACGTCACCTTTGTGGCGCGCGGCTCGCACCTGGAAGCGATGCGCGCGCACGGCCTCGTCATCGAGAACAAGACGCAAGGCGACATCCGGCTCTCACAGGTGAAGGTGACAGACGATCCGGCGTCGGTTGGACCCGTTGACCTCGTGCTGATCGCCGTGAAGCTGTGGGATACTGAGTCTGCCGCACGGGCCGTGAAGTCCAACGTCGGACCCCGCACAGCCGTACTCTCCCTGCAAAACGGGGTCATCAAGGACGACATTCTTCGCGAGGAGTTTGGCGCCGCGGCGGTAATCGGGGGCGCGGGGTACGTCGCCACGCACATCGCGCGCCCGGGCGTGATTCTGCAGACGGGCAAGCTGCAGCGAGCGGTCATCGGCGAGTATGACGGGCGCCGGAGCCCGCGCGTAGAGGCGCTGCATGCGGCCCTCGTGAAAGCGGGCGTCGAGGCCGAGATTGCCCCGGACATCAGAAGGACGCTGTGGGAGAAGTTCACATTCCTGGTGGGGCTGTCGGGAACAACCGCCACGATGCGGATGCCGATCGGGCCGATCCGATCCAACCTCCAGACGCGCGCGTTCCTGCTCGAGATCATGAAAGAGACGGTCGCCGTCGGCCGGGCGCTCGGCGTGGCACTGCCTGAGAATTATGCGGAAGACCGGCTGCGATTTGCGGACAGCGTGCCAGCCGACATGACCTCCTCGATGCACCATGATCTCGAGCGTGGCAACCGCCTGGAAGTCGAGTGGCTCTCGGGCGGAGTCGTGCAGCTCGGTTCCGGCGCCGGAGTACCGACACCCGCCAACCGGGCAGTGTGGGACATCCTCGCCTTGCATGCGCTCGGGCGGCGCCAGCACTGAGAGTCCGTGAATCCAGCCGTCCCGGAAACGCCCCGGCTCACGGTGCGCGAAGTCCGCGCGGTCGCGGTGCTGGTTCCGATGAACTATGTGCTCGGCACCAGTGCAGCCGCCGTGCGCTCGGCGCCGCTCCTCCTGGTCGACCTCGAAACCGAGGAGGGCGTCACGGGGCGCACGTATCTCTTCTGCTATCTGCCTGCGGCGGCCCCCGCGATCCTGACGCTCCTGAAAGAGGTACTGAAGACGGTCAAGGGCGAGCGGGTGGAACCGGGCGCGCTTTGGGCGAAGCTCTACAGGCGCTTCACGCTGATCGGCGTGCAGGGCATCGTGCGCATGGCGATGGCGGCGTTCGACGTGGCTTGCTGGGACGCGCTCGCGATCGCCGCCGGGAAACCTCTGGCCGCGTTTCTTGGCGCCAAGCCCCAGCCCGTGCAGGCGTACAACAGCTGCGGCCTGGGGCTCATGGCGCCGGAAGCGGTCGCGGACGAAGCCGAGAAGCTGCTCGCAGGCGGATTCCGTGCGCTGAAGCTGCGCCTCGGCTATCCCTCGCTCGCGGCCGATATTGCGGCGCTGCGCGCGGTGCGCCGAAGAATCCCGGACGGAATCGACATCATGGTGGATTACAACCAGGCGCTCTCGGTGGAAGAGGCGATGGCGCGCGGCCGGGCGCTCGATTCCGAAGGCGGCGTCTACTGGATCGAGGAGCCCATCCGCCACGACGACTACGCCGGATGCGCGGCGCTCGCCCGCGAGCTCGCCACGCCGATCCAGATCGGCGAGAACTTCTCGCTGCCTTCGGCGATGGAGCAGGCGCTCGCCGCGCAGGCGTGCGATTACGTGATGCCCGACCTCGAGCGCATCGGCGGAGTCAGCGGCTGGCTGCGCGCCGCGGAGCTGGCATCGGCACGGCGCATCCCCATGTCCTCGCATCTCTTCCCGGAGGTCAGCACTCATCTCCTCGCAGCAACGCCGACCCGGCACTGGCTCGAGTATGTCGATTGGGCAAGCGTGCTGCTGCAGGAGCCGCTGCTCATTGAAAACGGCCGTGCGGTTCCGTCGACGAGACCCGGCAACGGGCTCGCGTGGAATGATGCTGCCGTGCAGCGTTTCAGAATGGAATAGCGTGCCGGCAGGGCGGTGGCGCTGGCGGGCCTCCTGACGCTTCCTTTCGGGTGGCGGACGCTCGAACCGGAAGCGGCCGCATCGCCCCGGATGCCTGGATGCTCGCCGGCGCGGTGATTGTCGTGGTGAGCGGCATCTACATGATAAGGATTGTGGCACCTGCGCCTTAGAGGGCGAACGCCCGCGCTATAATCATCGCTCCCGGCTTCCAGTCTCCCAATCCCGCAGCGACGCCCATGCAAATTACCTCAATGCATTTCAAGGCGCGGGCACGGGAGAAGCTCGCAGACCGCAATCTCCAGGGTGCGCTCAACAGGCTGCAGGGCAACTTCGTGCGCGGGCGCGCGCTGCGGGTCGCCGAGCTCGACAATTTCGACGCAATTCGCGACGCTGCCGCGGCGATACGCGATCGGGTGCTCTCCCGGCTCGACATCTATCTGGACGAATTCGAGCGCAATGCCACGGCTCGCGGCACCGAGGTGCATTGGGCCGAGACGCACGAGGAAGTGAACCGGATCGTGTGCGATCTCGCGCGCCGCCACGGCGTGCGCAAGGCCGTCAAGTCGAAATCCATGGTGACGGAGGAGTGCGCGCTCAACGATGCGCTCGAGGCGGCCGGCATCGAAGTCGTGGAAACGGATCTCGGCGAGTACATCCTGCAGCTCGCGAAAGAACCGCCTTCGCATATCGTCGCCCCGGTCGTGCACAAGACGCGCGACGAGGTGTCCGATCTCTTTGCGGAGAAACACCACACGGCGCGCAAGACCGACATCGCGGCGTTGACGCGCGAGGCGCGTGAGCGCCTGCGAGGGCATTTTCTTACTGCAGAGATGGGAATCTCGGGCGCGAATTTCGCCATCGCGGAGACGGGCTCGACGCTGATCGTCACGAACGAGGGCAACGGACGCATGGTGACGACACTTCCCCGCGTGCACGTGGCGATTACCGGGATCGAGAAAATCCTGCCGACGCTCGAGGATGCCGCCACGCTCATGCGTCTGCTGCCGGCGCATGGTACGGGCCAGTCGATCTCGAACTACATCTCGGTCACGACCGGTGTGAGGGGCAGCGACGAGCACGACGGGCCAGAGCATTTCCACGTCATTCTTTTCGACGGCGGCCGCACAGGTCTGCTTGGAACGGAGCTGCAGCCGATGTTGCGCTGCATACGCTGCGGCGCCTGCATGAATCATTGCCCGGTCTACCAGAGCGTGGGAGGTCATGCCTATGGCTGGGTCTATCCGGGGCCGATGGGCTCGGTGCTGACTCCGAGCTTCGTCGGGCTGGAGAATGCCCTCGATTTGCCCAATGCGGCGACGATGTGCAACCAGTGCGGCGTCGTATGCCCGGTCAAGATCCCGCTGCCGGACCTGCTCCGCAAATTGCGCGAGCAGCAATTTGCGCAGGGATTGAAGCCCTGGACCGAGCGCGCCGCCTTCCGCCTGTGGTGCTGGGTGGCGGAGCGTCCCGCACTATATGCACTTGCGGCTTCCATCGGGGTGCGGCTGCTTTCCATGGTGGGCGGGCGCGAGCGCCTCATTCACCGGCTGCCGATGGCCGGCGGGTGGACCGCCGGCCGCGACATGCCCGCGCCGCAGGGCAAAACCTTCCGGGAGCTCTACAGGAGAGGACGATGAACAAGCCAGCTGAGGGGAAGGCCGTGGCGAGCGTCGAGATGTGGGTCGACGGAAAACGCCGCCGGGCCACCGCGTCCCGCTTCGGCGACGTGACGAATCCGGCAACCGGAGCCCTGACACGCCGGGTTCCGTTCTGCAACGCCGCGGACGTCGATACGGCGGTCAAGGCTGCGGCCAGCGCGTATCCCGCCTGGCGCGACACCCCGCCGCTCAGGCGGGCGCGCGTCATGCAGAAATTCCTGCAACTGCTTCAGGGCCATCAGCAGGAGCTTGCCCGTCTCGTGACGGAAGAGCACGGCAAGACCTTGCCCGATGCGATGGGCTCCGTGCAGCGCGGCATCGAGGTGGTGGAATTCGCCTGCGGCATTCCGCACCTGCTCAAGGGCGAGCATTCGGAGAACGTGGGCTCGGGGGTGGATTGCCACACGGTGCGACAGGGCATCGGGGTCTGCGCAGGGATTACCCCGTTCAATTTTCCGGTCATGGTGCCGTTGTGGATGTTCCCGGTGGCCATCGCCTGCGGCAACACGTTCATCCTCAAGCCATCCGAGAAGGTGCCGTCCGCGTCGATGCGCATGGCGGAGCTCTTCAGGGAGGCCGGACTCCCGGACGGCGTTTTCAACGTCGTGCACGGCGACAAGGAGACAGTCGACGCGATTCTCAATCACGCAGGCATTTCCGCCGTGAGCTTCGTGGGATCGACCCCGATCGCGAAGTACATCTATGAAACCTGCGCAAGGAACGGAAAACGCGTGCAGGCGCTCGGCGGTGCCAAGAACCACGCGGTCGTGCTGCCGGACGCCGATCTCGAATTTTCCGCCGATGCGTTGATCGGCGCCGCGTACGGCTCCGCAGGAGAGCGCTGCATGGCAATCTCTGCGGTGGTCGCGGTCGGCGCGGCCGGGGATCCGCTTGTGGCACTGCTCAAGAAGAAGGCCGAGGCCATCATGGTCGGCCCGGGCGACAAGGAAGGTGTTGAGATGGGCCCGCTCGTCACGGCCCAGCACCGCGACAAGGTTTCGGGCTACATCGATCAAGGCGTCAAGGAAGGGGCGAAGCTCGTGGTCGACGGACGGGGCCTCAAGATTCCGGGGCACGAGGCCGGTTTCTTCCTGGGAACCACGCTCTTCGACAACGTGAAGCCCGAGATGAAGATCTACCAGGACGAGATCTTCGGTCCCGTGCTCGTTGTCCTGCGAACCGAGAAGCTCGAAGACGCAATCGATCTCGTCAATCGCAACCCGTACGCCAATGGCACGGCGATCTTCACGGAATCGGGTGGTGCCGCAAGGCGGTTCGAGAACGAGATCCAGGTCGGCATGGTGGGAATCAACGTGCCGATTCCGGTGCCGGTTGCGTTCTATTCTTTTGGCGGCTGGAAGAACTCGCTCTTCGGAGATCTCCATGTGCACGGGGTGGAAGGCGTCAAGTTCTACACGCGCACCAAGGTCGTCACCACCCGCTGGCCGCACCAGGACACGCCGGCGCCGGGCCTCAATATGCCCACGCTCGGCTGACGCCGCACGCGAGACGAGACCTCCGTACGATGAGTGCACGCGAGAACATCCTGACCCGGATTCGCGCCAGGCAGGCGAAAGGTTCTGCGACCGATTCAGCGGCGCGCGAAGCCGTGCGGGCCCACATCGCAGCGCATCCGCAAAACCCGCGCCCGGCTGTGAGCTGGGATCCGGTCGCGCGTTTTCGCTCAGAGGCGTTGAAGCTTGCCAGTACTGTCGACGAGGTGGAATCGATGGCTGCCGTGCCGGCGTGCATCGCAGCCTACCTCGATGCGCAGCAGTTGCCGCGGGAAGCCGTGTGCTGGGATGCGCTTTGCTTGCTCGACTGGCGCGCCGCCGGGATAGGGATCGCGAGGCGACCGGCGCGCGCGAGCGACCTCATAGGAATTACGGGATCGTTCTGCGCAATCGCCGAGACCGGGACGCTGATGATGCTGTCAGGCCCGCAAACACCCTCGGCCGCGAGCCTGCTCCCCGAAACGCACGTGGCCATTGTGGAAAAAAACCGCATCGTGCCGGGCATGGAGGAAGCCTGGCAGCTGATGCGAATCGAGCTCGGACAGGCGCCGCGGGCAGTGAATTTCATTTCGGGCCCTTCCCGGACGGCCGACATCGAGCAAACCGTCACGCTCGGTGCGCACGGTCCGTACCGCGTTCATATCGTGCTGGTCGGGGAAGGCGCCTGACGGTTTCACGCATGTGAGAGACGATTTCGCGTGCCGAGCGGGGGCGCGGAGCGGGCCGCGATCTGCTGTCACCGGCTTATGCTAATGTTCTAGTTCCAATGGTTTTTCCGCACGGGAACTTTTCGGCGAGGTGCTGTCAGTTAATTCAGGCCCGATGCAGATTCTGACGCCGACTTTTGATCTCGCCGCGTTCTACGCGGAGCTTGAGGCGGCAAGCGAGCGCGTGCTGATGCTCGACTACGACGGGACCCTGGCGCCGTTCAAGATCCGGCCCGAGCAGGCTGTCCCGTATCCCGGGGTGGTCGAGCTGCTCGACGCGTTGATGGCGCAAGGCGACACGCGCGTGGTCATCGTGAGCGGGCGGCGCGCGACCGAGGTCGCGGCCCTCCTGTCGCTGCGGCGGTCTCCCGAAATCTGGGGGGCTCATGGATGGGAGCGCATGTCGGGCGACGGTGCCGTCACCGTTCAGGATACAGCGGTTGAAATCCGGCGGGCGCTTGAGCACGCGGAAACGGCCGCCGACTCCTTCCGGCGCACCGGCGCGCGCATCGAGCGCAAGCCGGCGAGCATCGCGCTGCACTGGAGGGGTCTGCCGGCGATCAAGATTGCCCGTCTGCGAACGCAGGTGCAGTCGGCATGGGAGCCCTTTGCCGCGGACGGCATGCTCGAGCTGATGGGCTTTGACGGGGGCTTCGAGTTGCGCGCGCACGGCACCAACAAGGAGCACGCCGTGCGGACGGTGCTGGGAGAAAGCGGCGCGGAGAGCGTCGCCGCCTATCTGGGCGACGATGTGACGGATGAAGACGCGTTCCGCGCGATCAAGGGTCGCGGGCTCGCCGTGCTCGTGCGGGCGGAGCCGCGCGAGACGTTGGCCGATATCCGGTTGAGGCCGCCGCGGGAGCTCATCGCATTTCTGCAGCATTGGCGGCAGGCAGACGACAAGGCGATGAGCAGCGCCGGCGCGTGAGCGCCGCCGCTCCCTGCGCTATTCTTCAGGAGCAAGGGGCATGCATGAGTAGAGCGTCGCCGCGGCAAGGGAGGACGGCAGTGAAAAACCGACCCGATGAGGGTCGCCGGCGCGCGGTCATCGAGGGCGTGTTTCCCTCCGTCGATGGCGGGCGCTTTCCGGTCAAGCGCGCGGCCGGGAGCCGCCTCGCGGTGGAAGCGGACGTGTTCGGCGACGGCCACGACACGCTGTGCTGCGTGCTGCGGCATCGCGCCGAGCACGCGTCGGAGTGGAACGAGATCGAGATGCAATTCGTGGACAACGACCGCTGGCGCGGCGAGTTCCAGGTCGGCGCTCCCGGGCGTTATCGTTACACCGTCAGCGCGTGGATCGACGAATTCGTTTCGTGGCGGAAGGACTTCGGACGTCGCGTCGAGGCGCAGGACGTGGCGCTGGCGCTCCAGATCGGCGCCGCCATCGTTGAGAACGCCGCCGCGCAGGCCAAAGGCGCCGATGCGCGGGCGCTGTCAGGTCTGGCGGAGAAGCTGAAGGGCAAGGACGCGCTCGAGGCGCGCCGGAATCTCGCGCTGGGCGACGAGCTCTACTCGCTCATGAGCCGCTACCCCAATCGCGAATTCGCCGCCCACTACACGCCCGAGCTGCCGCTCACGGTTGATGCGCCGCTTGCGCGCTGCAGCGCCTGGTACGAAATGTTCCCGCGATCGACCGCCGACGCGCCGGGGCGGCATGGGACGTTCCGCGATTGCGAGATGCGGCTTGCCTATGTGGTCGAGCTTGGCTTCGACGTGCTTTACCTGCCGCCCATCCATCCGATCGGGCGGGTCAATCGCAAGGGCCGCAACAACGCGCTGAAGGCGACGCCGGACGATCCCGGAAGCCCGTGGGCGATCGGCTCGCACGAGGGCGGGCACAAGGCCATCAATCCCGCGCTGGGAACGCTCGATGATTTCCGGCGCCTTGTTCGCGCTGCCCACGAGGCGGGACTTGCGGTTGCGCTCGACATCGCTTTCCAGTGCGCCCCGGACCACCCGTACGTCCAGGAGCACCCGCAGTGGTTCCGCTGGCGTCCGGACGGATCCGTGCAGTACGCCGAGAATCCCCCCAAGAAATACGAGGACATCTATCCTTTCAACTTCGAGACCGACGACTGGCAGGCGCTGTGGCAGGAGCTGAAGAGCGTTTTCACGTTCTGGATCGATCAGGGCGTCACGATTTTCCGTGTCGACAACCCGCACACCAAGCCGTTCCCGTTCTGGGAGTGGCTGATTGCCGAGGTCCAGCGGGACCACCCGGAGGCCGTGTTTCTTTCGGAAGCCTTTACACGGCCCAAGGTCATGCACCGGCTGGCGAAGCTCGGTTTTACCCAGTCCTACACCTATTTTCCATGGCGCAACACCAAGGCGGAGTTGACGGAGTACTTCACCGAGCTCTCGCGCCATGCATCGCGCGAATACTTCCGTCCGAATCACTGGCCCAATACACCGGACATACTGACGGCCTATCTCCAGCACGGCGGGCGCCCGGCGTTCATGGCGCGGTTCGTGCTGGCTGCCACGCTCGGCGCGAACTACGGAATCTACGGGCCGGCCTTCGAGCACTGCGAGAACGTTCCGCGCGAGACGGGCAGCGAGGAGTACCGCAACTCCGAGAAATACGAGGTGCGCTTCTGGGACCTCGCCAGGCCCGACAGCCTTCGAAGCCTCGTCGCGTCGGTCAACCGTGCACGGCGGGAGAACCCTGCGCTGCAGCAGGAATGGAACATCCTGTTCATCGGGACCGACAATGACGAGGTCATCTGCTACGCCAAGTACACGGACGACCGGGCGAACGTCGTCATCGTCGCGGTCAATCTCGATCCACATCATCCGCAAGCGGGCTGGCTCGACGTGCCCCTCGCGGAGCTCCGGATCGATCACGACCGTGCCTACGAGGTGGAGGACCTTCTCACGGGAACGAGCTATCTCTGGCAGGGCGCGCGCAATTACGTGCAGCTCGATCCGCAGCACTCTCAGGCGCACGTCTTCCGTGTGAAAAAGCGCCTGCGCTCCGAGCGCGATTTCGAGTATTTCGCCTGACGACCGTTATGGCCGATCCCGCACGCAACCGCAAGGACGAGCTGGAGGACGATCCGCTCTGGCACAAGGACGCGGTCATCTACCAGGTGCATGTCCGTGCCTTCAACGACAGCAACCGCGACGGGATCGGCGACTTCCGGGGCCTTACCGAGAAGCTCGAGTACGTGCGCGATCTCGGCGCGACCGCGATCTGGCTGCTGCCGTTCTATCCGTCGCCGTTGAAGGATGACGGCTACGACATCGCGGACTACCACAACATTCATCCCGACTACGGCACGCGCGCCGACTTCCGGCAGTTCATGCGGGAAGCCCACAGCCTCGGCCTTCGCGTTCTGACCGAGCTGGTCATCAACCACACGTCCGACCAGCATCCCTGGTTCCAGGCGGCGCGGCGGGCGCCTGCCGATACGCCCAAGCGCCAGTTCTACGTCTGGAACGACACCGATCAGAAATGGCCCGAGACACGCATCATCTTCACCGACACCGAGAGCTCGAACTGGGCCTGGGACCCGGTGGCGAAGGCCTACTACTGGCACCGCTTCTTCACGCACCAGCCTGATCTCAACTTCGACAACCCGCACGTGGTGCAGGCCGTGTTGAAGGTCATGCGGCACTGGTTCGACATGGGCGTCGACGGGATGCGGCTCGATGCGATCCCGTATCTCGTCGAGCGCGACGGCACCAACAACGAAAACCTGCCGGAGACACACCAGCTCATCAAGCATATCCGCGCCGAGCTCGACCGCCATTACCGGAACAAGGTTTTTCTCGCCGAGGCCAACCAGTGGCCGGAAGACGTCTCCGAGTACTTCGGCACTGGAGACGAGTGCCACATGGCCTACCACTTTCCCCTGATGCCGCGCATCTACATGGCGATCGCGCAGGAAGACCGCCACCCCGTTGTCGAGATCATGCGCCAGACGCCCGATATTCCCGAGATCTGCCAGTGGGCGGTCTTCCTGAGGAACCACGACGAGCTGACGCTGGAGATGGTGACGCACAAGGAGCGCGACTACATGTATCAGATGTACGCGGCGGATCCCCGCGCGCGCATCAATCTCGGCATCCGGCGCCGTCTCGCGCCGCTCATGCAGAACGACGGCGACCGCATCAAGCTGATGAACAGCCTTCTCCTCTCGATGCCCGGCTCCCCGATCATCTACTACGGGGACGAGATCGGCATGGGCGACAACATCTATCTCGGGGACCGCAACGCGGTGCGCACGCCGATGCAGTGGAGCCCCGATCGCAACGCGGGCTTCTCGCGAGCCGACCCGCAGCGGCTGTACCTGCCGCCGATCATGGACTCGATCTACGGCTACGAGGCGGTCAACGTCGAATCGCAGCTGCGGGATCCGTCCTCGCTTCTCCACTGGATGAGGCGCATCCTTGCGGTGCGCAAGACGAGCCAGGCGTTCGGACGCGGGAGAATCACGTTCCTGCGCCCGGGCAACCGCAAGGTGCTCGCCTACCTGCGCGAGCACGGCGAGGAGGCGATCCTGTGCGTAGCGAACGTCTCACGCTCGGCGCAGCCGGTCGAGCTCGACTTGACGCGCTTCCGCGGGCGGGTGCCGGTCGAGATGATCGGGCGCAACCCGTTTCCCCCGATCGGGGAGCTGCCCTACCTGCTGACGCTCCCCGCCCACGGCTTTTTCTGGTTCCGGCTGGCGGTCGACGTCGAAGTTCCGAAGTGGCACGAAGAGCGGCTCGCGCGTGAGGACCTGCCGGTCGTAGTGCTTTTCGATGGATGGACGAGCCTATTCCGCGAGCGCGTCGTGCCGTGGCGCATGCGCATGGCGGAGAAGATCCGCGCCCAGTTCGAGCAGGAGGTCCTGCCGCGCCACATCGAGGCGCAGCGCTGGTACGGGGCGAAAGGCGATCCGATCAAGCGGGCGAAGTTGACCGAATACGCGCAGTGGAGCGTCAAGCCTCAGACGTGGCTGCTGACCCTGGTCGAAACGGAGGGCGGCGCCGAGCCCGCGACGTACTTCGTGCCGCTCGCGCTCGCATGGGAATCCGGCGATGAGGAGCGGCTGCGCGCGCTCGCGCCGGCGACGATCGCCCGGGTGCGCCAGCAGGCGAACGTGGGCGCCATGGCCGACGCGCTTTCCGACGAACGTTTCTGCCGCGCCGTCGTGCAGGCGATCGAGGCCCGGGCGGAGGTCCAGGCAACGAACGGTACGCTGCGCTTCACGCCCAGCGCCGCGTTTGCCGAACTCGCCGGTGACGCAGTCGCCGAGCTTCCCGTAGGCCGTCCCCAGGTACAGAGCAGTAATACCGTCGTGACCCTCGGCCAGCGCCTGTTCCTCAAGGGCTACCGCCGCGTCCGTCCCGGCGTGAATCCGGAGCTCCAGGTAGGCCGCTATCTCACCGAGGTCGCGAATTTTCCGAACTGCGCGCGCGTCGCCGGGGCGCTCGAGTACGTCGCCAAGGACGGCGCGTCGATGACGCTGGCGCTCCTGCAGGGCTACGTCTCGAACCAGGGGGACGGCTGGAACTACACGGTCGCGTATCTCGAGCGTTTCTTCGAGAGCCATCGCGCCGCCACCGACACCATGGCGGAGGACGCGCACGGAGCGTATCTGTCCCTCGTGCGCACGCTCGGCAAGCGTACCGCCGAGCTGCACCTGGCGTTTGCGTTCAAGTCCGGCGATCCGGCTTTTGATCCGGAGCCTGTCACGGCGGAGGACCTGGCGGACTTCAGGCGTGCGGTGCACGAGGAAGCGGCGGCGACGCTCAAGTTCCTCGAGCGGCAGATGGGCCAGCTCGTGCTGACGTCCCGCCAGCAGGCGCAAATGCTGCTCGACGGCCAGAAGCGGCTCTTTGCCCGCATCGACGACTGCGCCATGCCGGCCCGCTATACGTTGAAGACGCGTTACCACGGCGACTACCATCTGGGGCAGGTGCTGGTGTCGAGCAACGACTTCATCATCATCGATTTCGAGGGCGAGCCGGCGCGGCCGCTCGCCGAGCGCACCCGCAAGTACTCGCCGCTGCGCGATGTCGCCGGCATGCTGCGTTCCTTCAACTATGCGCGCTGGACCGCGTTGCGGCGCGTGATGCACGCCCCCGAGGACGGCGCGCGGCTCGCGCCCCTCGCGGCGACCTGGGAGCCCCAGGTGCGGAGTGCCTTTCTCGAGGCTTACGACGAAGCGGCGCGCGGCAGCGGTCTCTACGCCTCGTTCGAGGAGATCCAGGGCCTCCTACAGCTCTTCGAGCTCGAGAAAGCGCTCTACGAACTGCGCTACGAGATCAACAACCGTCCGGGGTGGGCACGCATTCCCCTGGAAGGCATACTCGCTCTGGCCGGCCTTACCCGCGCCGAAGGATCCGGCGCGCAGAACGCGTAGGATTTCTTTTTGCAGGGGTGCCGCGGTTGCGTTTCGGGTTCTGACCAGAGCTTCTACAGGAGGAGGTGCGCATGGAAAAAATGGATATGCTTCTTGAGCCGCTCAAGGTGTTCCTCACCCAGGTGGGGGTGTTTCTGCCGCGCCTCGCCGTCGCGGTCGCCGTGCTCATCGCGGGATGGCTTGCGGCGAAGATCATCCGTTTCGCCGTCGTAAAAGCGCTGCGCGCGGTCAACTTCAACGTGTTGACCGATCGCGCCGGAATGGACGGGTTCCTCAAGCAGGGCGGCATCGAGAGCGATACCACCGACATACTCGGCGCGTTGATCTACTGGCTCGTGATCTTTGCGACGCTGGTGATCGCCTTCAACAGCCTGGGGCTTACCTACATCACGGATCTCTTCGGCCAGGTCGTCCGGTTCGTGCCGAAGGTGATCGTGGCGCTGCTGATCCTCGCGTTCGGCGCCTACTTCGCGCGCTTCATCTACAATTCCGTCGTCGCCTACTGCAGCAACGTCGGCATGCAGGATGCCGAGCTGCTCGGCAAGCTCTCGCAGTATGCGATCGTCGTGTTCGTCGTGCTGATCGCGCTTGACCAGATGAACGTCGGCGGTGACATCATCCGCCAGAGCTTCCTCATCATTCTGGCCGGAGTCGTGTTTGCGCTTGCGCTCGCATTCGGGATCGGAGGACAGCGCTGGGCCGCCGGCTTCCTCGAGCGGTGGTTCCCGCGCGACGACAAGAAGGACGAATGACGCCTTCTCGCGCGCCGGGGCGGCAATACCATTTCCGAGCGTGGCTCGGCATGACCCAAGGGAGGCGTGGTGACGGTCCCTATCTCCGCCGTATGGCCCGGTAATCCGTATCCGCGCGGCGCCAACTGGGACGGCGAGGGCGTCAACTTCGCGCTCTTCTCCGAGCATGCCGAAAAGGTGGAGCTGTGCATCTTCGACGAGAAGGGCCGGCGCGAAGTGCAGCGCGTCACGCTTCCCGAGCACACCGACCAGGTCTGGCACTGCTATCTGCCCGAGGCGCGGCCCGGCATGCTCTACGGCTACCGCGTCCACGGGCCCTACGCGCCGGAAAAGGGGCACCGCTTCAACTCCAACAAGCTTCTGCTCGACCCCTATGCCAAATCGATCGTGGGAACGGTCAACTGGAGCGACGCTCATTTCGGCTACCGGATCGGGCACGACCGCGCCGATCTCTCCTTCGACCGGCGGGATTCCGCGGCGGGCATGCCCAAGTGCCGCGTCATCGATCCGGCATTCACATGGGGCAACGACCGGCGCCCCTGCATACCGTGGCACGACACGGTGATCTACGAGCTCCATGTGAAGGGCTTCACCATGCAGCTCCCGGACGTGCCCCCGCAGCTGCGCGGCACCTACGCGGGTCTTGCCTCCTCGCCGAGCCTTGATCATCTTCGCCGGCTCGGCGTCACCACGGTGGAGCTCCTGCCGGTGCATGCGTTCATCGACGACCGGCATCTCGTGCAGAAGGGGCTGCACAACTACTGGGGCTACAACTCGATCGGATACTTCGCGCCGGAGAGCCGCTACCTGACCTCGGCTTCGATATCGGAGTTCAAGACCATGGTGAAGGCGCTGCACTCCGCCGGCATCGAGGTGATCCTCGACGTCGTCTACAACCACACCGGCGAGGGCGATCAGCTCGGGCCGACGCTGTGTTTTCGCGGAATCGACAACGTCTCGTACTACCGCTTGAAGAGCGGTGAGCCGCGCTACTACATGGACTATACCGGCTGCGGCAACACGCTCAACCTGCAGCATCCCCGCGTGCTGCAGCTCATCATGGATTCGCTGCGCTACTGGGTGACCGAGATGCACGTCGACGGTTTCCGCTTCGATCTCGCCTCCGCGCTCGCCCGCGAGCTGCACGAGGTCGACCGGTTGGGCGCCTTCTTCGACATCATCCGGCAGGATCCCGTGCTGGCCCCCGTGAAGCTCATCGCGGAGCCATGGGATCTCGGCGAGGGCGGCTACCAGGTCGGGAATTTCCCTTCCGGCTGGACCGAATGGAACGACAAGTACCGCGACACCATGCGCGCCTACTGGAAGGGCGATGGCGGGTTGATCGGCGAGTTCGCGCAGCGCCTGACGGGGTCGAGCGACCTCTACGGGCGGAGCGGACGCCGGCCGCATGCGAGCGTCAACTTCATCACCGCGCACGACGGCTTCACCCTGCATGACCTCGTGAGCTACGACGGGAAGCACAACGAGGCGAATGGCGAGGAGAACCGCGACGGAAGCAACAACAATCTCTCGTGGAATTCGGGCGCGGAAGGCGAGACGGAGGATGTCGCCATTAGGGCCCTGCGCGCGCGACGCAAGCGAAACCTCCTCGCAACGTTGATGCTTTCGCAGGGCGTGCCCATGATCACCGCGGGCGACGAGATCGGCCGCACGCAGCGCGGCAACAACAACGCATACTGCCAGGACAACGAGATCTCGTGGGTGGACTGGAACCTTACGCAGGAGCGGCGGCAGCTGATGGAGTTCGTGCGCCGGATGATCCGGCTGCGGCGCGAGCACCCGGTCTTTCACCGGCGCTATTTTTTCCAGGGCCGGCCGCTTCGCGGCTCGGAAATCAAGGACATCATGTGGTTGAAGCCGGACGGGACCGAGATGACGGATGAGGAGTGGTCGCACGAGCACGCGCGATCGCTGGGAGTGCTCCTGAGCGGCGAAGGCATCACCGAGAATGACGCGCGCGGCCGCCGGGTTACCGACGGCAATTTCCTGGTGCTTTTCAACGCCCATCACGAAGCGATCCCGTTCACGCTGCCCAATCACGATGCCGCTTCACGCTGGCTGGTGATGCTGGATACTTCACACGAGGAAGGGCTCACCCGGGCCGGCGTCATCGAGGGCGGCCGTCCGTATTCCCTCGAGGGCCGGTCGCTCGCGTTGCTGCAGCAGCAGAGAACATGAGACGCATGCACCGGATGCCGTTCGGCGCGGAACCGGCCGGCGGCAACCGAACGCGCTTCCATTTGTGGGCACCTACGGCGCGCAGCGTTGATCTGGTGCTCACGGACGGTGGCGGGACCTTCCCGATGCCGGACGCCGGTGACGGCTGGCGCGAGCTCACGGTGGAGGCACCGGCCGGAACGCGTTACCGCTACCGCATCGACAGCGCTCTGGAGGTGCCCGATCCCGCCTCGCGCTTCAATCCGGACGATGTGCACGCGGCGAGCGAAGTGTTGGCGCCCGAAGCGTTCGAATGGCCGGAGGATGGCTGGCGCGGGCGCCCGTGGGAAGAGGCCGTCCTCTACGAGCTTCATGTCGGCACGTTTTCGCCCGAAGGCACGTTCGCAGGCGTGGAAGCACGCCTCGATTATCTTGCCGGGCTCGGAGTCACGGCGATCGAGCTGATGCCGGTCGCCGATTTCCCGGGAAGGCGCGGCTGGGGCTATGACGGCGTGCTGCCGTTCGCGCCGGATGCGGCTTACGGGCGGCCCGAGGATTTCAAGCGGCTCGTGGCGCAAGCGCACGCGCGCCGGCTGATGGTCTTGCTTGACGTCGTCTACAACCACTTTGGCCCGGACGGAAACTATCTGCACGCCTACGCGAAGCACTTCTTCACCGAGCGCCACGAGACGCCGTGGGGTGCCGCCATCAATTTCGACGATAGAGGCAGCCGCACGGTGCGGGATTTCTTCATCCACAACGCGCTCTACTGGCTCGAGGAGTACCAGCTCGACGGGCTGCGGTTCGACGCGGTGCACGCGATCGCGGATGACTCGATGCCGGACATCATGATGGAGCTCGCCGAGTGCGTGCGCGCCGGCCCCGGCGCGTCCCGTGAGGTGCACCTCGTCCTCGAGAACGACAGGAACCAGTCGCGCTATCTCGGCCGCACGGAAGACAACCGGCCGCGCTGGCATACCGCGCAGTGGAATGACGACATTCATCATGCGTTCCACGTTCTCTTGACCGGTGAGGCAGATGGGTATTACGCGGACTACGCAAAGCGGCCCGCATGGTGCCTCGGCCGGAGCCTCGCCGAGGGATTCTCGCAGCAGGGCGATCTCTCGGAATATCGCGACGGCTCCGCGCGGGGCGAGCCGAGCGCGCATCTGCCGCCGGCGGCATTCGTGTCGTTTCTTCAGACCCACGATCAGGTGGGCAACCGGGCGTTCGGCGAGCGCCTGTCGACGCTGGCTGAGGAGGCGCCGCTGCGCGCGGCAACCGTTGTCTGGCTGCTCGCGCCGGCGCCGCCCCTGCTTTTCATGGGCGAGGAGTTCGGCGCAACGACCCCGTTCCTCTTTTTCTGCGACTTCGGCCCGGAGCTCGCCGCCGCGGTGACGGCGGGCCGGCGCCGGGAGTTCTCACGGTTCGCGCGTTTCAGCGATCCGGCAGCCCAGGCCGCAATACCGGATCCCAACGCGCCCGACACCTTTGCCCGAAGCGGGCTCGACTGGACTTGCACCGGGCGGGAACCGCATGCGCGCTGGCTGAAGCTCTATCGCGAGTTGCTGGCCCTGCGGCGCGAAAAGATCGCGCCGCGACTGCGGGGCATGGGCGGAAATGCAGGACGCTTCGACGTGCTTTCCGAAGGCGCGCTCACCGCCTCCTGGCACCTTGGAAACGGCAGCCGGCTTTCGCTGTATCTCAACCTTTCCACCACGCCGGCGCCGGTGCGCGAGCGACCCCAGGGAACATTGCTGCGCTGCGAGCCATCCGGGAGCGCGGGCGCGCTCGCTTCGGGGCAGCTTCCTCCCTTCACGGCGGCCTGCTTTCTCGCGGAGAAAGGTGCGTGAGATGACAGTGCCGCGCGACGCTCTGCATCGCCTGTGCGAGCACGTCGGTATCGCAGCCGGCTTCCGGGATATCTGGGGCCGCGACCACGAGACATCCGATGAGACCCGCATCGCGCTGCTGAAGGCGATGGGAGTGATCGCTGACGAGAGCGAGGTCGCGCAAGCCTTGCGCTCGCGCGAAGAGGGTGCCTGGCGGCGCAGGATCCCCGCTGTTTGCGTTCTCCGCGAGGATGAATTGCCCTGCCGCTGGGAAATCTGCCTCGATGAACGCACTGCGGGCAAGGCGCTCACATGGACGTTGGCGCTGGAAAGCGGCGAGACACGTCGCGGGGAGCTTCGAGCCGTGGAGCTGGCCGAAACGGGCCGCCGGGAAATCGGCGGGACCACGTTCATCAGATTCGATTTCCAGTGGCGCGATGCGCTGCCACCCGGTTATCACCGCTTCATCCTGGGTCCGCCCGACGCGAGCGACGCCGCGGCCATGACGTTGATCGTCGTGCCGCGTCGATGCTACACGTCGCCCGGCCTCGACGCCGGCGGCCGCGTGTGGGGCCCGGCGCTGCAGCTCTATGCCGTGCGCAGCGGGCACAACTGGGGCATCGGCGATTTCACCGACCTGCGCAATGCCGTTGACATCATGGCGCGTCTCGGCGCCGGCGTTGTCGGTTTGAACCCGCTGCACGCGCTCTTTCCCCACAACCCGAGCCACATCAGCCCCTACAGCCCCTCGAGCCGCGTCTACCTGAATCCTCTTTACATCGATGTGGAAGCGGTTCCCGAATTTGCCGCGTGCCGGGCGGCGCGCGAGAGAACCGCGGACCCGCAGTTCCAGGCGCGACTGCGCGCATTGCGCAGCGCGGAGCTCGTCGATTACCCCGGGTTGGCCGGGGCAAAGCTCGGGGTGCTGCGCGCCGTATACCGCGAGTTCCGCGAGCGCGACGTCGCCGCCGGGACCGACCGGGGAAGCGCGTACACGCGTTTTATCCTCGAGGGCGGCGAGACGCTCACGCGTTTCGCGCTCTACCACGCGCTGCAGGAGAAGTTTCACGCGGAGGATGCGGGCATCTGGGGCTGGTCCGTGTGGCCCGAGGCCTACCGCAGGCCGGACTCGCCCGAGGTGCGCAGCTATCTCGAGGCAAATCGAGATGGGGTGGAGTTCTACGCCTGGCTGCAGTGGCTGGCTGACGAGCAGCTCGCGGCGTGCGGGCAGCGCGCCCTCGAGCTGGGGCTGACGGTCGGTCTCTACCAGGACCTCGCTGTCTCCGTGGACCGCGCCGGGGCCGAAGCCTGGGCCTGGCAGGAGCTCTATGCGGAGACCGCCAGCGTCGGCTCGCCGCCTGACGATTTCAACCTGCACGGCCAGAACTGGGGCCTGCCGCCGGTCATTCCCGAGCGGCTCACCGAAGCCGGCTACGCGCCCTTCATCGCAACGCTGCGCGCGAACATGCGGCACTCGGGTGCGCTCCGGATCGATCACGTGATGGGCCTGACGCGCCTTTTCTGGGTGCCGCCGGATGCGTCACCGGAAGAGGGCGCGTACGTCACCTATCCGCTTCACGATCTTCTCGGCATCGTCGCCCTCGAGAGCCAGCGCAACCGTTGCATGGTGATCGGCGAGGACCTGGGAACCCTTCCCGAAGGCCTCGGCGAGAACCTGGAGGCGGCCGGCGTGCTGTCCTATCGACTCCTGCTCTTCGAGAAGCAGGCGGACGGCAGTTTCAAGGCACCGGCGGCGTATCCCAAGCAGGCGCTCGCTGCCGCGAGCACGCATGACCTTCCCACGCTGAAGAGCTTCTGGCGCGGCCACGATCTCGATGTCCGCGCGCAGTTGAATCTCTATCCCTCCGAGGGGCAGCGGGCGCAACAGGTGATGGAGCGTTCCCAGGACCGCGCGCGGCTCCTGATCGCGCTCGAGCGCGGGGGGCTCCTGCCGCCGGGGATGTCAGTCCACCCGGTGTCCACGCCGGACATGACGCCCGAATTCACGCTCGCCATCCACAGCTTCATCGCGCGCAGCCGGGCGCAGCTGATGATGGTGCAGATGGAGGATGTATTCGGGCAGCTCGAGCAGGTGAATCTGCCGGCGACGAGCGATCAGTATCCGAACTGGCAGCGCAAGCTCGCCCTCAACCTGGAGGAGTGGGGGGCCGACGACCGCGTCAAGGCGCTTGCCGAGGCGATGAAGGCCGAACGCGGCATTGGCGCGCGCGCGTTCGCGGCGGCAGCGGCCGCGCTGCCCGACGCCGCGCCGATCATTCCGCGCGCGACCTACCGGCTGCAGTTCAACCGGGACTTCACGTTCGCGCGCGCGACCGAGCTGGTACCGTATCTCGCGGCGCTCGGCGTCTCGCACGTCTACTGCTCGCCTTATCTCAAGGCGCGGCCGGGAAGCCTGCACGGCTACGACATCATCGATCATGGTGCGCTCAATCCGGAGATCGGCTCCGAAGAAGATTTCGACCGGTTCGTGGCGGCCCTCAAGCGCCACGGCATGGGGCAGGTGCTCGACATGGTCCCCAACCACATGGGCGTCATGGGGGCGGACAACGGCTACTGGCTCGACGTGCTGGAGAACGGCCCGGCCTCCGTGCATGCCGAGGTATTCGACATCGAGTGGAATCCCGCGAAGGAAGGCATCGAGGGCAAGGTCGTCGTGCCGGCGCTGGCGGAGCCGTATGGAAGGGTGCTCGAGCGCGGGGAGCTGAAGCTCGTATTCGACGCCGAGCGCGGGGAGTTCAGCGTCTGGTATTTCGAGCACCGGTTTCCGGTGAACCCGCGCCAGTACCGGCGCATCCTCGGGCGCGCGCCGGAGCGCCTCGACGCACGGCTCGGCGCCGAGCATCCCGACGTGCTCGAGTTCAAGAGTCTCATCACCGCTTTTCAGAACCTCCCGCCGCGCACGGCGGTGCAGCCGGAGAAGCTCGCCGAGCGACGGCGCGACAAGGAGGTGCACAAGCGCCACCTTGCGGGACTCGTCGCGCGCTCGCCGGACATCGCGTGGTTCGTCGGTCAGGCCGTCAAGGAGGTGAACGGCATCCCCGGCGATTCCCTGTCCTTCGCAGAGCTGCATGCGCTGCTCGAGGCCCAGGCCTACCGCCTCGCCTTCTGGCGCGTTGCGTCCGCGGAGATCAACTACCGGCGGTTCTTCGATATCAATGATCTCGCGGCGCTGCGAATGGAGAACCCGGAGGTTTTCGATTTCACGCATGCGCTGGTCCTGCGGCTGCTCTCCGAGGGCAAGGTGGACGGATTGCGGATCGACCACCCGGATGGATTGTTCGACCCGTTGCAATACTTCCATCGCCTGCAATACCGGCGCGCGCAGGTTCCGACCGACCTGCCGGCGGAATCCGCGCCTTACCGTTCGACTTATGTCGTTGTGGAGAAAATCCTCGAGGCCGAGGAGCGGCTGCCGTCCGAGTGGCCGGTGCACGGCACAACGGGCTACGACTTCATGAATCTCCTGAATGGCCTCTTCCTCGATGCGGCGGCCGGAGCGCGGCTCGAGCGCTTCTACCGGATCTTCACGCGTGACCCGCTGCCGGCTGATGAAATTCTCTACCGCTCGAAGCGCATCATCATGCGCACCGCGCTCGCAGGCGAGTTGAACGTGCTCGCCAACGCGCTCGCCCGCATTGCGGAGGCCGACCACCACACGCGGGACTTCACGCTCAACAATCTCCGCAACGCGCTCTTCGAGGTCGTCGCGTGCTTTCCCGTGTATCGAACGTATCTCGCTCCGGGCCGCGTCACGGAGGACGACCGCCGCCACGTGCAGCTGGCGGTCGAAGCGGCGAAGCGCAGAAGCACCGCCGGCGACGTGAGTGTCTTCGGCTTCGTGCGCGAAGCAATGCTCACTTCGATCGCGGACGGCAAGACCGAGGCCTTCCGCAGGCAGGTCCTCACCTTCGCCATGAAACTGCAGCAGTACACCGCGCCCGTGACCGCCAAGGGCATGGAGGACACGACGTTCTACATCTACAACCGCCTCATCTCCCTGAACGAGGTCGGCGGGGACCCGCGCCGCTTCGGCGTCACGCTAACGACCTTTCACCGTGCGAACCGCGAGCGCCAGAAGAACTGGCCGCATGCGATGCTCGCGACCTCCACGCACGACAACAAGCGCTCGGAAGACGTCCGCGCGCGATTGAACGTTCTCTCGGAAATCCCGGAAGAGTGGCGGGCCAACGTCATTCGCTGGAACCGCATCAGCCGGGAAAAGAAGGGGAGAGCGGGCGCGGAGCGCGCGCCGAGCCCCAACGACGAGTACTTTCTCTACCAGTGCCTGGTCGGCGCCTGGCCGCTTGGCGAGCTCGACGAGGCCGGCCTCAGCGCGTTCCGCGAACGCATACGGGAAACGATGCTCAAGGCCGTGCGCGAGGCGAAGGTGCTCACCTCGTGGATGAATCCGAATGCGGCGTACGAGGAGGCGACGCTCGGCTTCGTCGATGCGCTGCTCGCGCCAGGATCGGGCAATGCTTTCCTCGACGAGTTCCTGCCGTTCCAGCGCAAGATCGCGCGCATCGGTCTCATGAACAGCGTCTCCCAGGTCGTGCTGAAGACGACGGCACCCGGCGTGCCCGATTTCTACCAGGGCAATGAATCGTGGGATTTCAGCCTGGTTGACCCGGATAACCGGCGGCCGGTCGACTATGGGCGCCGCGTTGCGTGGCTCGCGGAGATGCAGCGCGCGGCCGCGCACGGTCCCGAGGTACTCCGATCGTACGCTGCGGAGCTCTTCGGGACGGCGGGCGACGGCCGCCTGAAGCTCTATGTCACATGGCGTCTGCTGCAACTGCGCCGGCGCTTCGATGCCGTGTTCCGTGAGGGCGAGTACGCCCCGCTGCGGGCGCGCGGCCCGCGCGCGAACAACGTCTGCGCCTTCGTGCGGCGGCAGGGTGACCTGCAGCTCGTCGTGATCGCGCCGCGCTGGTTCGCGCGCCTTGCGTCGACCGGACTTGCTGCGGTCGGCGATGCAGTCTGGCACGACACGGAGCTCGAAGCGCCGCGCGGGGACTGGCTGAATGTCCTGACCGGGGAGTCTGTCTCGACCACGCAGGCGGATGGGGCGCTGCCGCTCGTCAGGGTGTTCTCGACGCTGCCGTGGGCCGTGCTGGCGCCGTCGGGAACGATCATCGACACTGCGCAGCGGGCACAGTGAGACTCACGCGGACGCCACCGTTCAGGAGGGCGTTTGGCCCGGGCAGAGGTCGAATGGGATAATGAGCGCAAATTTCACGCAAGCGTAGGGGCCCAGCATGAAAGCGTGGCAGAAGTTGCTGGAATCGAACGACGCCACGGACTGGCTGATCGCGGTCGGCATTTTCTTCGCGGTGCTGGTCGCCGTGCCGATCGTCCGGTATGTTGCGGCACGGCTGTTTTCGTCGGTGTCGCGCCGCACGGGTGTCGCGTGGGGAGACGCGCTTGCCGACATCCTGCAGAAGACAAGCGTCCTTCTGTTTGTTCCCCTCGCGGCCTACGCCGCGATGCTGTTGCTTGCGTTTCCGCAGAGGATTGAGCGCATCACGGCGCTCCTTGCAATCGCCGCATTGCTGCTGCAGGCCGCACTGTGGGGCAATCGGGCGATCGGCTTCTGGATCCGGCGCAAGATCGAGAGCGCCCGTGCCACCGATCCGGACGGGGCGACCGCACTGAGTCTTATCGGCTTCGGGGCGCGCGCGCTGCTCTGGATCTTTGTCGTGCTGCTTGGCCTGGACCAGCTGGGGTTCGACATTACTGCACTGATCGCGGGGCTGGGAGTCGGAGGAATTGCCGTCGCGCTCGCGACCCAGAGCATATTGGGCGATCTCTTTGCATCGCTTTCCATCGTGCTCGACAAGCCCTTCGTCGTGGGGGACTTCATCGTGATCGACAACCTGCGCGGGACCGTCGAGCGGGTCGGCATCAAGACGACCCGCATCAGGAGCCTCGACGGCGAGTTGATCGTCTTCGCGAACGCCGATCTCCTCAAGAGCCGGATCCAGAACTACCAGCGCATGATGGAGCGGCGCGTGCTCTTCAGCGTCGGCGTCACGTACCAGACGCCGAACGAGAAGGTCGGGCGCATCA
>DASPGR010000129.1:0-10630 GCA_035620515.1 Burkholderiales bacterium | reverse complement strand
CCGCCGGTGCTTGCGCATGGCCGCCGCATCCTTTTCTGCTAGGACCATTCTCCCAGGGAGAGACCATCCGTGTTTATGGGCCGTTAAAGGGCTGCAGGCGTCCGGTTTGCGGGGCGGCCTGAAATCGGGCGATACTGGTCACCGGCGCGCCCCGGTGCCGCTCAACAACGATATAGGAGGAGTACGATGGAAAGGATGTACCTCAGCCCTATCCGGTTCGGCCTGCTGACTGCCGCCTTCGTTGCGGCGGCCGCCCTGCCCACGCACGCGGCAGAGCGCTTCCCGACGAAGCCGATACGCCTGGTCTGTCCGTTCTCGGCAGGCGGCAGCACCGACTTTAACGCCCGCGCGATCCAGGACAAGTTGACACAGCTTCTCGGGGAGCAGGTCGTCGTCGACAACCGCGCCGGCGCTTCAGGCCAGATCGGCACGAGAATCGTCAAGGACAGCAACGCCGACGGCTATACGCTGGTGCTCCACACCACCGCGTTCCTGACCAGCCCGCTGATCTACAAGAATGCCGGCTACGATCCCCTCAAGGATTTCAAGGTGGTCGCGATGATTTCCAAGATTCCGACCGCGATCTCGGTGCATCCGTCGGTTCCCGCAAAATCGGTGAAGGAGCTGCTGGCGCTCGTGAAGGCGCAGCCTGACAAGATCAACTACGCCTCCTCGGGCATTGGCACCAACTCGCACTTGACCGGCGAGCTCTTCAACCTGATGGGCCAGGTCAACATCCGGGCAATTCAATACAAGGGCGGCGGCCCGGCGCTCGCGGCAGTGGTGGGCGGCGAGATGCAAATCGGCTTCTCCAACATCACGAACACCGCGCGCCTGCACGAGGCAGGCCGGCTGCGTGCCCTCGCTGTGAGCAGCCTCAAACGCTCCTCCGCGATGCCAAGCCTGCCGACCGTCGCCGAGTCCGGAATGCCCGGATTCGAGATGGTCGCATGGCACATCATCGCGGCGCCCGCGGGGACGCCGGACAGGATCATCAAATTGCTGAACCAGAAGGTCCAGGCCACCCTGGCTGACCCCGTGGTCACGCAGCGCTTCGTAAAAGGCGGCGCCGAGTTGATCCCCATGTCGCCGCAAGAGCTCACCAACTATCTGAAGGGCGAGCAGGTGAAATGGCGGCGGGTGGTCAAGGAAAGAGGCATCAAGGCCGGCTGACCCGGGTGATGCGTGACGAGTGATGGGTGATGAGTGATGGGTGTTTCGCGTTACCCATCACGCATCGCCCCTAACGTATGTCGAGCAGGGCCGCAAGGTTCTTCCAGAGGATTTTCTCCTTCTCGTCGGGCGTCAGGGACTTGAGGCCCTGCACCCACGCGACCGGCGAGGGGTGCCACGGGACGAACGGCCAGTCGCTCCCGAGGACAACGCGGTCTGCACCCACGCGGTCGATGAGGAAGCGAAGCGCCTCCTCGCTCCCGACCACCGTGTCGTAATAGAGTTTTTTCTGGTAGGCGCTCGGCGGCTGCGGCGTGCTGCGCGACTGCGGCCGCCCGTGCCAGTTGCGGTCGAGCCTGCCCATCGCGTAGCACGCGGGGCCGCCGCCGTGCGCGATGCAGACCTTGAGATCCGGGCACTTCTCGAGCACGCCGCCGCAGATCAGCACGGCCGTTACGATCGCGTCGTCCAGGATCACGCCGAGGCTGTTGAAAAGCCCGTGGCGATTGATCCGCCGCATCAGGAAGTTGTTCTGCGGCTGCGGATGGTAGAAGAGCACCGCCCCCATGCTCTCGGCGGCCTTGAAGAACGGAAGAAACTTCGGCTCGTCCCACTGCTCGCCGTTCACCTGCGTGTCGAGCGAGGCCCCCTTCAACCCGAGCTTCGTCACCGCGCGCTCGAGCTCGCCGATCGCGGCCTTAACGTCCTGCACGGGCAGCGTCGCTAGCCCCGCGAGGCGACCGGAGTTCCCACGCACTGTTGCCCCGATCTCGTCGTTTACTTCGCGCGCAAGAGCAAGCCCATCCGCCGCCCCGAGGTGATAGCCGACAAAGGGTGTGTGGATCGAGAGCACCTGGACGTCGACCTTCTGCTCGTCCATGTCCTTCAGGCGCTCCTCCACCGTGAAGCGCACCTTGGGCGTGGTGAATCCCGTGCGCATGCCGCCGCCCACCAGCGTGCCGAGGCCCTCGCCGGGCTCGTGGCGGAAGCCGTGCCAGTCCTTCTTCGCTTCGATGGCCTGCCACAGGGACTGAGGGACGACGTGGGCGTGAATATCGATCGTTTTCATGCGGATTCCTCAGCGGAAAAGCCGCGTGAGCGTAGCACAGCCGGTCGGCGCCAACGCGTGCGATTGTTGTATTCCTTGGCGGCCCGGTTGGCCGTACTATTCGCGGATGGCGCTGCCATCACATCCCGAGCACAACCCGCCCTCGACAGCCGCTGATGCCCGTCCGGGTGGCGCGAAGAGCGACTATCTACCCTACGCGGCTGCCGCGCTCTCCGGCTTCCTGGTGTGCCTCGCGATCACGATCGCAACGGGAAAAAGGGAGGCTTGGGATTCCGGCTACTATTTCACCGTGGGAATCCCCGTGATGTGCGCACTGATCTACGGGATCAGCTACGTTTTTCCCCGAAGGACGTGGCGCTGGACGCTCGCCATGGCGGCCGGCCAGGCCCTCGCGCTCGCGCTGGGCGGCGGCTCTCTCAATATGTGGCCGCTCGCCATCGTCGCCATGGCGATACTGTCCGTGCCGCAGTTCATCTGCGGCTTCATTGCGAGCAAACGGGCGACCCGCCCGCGATTCAGGCGCGGCAGGCGGTGAGTGTCGGGCGCCGCGCGCCCGCTTACTCGAGCCGGATGTTGGCGGCCTTGATCACCTTCGCGTACTTCTCGACCTCCTCCTTGAAGAAACGGCTCAGCTCTTCAGGGCTGCTGCCGACGGGATCGAGCGCCTGCTTCGGATAGAAAGCCTTGATCTCGGAGGTGGCGAGAGCCTTCCTGATCTCCGAGTTCATCCGGTCCACGATCTGTTTCGGCGTGCCTTTCGCGTAGAACATCGCGTACCAGTTATAGGATATGAATCCGGGGTACATCGAGTCCATCGTGGGCAGGTCCGGGAGCGCCGAGGACCGCGTCTTCGTCGTCACCGCCAGCCCCCTCGCGCGGCCGCTCCGGATGTGCGGCATGATCGAGGGCGCGGTGCCGAAGATGTAGTCGATCTCGCCCGAGATGAGCGCAATCACGGCCGGTCCGCCGCCACGATAGGTGATCACGGTGGAGTTGAGACCGAAGCGCTGGTTCGCCATTTCCGCTGTCAGATGGGCGGTGGTGCCCGCGGTGTTGCCGCCGACGTTCATCTTCGGCGTGCGCTTCGCCAGCGCGATCAGCTCCTTCGCCGACTTCGCCGGCACGCTCGGATGCACCGTGAGCACGAGCGGGGTCTGCGACACCAGGCTGATGGGCTCGAGATCGGTGAACATGTCGAACTTGATGCGCTTCGCGAAGAGCGTCTTGACGGGCGCGATGCTGCCCGAGGTGAAGAGCACGGTATAGCCGTCGGGCGGGGACTCCACGGCAATCTGGGTTGCAATGAGACCCGAAGCGCCTGTCCGGTTGTCGATGATGAACCTCTGGCCTGTGCTGTTCTGGAACGCGGTGGACAGAATCCGCGCCTGGATGTCGGTCCCGCCGCCCGGCGGAAACGGCACCAGGAGGCGCACTGACTTCTCCGGCCACTGCGCCGCAATGGAGAGAACCGGAGCGCTCAACGCAATCGCCGCGCCGGCTGCCGCCAGCGCCCATACCTTGTGTCTCATTTGATCCTCCACGATTTGGATGTTCGTCGGCCCGGTCGTGCCGGCCCGCCAGTTCGTCGGCCCGGTCGTGCCGGCCCGCCATCATCCTAGCACCGGCGTAGTACCGGGGACAGAAACTTGTGAAAGGTGACTGGCCTGAATCGCCGGTCTTGAGCCGTTATCAGGCCCTTGCGGCATTCCAGTGCGGGCGTCCCTCGCCTAATACGTGCCCCCGCCGATGAAGCGGGCAATTCCCGCAGCCACATCGGCTTCCTGACCGAGGTAGCCGTGCGGGGAGCGGCCCCTGCAGGCGTGAACGCTCTGCGGTCCGGGCTCGCCTGGACCGCCGGTGACGGTGACGACCTGCTCGCGTGCGCTCCCGGTCCGCGCGGTGATGTTGCCCATCAGGTCGGGCGGCGTGCGCACGCACTTGTCCTCAGCGTGCCCCACGACCAGGACCGGCACCCGGATGGACTCCAGGGGACGATCGAATACCGTGTTGGCCATCCAGTTCTTGCGTCCGCCGCTGTAGCCCGACGTCAGGGCGGAGGTAAGCACCAGGCCGTCGGGCGCGGCGGGCCCGGAAAGGCGGGCGGCCGCGTTGACCGCGGAGATCGTGCCCCGGCTGGTGCCGACAAGCCAGACCGACGCCTTCGTGCGCCGCCGCACGTCCGCGATCACCTTGCCCAGGTCTTCGGCGTGCTCGGCCGCGATCCGGAAGCCGGCAAGCCCGTCCTCTCCCGGATGATCGGACGGAGCATCTACCAACGCGGTGATAAATCCCGCGCTGTGGAAGAGCGGAAGCATGCGCACCAGCGAATTGCCTTTGAGCGCGCGGGGACAGCCACGGTCATCGAAGTTCAGGTGGCCGCCGCCGCCCGCGAGCAGAACCAGGGCAACGCGGGCCCCCGCCGCTGTCGCGGGCCGCGGCTGCGCGAGCGCATAGAGCGTCGTTGTGCGCTCGTGCGTTTCGACCGTCACCAGCTCGCCGCAACTCGCGGCGTTCCCGCCATCCGCCTGCGCGAGCGCCGCCGCAGCCGGCAGCAGCAGAAGCAAAACCGGAATCAACGAGCCGATCATCGCAAGTTCTTCACGTCCTTTGCGTCTTCGCCGTGGCGTCTTTCGGGGGTTAAGTTCTGCTTAAGCCCGCCGCGATAACTTGCCCGGCCCGCGACCCCGTGGGGTCGCAAAATCGTTTCGGGTGGAGCCATGACCACACATGGAGGCAGGCTGCTGCGCGCTATTTTCGGAACGCTCAGGGGCTGGTTGAGAACACCCGCGCGCGAGCGCAAACCGGCACCCACCACGGGCGAGCTGGAGGTCGCGGTTGCAACCCTGCTCGCCGCTATCGTGCGCGTCGGCTCGAGCCGGCGCGAGCAGAGCTGGGCAGCGGCCGCGCAGGCGCTTGCCGATCTGAGCCGCATCGATACGGCCGATGCGCAAGCGCTGGTCGCCGCCGCGCGCGATCGCGTCTGGTTCCACTGAATGATCATCAGGTCGCCGGGGTGTGTTTGGCAAGAAACTCCTTCACGCGCTCCTTCGCCGCCTCGAGTGCCGCGCCCGTTTTCCAGTCGGGAATGAATTCCGCGTTGGGCAAGAGCTTCGCGGTCTCTTCCGAAATCGGGTAGGGATGCGCCTCGTCGTTCCCCGCCAGCACCATGCACGGCGTCTTGCAGCTTTTGACGAACTCGCGGTCGACGCTGTAGAGGAAACCCCGCGCGTAAAGGTTCTGGTAGAGACCTTCGAGCGCGGCCTCGCTTGCCTCGGGGTGGTCGGTGAGGCCTTTCGCCCACTCGTCGAAGCGTGCGGCGCGCCCCGGCTTCAATGGCCCCACGCGCCCGATGGGCTGCGCAAGCACTGCGCTTGCAACGCGTTGCGGCTGCGCCTTGAGCAGGCTCATGATGAACGAGCCGCCGATGCACTGGCCGTAGAGGTGGCAACGCTCGATCTTCAAATCGTCGAGCACCGCAATGTGGTCGGACGTGAACGAGTGCCAGCCGTCCTTCGCGGTGATCGGCGCGCGTGACTTGCCACCGGCATTCCTCTGGTCCATCACGATCACGCGGTAGCTCGAGGCAAACTCGGTGACGGGATTGATCGGTGCGCTCGGCGTGCTCCACGCCGCGATGGTCGACTTCACGCCCGCCGGCGCGAAAGTCAGGATGGGAAAACCCTTGCCGTGCACTTCGTAGTAAATCGTGGCGCCGTTCTTCTCGACAGTTGGCATTTTTCTCCCCCGTGTCAGCGCTTCCAGCCGAGCCAGTCGACGAACGCCCCGCCCATGACCCGCTCGAGGTCCCGCCCCTTCAGCCAGCTCATTTCTTCGGTAAACATCGTCACGCACTGGCGATAGGAGCAAGGCATGCGCGTGATGTCGGTGCCCCAGAAGCAGCGATCGGGCCCGAACGTATCCACGATTCTCTTGAGGTAACCGTGGATATTCTTGTACGGATAGGGCTGGCTCGAAGTGCTCGGCGCACCCGACAGCTTGACGCCGACATTCGGAAGCTTTGCGAGGGCGAGCATGTCCTTCAGGTCGGCGTAGGCCGCGTCGTCCTTCCTGTCGGCCCGGCCGCCGCCGCGCCCGATGTGATCGATGTTGAGCTTCAGCCCGGGATGCCGTTCCGCGATCCTTCCCAGCACCTTGATGTTCTCGCCGGTCGCGAGGAGCCCGACCACCAGTCCCGCCTTCTCGCAGGCCGGCCAGAACCAGTCGAGCGTGCCGTCGGTCCACCACGTGCTCTCGTGCGGCTGGTTGAAGGTGAAGCGAAACCCGAGCATGCCCGGCCGCTCGCGCCAGCGCGCGACGATTTTCTCGCGATCGGGGCTCTTGAGGTCAAAGTGCCCCAGGATGCAGAACTTGTCCGGATATTTTCGCACGGCCTCGACGGCAAGCTCGTTGGCCGGCTCACCGAACGCGCTCGGCGGATGGATCACCGCGCAGTCAACGCCCGCCTGCGCCATCTCGGCGAGCGCGTCCTCCGCCAGGTAGCTCGGAATCTGGCGGTGGTGCGCGCTCATCTTCCCGTTCTTCCAGATGTGGATCTGCGAATCAACGATCAACATGGCTTCCTCCTGTGCATTAAAACTGTTCTTCTTCGCATTGCCCATCAGAGCGTGTCGGCGCCCGGCGACGCCTCCAGCTCGCACGCGTTCACCGTCATCGCAAGCATACTGTAATAGCCGATTGTCCCGGTGAGCTCGATGAACTGCTCGTCGCCGAACCTCTCGCGGAGCGCCTTCACGCTCGCGTCATCCGCCCGGTGCTTGCGGATGAGATCGCGGGTGAATTCCACGATCTGGGCATCCCCCGGCGGCAGACCCCGCGAGTGCTTCTCGCGGATCGCGGCGATGGTCCCCTCGGGCACGCCGTGCTTTCGCGCCTGGCCGGTCTGGGCGCCCCACACATATGCCGCGTCGAGTTCCCGCGCGGCGGTCAGCGCGGCGAGCACGCGCACGCGGTGATCGAGCTTGCCCTCGAAGCGAACATAGGCGCCCAGGCGCATCACGCGCTCCGCGAGCGGAGGACAGTGCAGGAGCATCGTGAACGGTCCCTGCACCGCCCCGCGGCTCTGGACGACTGCGTCCACGATCGGGTGATGCTCGGCGGGAACGTCGTTCTTGCCCGTGATGCGTTTCAGTCTGGCCATGGCGGTCCTTCCCGAGAAAACCGTGATCGGTGATCGGTGATGGGTGATGGGTGATGGGTGAATTGTATCTGTGTATCCGCGTGCATCTGCGGCTAGAATTACGGCATGTCTGAAGAACAGCTCTGGGCATTTCCGGAGGCCGTTCAGCCGAAGCACGACGAGACCCAGTTCGACCTCGAGCGCGCGTTCGATGCGGTCGTGCTGGTTCGCGCCGAGATTCCGGAGGATGCGCAGTCCGCGGCCAACCTCGGCACCGAGCGGGCGGGCTACGGCGTTGCGATCCGCGATGACGGCCTCGTGCTCACGATCGGCTACCTCATCAATGAGGCAACGCAGATATGGCTGACGACCAATCGCGGTGTTCTGGTGCCGGGCTATCCCCTGGCCTATGACCAGGCGACCGGGTTCGGCCTCATCCAGCCCCTCGCCAAGCTGGCTGTCCCCCACCTGGAGCGCGGGAGCGCAGCCGAAGTCAACGTCGGCGATTCGGCATTCGTGATCGGCCATGGCGGGCGGGCGCACTCGCTCAAGACCCGGGTGATCGCGAAGCACGAGTTCGCCGGCTACTGGGAATACGTGCTCGACGAGGCGCTCTTCACGGCGCCGGCGCATCCGCAATGGGGCGGCGCGGCGCTGCTCGATGCGCTGGGCAATGTGGTCGGCATCGGCTCGCTGCTGGTGCAGCGCGAGGTGAACGGTGAGCCGCTTCACGTCAACATGTTCGTTCCGATCGATCTCCTCGACCCGATTCTCAACGCCATGCTGAAAACCGGCCGCAGCCCGAATCCGCCACGACCGTGGCTTGGAATGT
Source organism: Burkholderiales bacterium (assembly GCA_035620515.1). Taxonomy (GTDB): domain Bacteria; phylum Pseudomonadota; class Gammaproteobacteria; order Burkholderiales; family SG8-41; genus SG8-41. The sequence continues at coordinate 2,419 of DASPGR010000129.1, read as the reverse complement.
CCACGCAGGACCCGGGGGGCCAGCTCGTGGTCGCAAGGCTCTCACCCGGCGGTCCGGCAAGCCGCGCCGGCATCCACATCGGGGATCTCGTGTTGAGCGTCGGCTCCACACGCGTGCACGGTCTGGCGGAATTTTTCCGGACCGTGTGGGGGCTGGGCGCGGCCGGAGTCGATGTGCCCCTCACGCTCTCGCGCGGCGGAGATGTCCTCCACATCACGGTCAAGTCGGGCGACCGCAACGACTATCTTCGAAAGCCGAAGCTCCACTAAAGGCGAAAGCAAAGCGTTGACACCCGGGTCGATTTGTTCGCTTTTCGACTTGCCTTTCTCAGTTCGCCGGCCTAACTTATAGCGCCCCGCTACTCCACGCGCCACGAAAAAACGGGGAGGCGCTCATGGGAGGAGAAAAGCCATGCTTGACAGGCGTTGGGTTGCGTTCGTCGCTTCAATGCTGTTTTTTTCCGCCGGTTGCGCATTTGCGCAGCAATTCCCGGGCAAGGTGGTGCGGATCGTCATCCCCTTCTCGCTCGGCGGGAGCAGCGATATCACCGCGCGCGTGATGGTGCCGTACCTCTCGGAGCGCTGGAAGCAGCGCGTCATCATCGAGCCGCGCCCGGGCGCGAATTCGACGGTCGGCACCGACTACGTCGCAAAAAGCGTTCCCGACGGGCACACGATGCTCTTCAGCTCCACGCAGTACGCGTACGCCCCAACCACGTTCAAGAGGCTCCCCTACGATCCGCTGAACGATCTCGTGCCGGTGACGCTCGTCACCGTCTCGCCGCAGATGATCTTCGCGCACCCGTCGCTGCCCGTGAACACGCCGAAGGAGCTCGTCGCGCTCGCCCGTGCCCGCCCCGGGGAGCTCACGATGGGCACGCCGGGAAATACGCTCCCGGCGCATTCCTTCTTTTCGCTCGCCAAGGTGAAGATCACGCCCGTGCCGTACAAGGGTGCGGGGCCGCTCCAGCTCGATGTCATGGGAGGACACGTGCCGCTCGGCATCGCCGCGATCAGCTCGGTGATGGGGACGGTGCAGTCCGGCCGCGCGAAAGTGATCGGCGTGTGCGCCCGCGAGCGCACGCCCCTTTACCCCAGCGCGCCGCCCATGGCGGAGGCCGCCCCCGGCTTCGAGGCCATCGCGTGGTTCGGCATGTTCGTGCCACGCGGCACGCCGCCTGCCGTCGTCAAGCGCATCCAGGACGACATTGCCGACGTTCTTAAAATTCCCGCCGTGCAAAAACGCATGATCGAGATCGGCGGCGAACCGAAGCCGACGTCGAGCGAGGAATTCACCCGCTGGGTCCGGCTGGAGATCGAGAGGTGGAATCGGGTCGCCAAGGCGGCCGGCATCGAGCCGCAGTAATCAGCGCGGAATCACCGGCACGAGGAGACGGGAGGGCTTCGACCCGCCTTCGTGAATGGTGTTGGTCGCCCGCGCCCTGATCGTCACGTGCGGCCTGCCGCTCGCCGCGATGATCGAGTCGGAGTTTGCGATCTCGAGGCGGATGCGGTGTCCCCGCTTGAAGAGGTTGCACACCGGCCAGATCTCGATCGGGAACTCGTAGGTCGTGCCGGGCTTCATCGGCTCGGCTTGGAGGTGCGAATGGTACGGCTTGGCGGGCGTGGAACGCGCGGGATCGACCTTGCGGTGCGACGCGCGGAGCCATCCCTTGCAGAGCTCCCGATGCTTCCCGTCGGGCGCTTCGTCCGCCGCCCAAACCAGCCAGTCGATGTCCGCAGCCGTGGATGAGGCGTTGAGATAAAGCGCCAGCGGACCGGTCAGCTCCATCTCGTTCGCGAGCGGCTCCGTCCGATAGACGAGCCTCGGCTCGCCAAGCGTCGCCTCGGTGGAGAGCCCGTCGAACTCGAGTCGCCGCGCCTGCTCCGGCCCTGCCGCTTCGAGCAACTTTCCTTCCCGGCCGCCCGCCGGTCCGCCGAGGTAGTACTCGCGCGATTGCGTGCGCTTGAGCGGCCACTCGTGCTCCGCGCGCCACCGGTCTTCGCCATGGATGTAGAGCTGGATTGGCGCGCCTTCCATCACGCGCGTGTCCATCCCCTTCAGCCAATGGTCGTACCAGCGCAGCATCTCGTGGTGGTAGCCGGCCCACGGGCGCAGCGGCCACGGGCGCGGGCCAACCAGCAAGCGCTTCGCGATCGCGCCGGTACCGTTGTAGCCGTCGAACGCGCCCTTGAGATGGAGTTCGTTCATGTACCAGCCCGAGCCGAAGTAGGCCGGGATCTTCACCCGGTCGAGCCGCGCCCCGGCCGAGCGCTCGTGGTAGAACGGGCCGTCGAAGGGATAGCGGTGGCTGTACATGATCTCGAGCTGCTTCTTGATGCCCTCCGCGTTCGGGTTGCGGCCCGAGGTCATGTTGAGATTCATGACGAACTGCGTCCAGTGCGTCGTGAAGTTGGTC
>DASPGR010000128.1:0-4374 GCA_035620515.1 Burkholderiales bacterium | reverse complement strand
AACCAGCAGGTCGTTGTCGTCCGCCGCATAGACGACGTAGTCGGGAAACACCTCGGCGAGCGCGCGCATGACCGAGGCAAGCAGTGCCATGTCGAATTCGTAGAGCTGCAGCCATTGCACCAGGATGCCGTCGGGCTCGAGGTGGCGGCGCGCGGCGCGATAGAACTCCACGGAGAACAGGCTCGCGACCCCGCTCACCCAGGGATTGGACGGCTCCGAGACGATCACGTCGTAGCGGCGGTTGTGCGTGCTGAAGAAGGTTTTTGCGTCGTCGACGTAGAGGCGGCTGCGGGAATCGCTGAAGGCGGCGGCGTTGCGCGGCGCGAATCCGCGCGAGGCCTCGACCATGGCCGGCTCGATCTCGATCGTGTCCACGGCCTCGAGAGCACGGCTCGCGAGCAGCGTATGCGTCGTCATGCCGGTGCCGATGCCGATCACCGCGACGCGCCGGGCTTCGGGCTTCAGCGCGAGCGGGAGCGCTGCCGTGAGGGCCATCGTCATCTCGTCGACGAGACGCCCGCCCATCATGTTGACGCCGCCGTCAGACTTGCCGTTGGTGCGGATCGAGCGCCCCTCCGAGAAATCGACCAGGCTGACCGACGCCGTGCGGCCGTCCTTGTAGTAGAGAATGCGCGCATCCTCGGCGCTGTAGAGGTCGCCGTAACGATAGACGCCCGACATGAGCTTGTAGGCGTCGAGGCGGACCGCGCCGAGCGCGAGCACGAACGCGACGGCCACGCCGGTCGCGACCGAAGCGAAGCGCAGCGTATAGCCGGCCACGGCCCACAGGAGCACAAGCCCCAGCGCGACGTCGATCGCGGCGCCCGCGAGGACCGTGCCCTTCAAGCCGAGCGAGGGCAGCCCGATGTGGGCGGCGAAGATGACGCCGAGGATGGCCCCGAAGGTGTTGGCGGCGTAGACGGCTCCGATCGCGCCCTCGCCGCGGCCGCGCTTGAGAAGGGCGTAGGTGATGAGCGGCAGCGTCATACCGGCGCAGAAGGTCGCGGGGAACATGACGGCGAGCGAGAGCGCGTGGCTCACGACATGGAAGAGCGCATAGCCGCTCTCGCTGCGCTCGACCGCGGCAAGCGTCCACTGCATGAGCTCGAAGGTCTTGCCGTAGAGGGGAAGCGTCGCGAGGGCGGCAAGCCCCATCGTCACCTGGACGTAGCCCAGGAATCGCCGCGGCTCAGCAAGGCGGTCGATCCTCCGGCGTATCCACAGCCCGCCGCAGGCGAGCCCCAGGATGAACGCCGAGAGCATGAGCTCGAAGGAATGCGTGGCGCTGCCCAGAACGAGCGTCAGCATGCGGATCCACGCGATCTCGTAGATGAAGGAGGCGGCGCCGGTCAGCGCGGCCACCGTGAGCATCAGGTAGAGATATCCGCGATCGGCAGGGGTCGCCTGGGCGGGACGTATCGGTGCGGTTTCGGGCGCCACGACTCGAGCAAGGATGAGGACGAGCGCCGCAAGCGCGAGATTCATTGCGCCCGCAAACTCGACCGTGCCTGGAAGCCCGAAGCGGGCGATCAGGACGAACCCGGCCACGAGCACGCCCACGGCGGCACCGAGGCTGTTGGTGAAATAGAGCATGGCCAGTGCGGAGCCGGGTGCCTCGGGATAGCGCCGGATGACGCCCCCGCTCATGAGCGGAAAGGTCATTCCGAGCAGTACCGATTGCGGCAGGATCAGCGCGGCGCCGAGCGACCACTTCGCGAGAGCCGCTGCGGCCGGCGTGCCCAGGGCGGGCAGAAGGCTTTCGAACGCAGCGCCGGTAACGGCGACGAAGAGGGGATGAAAGCCAAGGGCGATGACGCCGATGACGGCCTCGACGATCGCATAGCCGAGAAGGAGATTGCGCCAGCCGCCCGAATATCGACCCGCCAGCCACGCGCCGGCCGCCATGCCGCCCATGAATATGGCGAGCACGAGCGTCTGGGCATAGCCCGCGTGACCCAGGAAGAGCTTGAGGTAGTGGCTCCAGATGGACTCGTAGATGAGCCCGGCAAAACCGGAGAACGTGAAGATCGCGAAGAGGAAACCGAGCGCCCAGGCCGGAGGAATCGCGCGCGCTGTGCTCAAGGTGGGCGTCGTATCGGTTGCCGGTGCGCCCGCCGCAGCGACCGGCGCCCGCGTTTGGAGTCTAACAGGTCATCGCACACCCAACAGGCCGTCGCGCCTCAATGAAAGCGCTTGCACTCCGGGGGCCTTGTTGCTAGGCTCTTGCGCCATCCTGAAACCGGGCAAGCGCCGTGAAGCCAGCTTCCGAGCACAGGACCGTCAAGCTTGCCGATGTGGCGCGGCTCGCCAAGGTATCGCCGGCGACCGTCTCGCGTGCGCTGACGCGGCCCGACAAGGTGAAGCCCGCCACAGCCGCCCGCATCCGGCAGGCGGTGCAGGCGCTCGGATACGTTGCCCACGGCGCGGCGCGCGCACTCGCCTCGCGCCGCACGCGCACGATCGGTGCAGTGATTCCCACTCTCGACAATGCGATTTTCGCCAACACCGTTCACGCCCTTCAGAAGACGCTCGACGAGGCGGGCTACACGCTGCTTCTCGCCAGCCACGAGTTCGACGCCGAGGTGGAGGCGCGCGTCACGCGCGCACTGATCGAGCGTGGCGTGGACGGGCTGGTGCTGCTCGGGACTTCCCACCACCCGAGCGTTTTCCGCATGATCGAGACGCACCAGGTTCCCTACGTGCTGACCTGGGCTCTCGATGCGAACGCGCGCCATCCCTGCATCGGGTTCGACAACCGTGCTGCCGCGATCCGCGTCACGCGCCATCTGCTCGATCTCGGCCACCGCGAGTTCGCCATGATTGCCGGCATCGCCGCCGGGAACGAGCGTGCGCGGGAACGCGTGGAGGGCGTACGCGAAGCGCTGGCCGAGCGCGGGCTCGCGCTGGGACCGGGGCGCCTCGTCGAGAAGCCCTATGCCCTCGGCGGCGGACGCGAGGGCATGCGCGAGCTGCTGCAGGCGACACCCAGGCCGACCGCGGTGATCTGCGGCAACGATGTCCTCGCGATCGGCGCACTGGCCGAATGCCGCGCCCTGGGTCTCGCCGTGCCGGGCGAGATCTCGCTCACCGGCTTCGACGACATGGAAATCGCGGCGGCCGTCCCCCCGGGGCTCACCACCGTGCATTTCCCGACCGCGGATCTCGGCGCCTACGCGGCGCAGCATCTCATCGCCCGTCTGGCGGGCGAGTCCTTCGAGGCGCGCGTGGAATTGCCGGTGGAACTCGTCGTGCGCGGCTCGACCGCGGCGCCGCCATGACGATGATCAGTGAGCGCTCTTGGCGTAGTCGACCATTCCCTGGAAGTCCACCACCACGGCCGGCTCCTTTCCGACGACCCAGGCGTCGTGGCCCGAAGGAAGGAGCGATATGTCACCGGGGCGGCACTCGAGCTCGGTGCCGTCGTCCATGGCGATCTTCAGCACGCCGGAGACGTGGTACTGGAAATGCGGCGCCTCGCAACTCTTGGTCTTCACCAGCGGCTGCACCGACGTTGACCAGCGCCAGCCCGGCTCGAAGATGGCGCGCCCGATCATCGCTCCGCCCACCTTGATCAACTCCAGCCGCCCCTTGGGAAACTCCCGCACTTCATCCGGCTTGCCGAAGTTCTTGAGCTCTGCCTTTTCCATCGTATTTAGCATATCCACACTCCTCAGCTTGACGCGCCCTTTGCCAGGGCGATAGCGTATGCCCTTGAAGGGGTGGCGTGTTCAGGGAGACGCCGCCGACCGGCATACGCGGGAGAAATTAGAACGCCCTGCAGCGATTGAAAAGCGGGCACGAACCGGTGCCCCGGGCACTTTTGGGTAAATGTTGCAGCAATCGAAACATTTGAAGGCTTTGCGGCTCTCGCGGAAGTCGCCGCCCGAGCGCGCGGCCCGCATGGTCGAGACCATCTACCGGTGCAAGTGGTCACTGACCGTGTACGGGCTCCTCACGCGCGGCGTGCAGCGCCCGGGCGAGATGGTGCGCTGCGTGGAAGGCCTCACCAAGAAAGTGCTCAACGATTGCCTGCGCAAGAACGTCGAGTTCGGGATTCTGGAGCGGCGCGCCTATCCCGAGATCCCGCCGCGGGTCGAATACACGTTTACGCCGTTCGGGCGGCGGTTCGTCCGTGTGCTCGACGACCTGGAAGACCTTCAGAAAGAGCTTTCCAACGAGCGCTGACTCCCCTCCTGCCCGAGGGTGAGCCGGGTTTCTCCCCTCCTGCCCGAGTGTGAAATCCCAATAGAAGCGTGACATATTCAGCTCTTTCTCAAGGCTAATCAACCTGGGGTAAAGGGCAATGACTAAGGCCGAACAAGCGCGGGTTGCCGCGTGGCGATTGAAGATCCTGCGATGGTCCGGGGACGAGCT
>DASPGR010000127.1:0-5031 GCA_035620515.1 Burkholderiales bacterium | reverse complement strand
TTGAGATGGCTCAGTACGTCTACACGATGCGCGGGGTGGGCAAGATCGTTCCGCCCAAGCGCGCCATATTGAGGGACATTTCGCTCTCGTTTTTCCCGGGCGCCAAGATCGGCGTGCTGGGGTTGAACGGCGCGGGCAAGTCGACACTCCTGCGCATCATGTCGGGCGACGACGCCGATTTCGACGGCGAGGCGGTTCCCATGCCGGATATGCGCGTCGGATTTCTCCCACAGGAGCCGCAGCTCGATCCCGGGAAGACCGTGCGCGAAGCCGTCGAAGAAGGGCTCGGTGAGGTTCTCGAGGCGAAGCGCAAGCTCGAGGCGATCTACGCTGCCTATGCCGAGCCCGACGCCGACTTCGACCGCCTGGCGGCGGAGCAGGCCCATTACGAAGCCATCGTCGCCTCGGCCGGTGGCGAGGTCGAGCGCCAGCTCGAGATCGCGGCCGATGCGCTCAACCTGCCGCCCTGGGACGCGCGCATCGAGCATCTCTCCGGCGGAGAAAAGCGCCGCGTAGCGCTCTGCCGACTGCTCCTTTCCCGGCCCGACATGCTGCTGCTCGATGAGCCCACCAACCACCTCGACGCCGAAAGCGTGGCCTGGCTCGAGCAGTTCCTGCAGAAATTCCCGGGCACCGTGATCGCGGTCACGCACGACCGCTACTTTCTCGACAACGCGGCGGAGTGGATACTCGAGCTCGACCGCGGCTACGGCATTCCGTGGAAAGGCAACTACAGCTCGTGGCTCGAGCAGAAAGAGACGCGGCTCAAGCAAGAAGAGGCCGCCGAGAGCGCGCGCCAGAAGGCCATCGCGAAAGAGCTCGAATGGGTGCGCCAGAACCCGAAAGGCCGGCAGACGAAGGCCAAGGCGCGCCTCACCCGCTTCGAGGAGCTCGCCTCCCACGAGTACCAGAAGCGCAACGAGACGCAGGAGATTTTCATTCCCGTCGCGGACCGCCTGGGCGACAGCGTCATCGCGTTCGAGAATGTCTCAAAGGGGTATGGCGACCGCCTGCTGATCGACAAGCTCTCCTTCACGGTCCCCCCCGGTGCCATCGTCGGCATCATCGGGCCCAACGGCGCGGGCAAGACGACGCTCTTCCGCATGATTGCGGGTGAGGAGCGTCCGGACTCGGGGAAGGTGACGATCGGCCCCACCGTGAAGCTCGCCCGCGTCGAGCAGTCGCGCGACGCCCTGCCGGGAGACAAGACCGCCTGGGAGGCGATCTCGGGCGGGCGCGACATCATCAACGTGGGCCGCTTCGAGATGCCCTCGCGCGCCTACCTGGGACGATTCAATTTCAAGGGTCCGGACCAGCAGAAGCGGGTGGCGAGCCTCTCGGGCGGCGAGCGCGGGCGGCTGCATCTCGCGCAGGCGCTTCTTGCCGGTGCGAACGTGTTGCTTCTCGATGAGCCCTCGAACGATCTCGATGTCGAAACGTTGCGCGCGCTGGAAGAGGCCTTGCTCGAATTCCCGGGCTCAGCGCTCGTTATTTCCCACGATCGCTGGTTTCTCGACCGCATCGCGACCCACATCCTCGCCTTCGAGGGCGACTCGCAATGCGTGTTCTTCGCGGGCAATTACCAGGAGTACGAGGCCGACAAGCGCCGGCGCCTGGGCGAAGAGGGCGCCCGCCCGCACCGCATCCGCTACAAGCCGCTGCTGTCCTGAACGGGGGCGCGCTGCACAGTCGCGCTGCCGGCTGCGGCGCGTCGAACACGCGGCGTTGAACGCGCGACGGGCCTGTCCGCTCCGGTCAGGCGCGGCCAGCGGTCGCCCGCGGCCGCACGATAAACCTCGCAGTAAGAAGCCGCGGAGGCGGTCCAGCCGCACTCGCGGGACATCGCATGCCGCTGCAGGGTCCGCCACAGAACCGGCGCCCGGTAAGTATCGAGCGCCCGCTCGACGGTTGCGACAAGATTGGGCACCGTAAGCGGCGCAAAAGAGAATCCCGTCGCCGTTCCGTTGCGTAGTGTTTCTGCGTGGACATCCACCACCCAGTCCGTGAGCCCTCCCGTGGCATGGGCCACGGGCAAGGTCCCGTAGCGCATGCTGTGGAGCTGCGTCAGGCCGCACGGCTCGTAGCGCGAGGGCAGGAGAAAAGCGTCGGCCCCGGCCACGAGACGGTGGTTGAGGCGCTCGTCGAAACCGATCCGCACTGCGATGTCGCGCGGATGGCGCATTGCAAGATCTCGGAGCGCCTGTTCGAGGTCACGGTCTCCGTCGCCATGAACGACGATTTGCGCGCCCATCGCGACGATCGCGGGCGCTGCGCTGACCAGGAGGTCGATGCCCTTTTGCCACACGAGGCGGCTCACGATCCCGAGCAGCGGCACATCGCGCGCGATGGGCAAGCCCAGCTCCCGCTGCAGGGCCAGCTTGTTCTGGAGCTTGCCGTCGAAATGGCCGGCGTCGTAGGTCCGTTCGAGGTGCGGATCGCGCGAAGGGTCCCACTGCTCCAGATCGATGCCGTTCGAAATCCCGCTGAGGTCTCCCGCGCGTCGTCGCAGCAGCGCATCGAGCCCGAATCCCAGCTCGGGCTGAAGGATCTCCCGTGCGTAGGTCGGACTGACTGTCGTGATGCGCGTCGCATAGCTAAGCCCCGCCTTGAGCAGCGAGACGTTGCCGTAGTATTCGAGCCCGTCAACCGTGAACGCTTCGCGCGGCATGCCCATCTCGTCGAGGACGTGGGGCGGGAAAACGCCCTGATAGGCCAGGTTGTGCACGGTCATCACGCTCGCCGCCCGCCCACCGTCCCGGTGAGCGAGATACGCGGGCGTGAGCCCCGTCTGCCAGTCATGGCAGTGGACGACGTGCGGCTGCCAGTCGAGCGGGCTGCCCGCGCCGCCGAGGATGGCGGCGATGCGCGCGAGCAGGCTGAAGCGCAAGTGGTTGTCGGGCCAGTCGTTTCCCGCGGGCGACTGGTAGAGCCCGGCGCGCTCGTAGTAGTGCGCGCACTCGACGAGATAGATCGGTGGTGAGTGGGAGGCCTGGAGCAGCCGCGCCGGCGCCAGCGCCCCGCCGGGAGCGGGAAACTCCGCCACGCAGCGCAAATCCGGAAGCGCTGCCGTCAGCGCCGGAAACGCCGGCACGAGGATTCGCACGTCCAGACCGGCAGCGGCAAGCGCGCGGGGCAGGTCCCGCGAAACCTCGCCAAGCCCGCCTGCCTTCGCCCAAGGAGCGAGCTCGGGGGTTACGAAAAGGATCCTCGCTGCCGTACGGTTCATGCCCACCCTTTCTCTTTTCAGGGGATTTCGGACACGCCCCACACTGCGCGTTCGTTCTTATGCTACGTCGCTTTTATGACAGGACGAGGCGAAGAACGTTTTGCCCTGGATCAACTTTCTTTCAGTCCAAAGCCGGGTCTCCCGAATCGCAAATCAGTCGTTCATGGCGTGAAAGTCCGGCTGACCGCCCGGCTGGCGACCGTGATGCCGTGCATCACAAGGGTGCTTGGCGAGCCCGACCCGCCAGCAACGATAAGGTGGAGATCGCCGGGATCACCAATCGCCGGCACCAGGGCGTCATCGTTGGCGAGGTCGATCCTGAAAGGCCACCGTGCCGCCCCGGCCGCCCCGCGCCAGATGCCACCGCGCTTGATGTCCCCGAGGCGCCGGACGGCGCGGGAGATCAGCATCGCGTGCACGTCAGCACGGGAGAGCCCGGCCCTGGCGAATACCTCGGCGTGCTGCGGGCTTAGCGCCACAGCCATCTCCGCCTGGCGGAAGATGTTGCCGCCCCCGATCGCCGCCATCATGTCGGCGATGGCGACGACGAGGCGCTCGGGCGTCTCGCTCGCGTCGTCCCAGACGAGCACGGGGCCCTCGAGGGGAATGGCGGTAACCACATTTTCCTTGTGACTGAAGCCCTTGGAGCTCGCATAGGATGGCCAGGGACTCTCCACCTCGTTTTCTGCAATGCAATAGGTGTAGCGCCACGGCCCGCCGAAGCCGCTCAGGGCGGTGACCCCGGGGATCCCGCCGCCGAGATTCATCATCATGAGCCGCAGCGCGCGCCCGATCGTTGCGTTGGCGCGGCAGCCCGGACCGAAGCAGCCCATGCCGCCACTTAACCCGATCTCGCGGGCATGAGGGCCGTTCACGAGGATAAAAGGCGCCCCGGCGCTGGTTGTGGCCTGCAGCAGCGTGAGATTGAAGCGCTCCTCGAGCACCGCCTCCATCACTGCAATGAGGAGCGGCAGGTAGGATGGCTTGCACCCGGCCATCACCGCATGCACGGCGATCGCGCGCACCGTCGCCTCGCTTTCGAGCGGCGGCACTGTTCCGATCACCTCGTCCGGGTCGCGTCGCGTCGCCGCGAGCATGGCCGCGAGGCGCGCCTCGGTCGGCGGAATCACCGGCAGGCCGTCCGACCATTCCTTCTCGAAGAAGAACTCGAACTCATCCATGCTCTAGACCTCGTAGCGCCCATGGACGGCGCGGCTGCCGCCGCTCCAGCCGTGGAAAACCGCGGTGCACGGGCCCCAGCCCCCGGCGACGATCAACTGGAGATCGGCCGCGTCCTTGATCGCAGGGACGAAGCAATCGTCGTCATCGGGGTCGATGCCGATCGACTGGGCGAGCGCGCGCTCGCGCCGCCAGTTGCCTCCGCGCTTGAGATCGCGCACCTTGCGCCCGGCGAGCTCGATCAGCCGGCGGTGGACGCCGGCGCGCGTCATGCCCGCCGCAGCGCAGATCGCGGCATGCTGCGGGCTCATGGCGACCACCATGTCCGATCGCGCATGCATGTTCCACGAGCCCATCACGGACATCGAGTCGGCGATGCCTGTGAGCAGGCGCTCCGGGTCCTGGCTCACGTCATCGAAGCAGAGGCGCGGGCCCTCGGCCATGACGCACGTCACCGCGTTGTCGTCCGGCGAATATCCCTTTGCTACGGCCAGGGTCTCCCACGGGTTGCGCTCGAGCTGCTCGGTCACGCACGCCGTGTAGCGCAACGGCGTGCCGAAAACGGTCGCGGATCCAATGCCGGCGATTCCCCCGCCGAGATTGAGGAGCAGAAGGCGTATGGCGCG
>DASPGR010000126.1:0-3399 GCA_035620515.1 Burkholderiales bacterium | reverse complement strand
CGCGTGGCTTCGCGCCGGCGACCGCGCGCAATCGGCATCGTCGACGGCGTGTTTCAGCATGTCCCGTCGGTCTGGCATAAGGAAATCCTGTGGGCCATGGCCAACGGCATCCACGTCTTCGGGGCCGCCAGCATGGGGGCGTTGCGTGCGGCCGAGCTCCACCTCTTCGGTATGGTCGGCGTCGGCCGCATCTTCGAGGCTTATCGCTCCGGCGTCCTGGCGCCCTACGCCGATCCGTTTGAGGACGATGACGAAGTGGCGGTCATCCACGCGCCGCCGGAGATGGGGTATGCCGCGCTTTCGGAGGCGATGGTCAACATCCGCGCGACGCTCGCCGAGGCCGCAACCGCGGGCGTCATCAGCGCCGCCACCCGCGAAGCGCTGGTCCGCGTCGGCAAGGCGATGTTCTATCAGGAGCGCAGCTACGAAGCGCTTTTAGCGCGGGCGCCCGCGGGCATCCCGCCGCGGGAGAGCGCGGCGCTGCAGGACTGGCTGCCGGAGGGCCGGATCAATCTGAAGCGCGAGGACGGGCTTGAGATGCTGGCCGCCGTGCGGAGTTTCGTCGAAGCCGATCCGGCGCCGAAGGAGATCGCCTACAGCTTTGCGCACACGACGCTCTGGGATAACGCCGTCGCCGCGTGCGAGGGCGAGCAAGCCGCGCTGGCGGCTCCCGAGGAATTGGTGGCCGACGAGCTTCGCATCAAATCTGACAAAAGCACCAGCCTGTGGCGCATGCTTGCCTTGCAAGAATGCGAGCGGCGCGGCATTGACGCCGCGGCCGAAGATCGACGCCGGACCGCTGCTGAGTTCCGCCGCAAGCACGGCTTGACGCGCGCCGCCGAGCTCGAGCGCTGGCTTGCCGACAACCATCTGGACCATGAGCGTTTCGAGCGCCTGATGGCCGACGAGGCGCGCCTCGACAAGCTCGCCGCTGCCCTCGGGCCGGCGGGCACCCCCTTCGGCCTGGACGAGCTGCGCGTGCGCGGACGCTACGCCGCGCTCGCAGCGCGCGCGGACGACAAGAAGCGCTCGCTGGATGCCGTATCCGCGGCGGCCTCGATGCCGGACGAGGCCGCTTTGCTGCAGGCGATGGTGTGGTACTTCGAGGATCGGGGCGGCCGAGAGATTCCGACGGATATCGAGGCCTACGCGCGCGCTGCTGGGTACGCCGATGCGGGCTTGTTTCGCCGCGCGGTGTGGCGCGAGCACCTCTATAGCCGGCTGGCCGAAGTGCGGCGCGCGGGCGGCGGCGCTGCGGGATAGTCGCATGCCGCGCGTCCATGACGAACGAATTCGCGCCCGGGGCACCCGGTTCCGGCTCTACCCGCAGACGCCGGTTCTCGAGAGCATCCGTATCCGTGGGCCGGAGACAGTGTGGGTATCACCGCCACCGGGCAGTATCGGGCCCGGCCCGAACGACGATCGCATGTACGTTGCCGATGCAATCGGAAAGTCGCCGTACGAGTATCCTTATTTACCGCCTCACCGCGGACCGGAGAACCCGCGTGTCGTTTCTGACCGCGATGGCCATTTCGACTACCTCGAACCCGGGGATCGCGGTTTCCTGGCGGCTCACATGTACGGCACTGTCCGGCGCGTGCTCGATGTCTGGGAGGGCTATCTGGGCCGACCGATCGTCTGGCATTTTCGCGACCGCTACAAGCGGCTCGAGCTCGTACCTCTGATCGACTGGGACAACTCCCATACGGGGTACGGCTTCCTCGAAGCGGGTTGCGGGGAAGCCGAAGACGGCACGCGTCATCCTTACAGCCTTAATTTCGACGTCCTCGCGCACGAAGTCGGCCACACCATCATTTACGCCGAGGTCGGTGCGCCTGCGCTGGCCGCGACGACCGCCGAGTACCATGGTTTCCAGGAGTCTGCGGCTGACCTGGTTGCCCTGGTCGGGGCGCTGCATTTCGACTCAGTCGTCGATCGCCTGCTCCGCGATTCGCATGGCAACCTGTATGCCCCCAACGAGGTGGATCGCATCGCCGAACTGTCGGAAACGCGGCAGATTCGCATGGCCTCTCACAGCTACCGCATGTCGGACGTGCCCGACCCGCGCACACCTCCTGCGGCGCTGACGCAACCCGAAATCCACCATCTGGGCGAGCCTTTGACCGGAGCCGTCTTCGACGTCTTCGTCGAGATATTCCAGGAAGACCTCGTCGCCGCCGGGCTCATCAGCGAGGACCTCGCAGCCCTCTCCTACGGCTTTCCTCAGGATCGCCGGCTGGAAGGCGCAGTTGCACACGGGTTCGCCCGCGCGTATCAGGGCCGCCACGCGGCCTTCAGGGCGGTACTGCTCGGCGCACGCGATTACCTCGGGGCGTTGCTCGTCGAAACCTGGACCCGGCTATCGCCACATTTCCTGCACTACGCCGACGTCGCGGCGGCGCTCATCGCCGCGGACCGCGTGCTCACCGGCGGACGGCGCCAGCGCATCATCCGCGATTGCCTCGCCTGGCGCCAGATCGGCTTGCCCATGGACGGTCGCTCGCGTTTCGCCCATCGCGGAATCTTCTACTAACAAGAGGAGACTCAACATGAATGAAAGCCTGCTATCGCCGTCAAACATCATCCTGTTCGGGCGGCTGTTCCCGCTAGAGATGGACCGGGCGGCCCTGCCCAAGGGTCTGGGCGCCAACCAGTTCCTTCGGCAACAGCTCGCTGACGAGAACGCCAAGCTGGCGCGCATCTATGCATTCAGTTACGAAGGCAAAGTTCACACCCTGCCCAAGCCCGCCGTGTTCCTTGTCCATGGCGACGGGAACCAGGACATCAAAGGATTCGCGGAAGACCTCAAATCGGCAGGGGTCACTAAGTCGGGTGTGGCCGTTAGGGACTTCGCGTTCGAGCCGGAGCTGAGATACTGGGAATACGATAAAGGGGACTTTACGCTCCGGTTGGACCTCGTGTCGGGCACGTTCGACGAAGTGCTGCTCGACGCAGTGCTGACGCCGTCGTCGCGCGATGCGCTGATATCCCGCTCAGATCTGTCGGCGCGCTCCGACCTGGCGGCGCGCTCTGACCTGTCGGCGCGCTCCGACCTCGCCATGCGGCACCGGTTCAAGGAGTGATCAGTACGCGGGAGTCCCGCGAGCGCGGGCCGGAGCGGCGCGTGTGAGCAGCCACGTGGCGATGGCAAGGTTCACAAGGTTCCAGGCGATGCCGTTCACGAACGCCGCGCGGTAGGAACCGGTGAGGTCGAAGATCGCGCCCGACACCCAGCCGCCGAAGGCCATGCCGAAGAGCGTGGCCATGAGCACGATCCCGGTGCGCACGCCGGCTTCGCGCGGCGGGAAGTACTCGCGCACGATGATGGCGTAGGAGGGGACGATGCCGCCCTGGAACAGGCCGAACATCGCCGAGACGATGTAGAGCGACACCAGGCCG
>DASPGR010000125.1:0-3241 GCA_035620515.1 Burkholderiales bacterium | reverse complement strand
AACTCGGCGCCCATCGACTTCACCTGATCGGCGACTTCGGGACGTGTATCGTTCGCGCGCACGATCGCGCCCAGTCCCGACGCAGCGCCGATCGCGGCCAGGCCCGCGACACCGGCGCCGATCACGAACACCTTGGCCGGCGGCACTTTGCCGGCCGCCGTGATCTGGCCGGTGAAGAACCGCCCGAAGTGATGCGCCGCCTCGATCACGGCGCGATAGCCCGCAATGTTGGCCATCGACGAGAGCGCGTCGAGTTTCTGCGCGCGCGAGATGCGCGGCACGCTGTCCATCGCCAGCACAGTAGCCTTCTTCGCGGCGAGCTGCTTCAAGAGCTCCGGGTTCTGCGCAGGCCAGATAAAGCTCACCAGAGTGCCGCCCTCGCGCATCAGCTTCAATTCATCCGGGCTTGGGCCTCGAACCTTGAAAACAATGTCCGAGGAGCCCCAGAGCTTCTCCGCCGACTCGGCGATCTCGGCGCCGGCGCCGCGATAAGCGTCATCGCTGAAGTTCGCCGCGTCCCCGGCCCCGGATTGCACGAGGACCTTGAAGCCCAGCTTGGCGAGCTTCTCCACGGCTTCCGGCACGGTCGCAACGCGTCTTTCCCCGGCCGCCGTCTCTTTTGGCACCCCTATGACCTGAGGCATGAATTTCCTTCCTGTTGGTGACTGGACGTGTATGGCAGATTATGCCAAAGGCGATGATGACAATCGTACCGCCTCGCGCGCGATCAGACCCTGACGGAGCGCAGGAACTCGGCGCGCGCGCGGGCGCCGGCCATCATGAAGGAAAGATCCGATCCGCTCAGGATGAAGCGCATTCCAAGCTGGATGTAGCGCTCCATGATCGGCTGATCGTAGACGCCGCCCATGCCGGGATACTTCCCATGCTTCCGGCACGCGGCAATCACCTTGCGATACGCATCCTCGACTTTCGGGTCGGTGAATTTTCCCGGTATTCCCAGCTCGGCGCACAGGTCGTTGGTGCCGATGAGAAGCACGTCGACGCCATTGACCGCCGCAAGTGACTCGGCGTTGGCGATCGCTTTCGGCGTCTCGAGCATGACGACGACCAGGGTCTCCTCGTTCACCAGCGCCATGGCCTCCCCAATCGGCATCGGGCGGAAGCCCAGCTGCGGCTGTGGCCCGCCGATCGAGCGATGCCCGACAGGGGGATATTTGCAATGCGCCACGGCGCGCGCGGCTTCCTCGGGCGTGTCCACGTGCGGCAGCACGATGCCCTGAGCGCCGGTGTCGAGGATGCGCGAGGCGTGGTGATGTTCCGGTCCCGGCACGCGCACGAGCGGCGTGATCCCGGCGCCAAGCGCCGCCATGGCGATCTGGGCCGCGGTATCGAGGTTGGCCGAGCTGTGCTCCATGTCGATGAAGAGCCAGTCGAAATCGCACCCGCGGGCAATCGCTGCGATGTCCACGGTGCGCGACTGGCGCGCACCGAACCCGAGCGCGAGGCCGCCCGCCGCGAGGCGGCGTTTCGTGTGATTGGGGATGACATCCATGTCGAATCCTTCCTGGTGCGACGAACGAGAGGCCGAATTGTAGCTTGAGTATCTAGACCTGTGACCCGCTGACGGGAAGGCGGGTCACTTCTATAATCCGGGAATGAGCGCCATCCGCGTTCTTCCCGATCTTCTCATCAGCCAGATCGCGGCCGGCGAGGTCGTTGAGCGCCCGGCGGCGGCCCTGAAGGAGCTCATCGAGAACAGCCTCGATGCGGAGGCACGCGAGATCTCGGTGGAGCTGGCCGGCGGCGGCATCAAGCTGATCAAGGTCACCGACGACGGTCGCGGCATCCCGCGAAACGAGCTGGCGCTCGCGCTGGCACGGCACGCGACGAGCAAGATCGCCGCGCTCGAGGATCTCGAGCGGGTGGCGAGTCTCGGGTTCCGCGGCGAGGCGCTGGCGAGCATCGCGGCCGTCTCCCGCCTGGGTCTTACCAGTCGCACCGCGGATGACCGCCACGCGTGGACGGTGACGGCGAGCGGCGCGGAAGTCTCCAAGGTGGCGCCCGCTGCGCTCGGCACCGGAACCAGCGCGGAGATCCGCGACCTCTACTTCAACACCCCGGCCCGACGCAAGTTCCTCAAGACGGAATCGACCGAGTTTGCGCACTGCGAGGAAGCGTTCAGGCGGGTCGCGCTCTCGCGTCCCGGCACCGCGTTCACCCTGAAGCACAACAACCGGGTGCAGTGGCGCCTCAAAGGACAATCGCTCGAGGAGCGGGTCGGGGCCATCCTGGGCGAAGCGTTTCACGCCGCATCTCTTCCCGTGGATGTGGCAAGCGGCGCCCTGCGCCTGACGGGGACGATCGGAATGCCCGCGCAGGCGGGTGCGGCGCGCGACACCCAGTATTTCTTCGTGAACGGACGCTACGTAAGGGACAAGCTCGCCGCGCACGCGATCCGCCAGGCCTACCAGGACGTCCTCCATCACGAACGGCATCCCGCCTATGTGCTCTTTCTCGACATCGACCCGTCCCAGGTGGACGTGAATGTCCATCCCACCAAGACGGAAGTGCGCTTCCGTGATCCGAGGGCCCTTCACCAGTTCATCTTTCATGCCCTCAATCGCACCCTTGCGCAATCGCTTGCCGGCGCCACCGCGGTGGCCCGCCCTGCCGCGGCGGTACCGTCGCGCGTTGCCGCCGGGGAAACGCGTCCGTACGCGGCCAGGCTACCGCTGGGACTCGAGCAGCCTGTTGCGCTCTACGAGACGCTGTTTGGCCGGGCGGGGCCGTCTCAGCGCGAGATGGAAGACGCGCGAGCCCATGCGTCGGATCATCCGCTGGGTTTCGCGCTTGCCCAGCTCTCGGGCGTGTACGTGCTGGCGCAGAACGAGCATGGGCTCGTGATCGTGGACATGCATGCGGCGCACGAGCGCATCATGTACGAGCGGCTGAAGAGCTCGCTCGACGCGCAGGAAATCCCGATGCAGCCGCTCCTCGTGCCTGTCACCTTCGGCGCCGAGGCACTCGACGTCGCAACGGTCGAGGAGCACGGCGAGACGCTTCGCACGATCGGCTTCGACATCGCCGCTGCCTCGCCCACCTCGCTCATCGTGCGCGCGATTCCGGCGCTGCTTGCCGATGCCGATGCGCGCGAGCTCTCGCGCGACGTGCTGGGGGACATCCGCGAGTACGGCGCGAGCCGGGTGCTGACCGAGCGGCGAAACGAGCTGCTCGGCACCATGGCCTGTCACGCGGCCGTGCGGGCGAACCGCAGGCTCTC
>DASPGR010000124.1:0-2273 GCA_035620515.1 Burkholderiales bacterium | reverse complement strand
CGTGCCGCTACTCTATTTCATGATCCGCGCCGACAAGCCGTCCGGGATCCTCGACGACGCCGAGAAGACGCTCAAGGTCGAATACAGCGATTACCACTATCTTGGCTGGCTCCTCGGGATGTTCGCCCTCGTCGCGCTGGTTGGCTTTCCGATCGGGTGCGCTCTCTTCATCTTCCTCTTCATGCAGAAGAAAGTGGGCAACGCACCGCTGAAGCACGCCATCATGGGGATTTCCGGTGTCGCCTTCCTGGGTCTCATGTCCTATTTCCTGACTCTGCGCTATCCGGAAAGCCTCCTCCTGCAGTATTTCGATATTCCCTGGTGGCTCGGCGGCTAATCCGCTGCGTCAGCGCCTCTCGCGCTGCCCCCTGCTCCCCTTTCCGGCGCGTTTCCCGGCTGTCTTTACGGGCGGCCACCCGGTCTTCGGGCGCACGCTCTTGTACCACTCGAGTATCCGCTCGCCCGTCCACACCACCGCATCGGGCCGGTTGCACACGTGCTGCAGAATCCGTCGCAGGTGCTTCACACGATGCGGTACTCCCATGATGTAGGGATGCATGGTGAAGCACATGATGCGTGATGAGCCGTCCGCCGCGTCCTCGATCAGCTGATCGAACTGATCGATCGCACGGTCGGCGTACTCGGCTGCCCGATGCCCCTGGATCAGCAGCATCGCGAGGTCGTTCAATTCCTGCGTGTAGGGAATACTCACGAAGTTGCCATGCTTGGTGCGGAGATCGACGGGCTGGTCGTCGAGCACCCAGTCCGCGACATACTCGAATCCTGCTTCGGCGAGCCAGTCCACGGTATCGTGCGTCTCGGCCAGCGCGGGGCCAAGCCACCCCTTCGGGGGCTTGCCGGCGTACTCCTTGAGGCGCTTGAATACCCGGTGGATCATCCTGCGCTGGTCAGGTACAGCCGGCAGCGCGCGCTGGATCCAGCCGTGGCCCACCAGGTCCCAGTCTGAACTCAAGCATGCATCGACGATCTGCGGATAGGCATCGCAAACTGAGCCATTGAGCACCAGCGATGCGGCGACCCCAAACTCATCGAAGATCTTCTTCATGCGCCAGAATGCGACGCGGTTACCGTACTCGTGCCAGGCCCAGTTGGGAATATCGGGCACGCTCCGGGCAACGCCGCCCGGCGGGTTGACGACGGTACGCGGCATGGGTTCGCTGATCACCCAGTGCTCGACGTTGACGCAGGGCCAGACCACCACCTTGGCGCGCCCGGGCAGGGGCAGGCGGGGTCGCCCGGTGATGGGCACATAATCGAGGCGGTCCGTCGGCCATTCGAGTTTCATGAGGTTCTCCTTTGCGTTATACGTTCTTGAGCGCATACGCGCGCCGCGCTACCGGTTGGATCGCTATGATAGGCCGAGCGCGTCAATGAGGTACCATCTGCGCCCGAGTCATCGCAAGGGCCAATCCCCATGAACATCGTCAGCCCGTGGTTTCAACTGGGCTACATCATTCCACATCTCTATACCGACCTCGACGCCTACCAGTTCTACCGCATTGCGCCCGAGGGCATGATGCTGGTCACGACTGGAATCAACCTCAGGGAATACACGCTTGCCGCTGTCGAAGAGGAGCTGCCCTCTTTGCGGGAGCGCTTTGATCTCCTCGCCAGCAAGAAAGTGGATCGCATCGCGCTAAGCGGCGTGCCCGTCGCCGCCGCGCTCGGCCGGAAGAAGATCCGGGAAATACTTGTGGAAGCCCGAGCCCGGACCGGCTTGCCATGCGACACGGATCTCGAGGCGCATATCGCGGCGTTGCAGCACCTGGGTGCCCGCCGTATCGCGATGGCGACGCGCTGGCCCGACGCCGTGAACACCGCGTTGACTCGCTATCTCGCCGATGCAGGCATCGAGGTTCTTGCGTGCCGCTCGCGTGCGCGCTCGCTCGCCCAGAACAAGGCATCCCGGGCCGCCGACGACCATCAACTCGCCCTCGAGCTGGGCGGTCAGGTCCTGCGCGAAACGCCTGATGCCCAGGCGCTCCTCATGCCAGGCGGATTGTGGTTCGCCATCCATGCCGTGCCCCTGCTGGAGGCCGAATACGCCAGACCTGTACTGCTCAACATCCTGTCGACGACCTGGGCGGCGCTGCATGACGCGGGAGCGCGTGTGCGGCAGCGGCCTGACCCAAAGTGGGGCCGGGTCATGGCGGCGCTGTGACGAAGAGCCAGTGCTTCAGGGCGCCTTGGGTGCGGCGATCGCGGCCTGCGCAGGCGGCGCTGTACGTGAAAAGTGGGCCGGCCACACGGGC
>DASPGR010000123.1:0-9514 GCA_035620515.1 Burkholderiales bacterium | reverse complement strand
TGACCTTCACGTCGCAACGCAGCCAGCGGAAATCCGTGGCCGTGACGGCCGAGCCTCCTTTCTCCACGAGCTCGCGCGACGGGGTGGCGAGCGGACTGCTCATCATGAATACCGTCGGTGCGACTGCCTTGGGGAATGCGTGGTCGCGCCGGGCAACGCCGCGCGTGACCTGAAGGTAGACGGCCTGGTCCTCGGCCGCGTTTCGCTCGATGATCTGCTGCACGAGCCGGATCCACTCGGCATCCGCAAGCGGCGCCTCGAGGCGCACGGCTTCGAGGCTGCGGCGCAGGCGCGCCAGGTGCTCCGCCAGGCGGAAGGGGTGGCGCGAATAAACCGGGATCACTTCGTACACGCCATCGCCGAAGATGAACCCGCGGTCGAGCACCGACACGCGGGCATTTTCGAGCGGCATGAATTCGCCGTTCAGATATACGATCTCGCTCATCCTGTCCTCGTGAAACTGGAGAAGTTCACTGACTGTTTCGATGCGGCCCGCTGCACCCAGTCTACACCGAAAGATTGCTGATCCGGGTCAATGAAACCACATGCGGACGGAATCCCACGCCCGTCCGAATATGCCCGCAACCGGCACGGCCTCCAGTGCCACGACCGGCAGCTCGCGATACGGTTTGCCGTCGAAGAGGACCTTCATCATGCCGACCTGCTGGCGGGCCGCGATCGGCGCGAGGAGAGGTTGCGCGCCCTCCACCGTCGCGCTCAACTTGCCCCGCTGGCCCCTGGGCAGGGTGACGTAGAGATCGGTGGCGAGCCCCGCCTTGATCGAATCCGCGGCCCCCTTGAACACCTGCAGGGTCGCTACGGGTTCATTCTTGGCATAGATGCGGTAGCTTTCGTAGAACTGGAACCCGTAATTGAGGAGCTTCTGGCTCTCGATGGCGCGGCCCGTTTCGCTTTCAGCGCCCACCACCACGGAGATCAGGCGGTGCTCGCCGCGCTTCGCCGAGGTGATCAGGCACCAGCCGGCATTCTCGGTGTGGCCGGATTTCACGCCGTCGACCGTGGGGTCGGTCCACAGCAGCCGGTTGCGATTGGACTGCTTGATCTTGTTGTAGGTGAAATCCTTCTGGGAGTAGAGCTCGTAGTACTTGGGAAAGTCCCGGATGATGGCGGCCGCGAGAGCCGCAAGGTCCTCGGTCGTCGAGTAGTGATCGGGGTGCGGCAGTCCGGTGGCGTTCACGAAGCGGGTGTTCTTGAGCCCGAGCCGCTGCGCCTCGCGGTTCATGACCTGGGCGAACACTTCCTCGCTGCCCGCAATGGCCTCTGCCAGCGCGACACTCGCGTCATTGCCGGACTGCACGATCATACCGTTCAGGAGCTGATTCACCGTCACCGGCTTGCGCGGCTCGATGAACATGCGCGAACCGCGCGTGCGCCACGCGGCCACCGATACCGGGACCTGCTGGTTAGGGCGGATGCGCCCCTGCTCGAGGGCGCTGAATGCAATGTACGCGGTCATCAGCTTGGTGAGCGAGGCGGGCTCGACGCGCATCTGCACGTTGTGCTCGGCAAGGCGCCTGCCGCTGTTGAAATCGACGAGGAGGTAGGCCTTGGCCGCGACGGCGGGAGCGGGCGGGACCGGGAGCGGAGGCTGCTGGGCGTGCAGCGATGAGGCAACAGCAAGCAGCCAGAAAGCAACGATCAGACGCATGATGTCTCGCGAGCGGGAATTATAGCAAGAGCACAAACTTTCTGGAATCAATAGGTTGCAGATTAGCGCGCGGCATCTGGAAAACGCACTCTTGAAAATGGCGGCGCGGCTCCCATATCGGTGGTGTTGGCGCATTGCGCCTCATATCTACGGATGGAGAGTTACGGAGAATGGTTATGGCGAATATCACACGTTACAGCCCGTTGGATGATGTATTTGATGATCTGTTCCGCGGTTTTTTCGTGCGCCCGGTGCGATTTGAAGGGCAAGCGAGCGCCGGTGCGGCGTTCCGAGTGGACGTGGCCGAGAACGACAAGGCCTACACGCTTCGCGCGGAGCTGCCTGGCGTAAAGAAGGAAGACATCCACGTGTCGATCGACGGCGATACGGTTGCAGTCAGCGCGGAAGTGAAAGCTGAAAAAGACGTCAAGAATGGCGACCGCGTCCTGCGCTCCGAGCGTTACGCGGGCAAGCTCTATCGCGCATTCACGCTGGGGCAGCCGATGGACGAAGCCTCGGCAAGCGCGAAGTACGCCGACGGCGTGCTCGAGCTGACGCTCCCGAAGAAAGCGGCAGTCCAGGCGAAGCGGATCGCGATCCAGTAAGTCCGAGCAGCAACAAAAAGCGGCGGGTCCACGGGCCCGCCGTTTTTTTTGACGTAGAATAGGCCGCGCCGACCCACCACGCGCCGCCATCCATGGCCCTTACCGGTACTCCCGCCGCGGAAAGAGCGAAGATCCTCGCCGAGGCCCTGCCGTACATCCAGCGTTTCCACGGCAAGACCATCGTCATCAAGTACGGCGGCAACGCCATGACCGACGAGAAGCTGAAGAAGAGCTTCGCGCGCGATGTCGTGCTGCTGAAGCTCGTCGGCATGAACCCGGTGGTGGTGCATGGCGGCGGCCCGCAGATCGACGATCTCCTGAAGCGCGTCGGCAAGAAGGGGGAGTTCGTGCAGGGCATGCGCGTCACCGACGCCGAGACGATGGACGTCGTCGAGATGGTGCTGGGAGGCCAGGTCAACAAGGAGATCGTCAACCTGATAAACCAGCACGGCGGCCGCGCAGTGGGCCTGACGGGAAAGGACGGGGGGTTGATCCGCGCCAAGAAGATGCTGGTGCGCGGCGGCGCCGATTCGGACGCCATGCTCGACATCGGCCAGGTGGGCGAAGTCGAAGCCATCGATCCCGCAATCGTGCATCAGCTCTACGCCCACAATTTCGTTCCTGTGATCGCGCCCCTGGGCGTGGGCAAGAAGGGCGAGACCTACAACATCAACTCCGATCTCGTCGCCGGCAAGATCGCCGAAGTGCTGAAGGCGGAGAAACTGGTCGTTCTCACCAACACGCCGGGCGTGCTCGACAAGAACGGCAAGCTGCTGACCGGCCTCTCCGCGCGCCGGATCGACGAGCTCTTCGCCGACGGGACGATCTCCGGCGGCATGCTGCCCAAGATCGGCTCGGCGCTCGAGGCCGTGAAAAACGGGGTCAACAGCTGTCACATCATCGACGGCCGCGTGGAGCATGCGCTGCTTCTCGAAGTGCTGACCGACGAAGGCGTTGGCACGCTGATCCGCCGTCGCTGAGGCCAGCGCGCTGCGCTCGGCAGCGGTTCAGTAACGCGGAAAGCAATCATGTGGCGTCGGGTATGGATATTCGATCTCGACAACACGTTGCACAATGCGCGGCCCCACATCTTTCCGCACATCAACCAGGCGATGACCGCCTACCTGCAGTCGCATCTCGGGCTCGATGAGTCGGCTGCGGGGGAGCTGCGGCGTCATTACTGGCAGCGTTACGGGGCGACGCTGCTCGGACTGATGCGCCATCATGCGACCGATCCAAGGCATTTTCTGTGGCACACCCACCAGTTCCCGGAGCTCGATCGCATGCTGGTGCGGGAACCGCAGCTGCGCGCCACGGTGCGAAGGCTTCCGGGGCGGAAATACGTCTTCTCCAACTCGCCGGTGCACTACTCCCGCGCTGTCCTGCGCAGCCTTGCGATCGCGGACCTCTTTCACGATGTGTTCTCGATCGAGCAGGCGCGCTACCGCCCGAAACCCGATACCTACGGGTTCCTGCGCCTGTGCCGCGTCAACCGCCTCAAGCCGCACCGCTGTATCATGGTGGAGGATTCATTGGACAACCTGCGCACCGCGAGCCGGCTCGGCATGAAAACGGTGTGGGTCACGCGTTCGGCGAAGGCCCCCGACTTTGTGGACGTGCGCATTCCGAGCCTCATTGATTTGCCCGGCAGGCTGGCATCCTTACAATAGGGCCGGTTGACCGGCGCGGACGGGGACATGGCGGTGAAAACGGGCGAACGCAAGGACCAGATCCTGCAGACGCTGGCGGAGATGCTGGAGCAGCCCGCAGGCGAGAGAATCACCACCGCGGCGCTGGCGGCGCGCCTGCGGGTGTCGGAGGCCGCGCTCTACCGGCACTTCAAGGGCAAGGCCCAGATGTTCGAGGGACTCATCGAGTTCATCGAGCAGACGCTCCTCGCGCTGGTAAACAAGATCACGACCGAGGAAAAAAGCGGGCTGCGCCAGCTCGAAGCCATCATCTCGGTACTCCTGGCTTTCGCGCAGAAGAACCGGGGAATGACCCGCGTGCTGATCGGCGACGCCCTGGTGAATGAGGACGAACGCCTGCAGCTGCGCATCAACCAGCTGCTCGACCGGCTCGAAGCCGTGCTCAAGCAGGCGCTCCGATTCGGCATCACCCAGAACGAGATCGCTGCGGACGTGGATGTGACCGCGCACGCAAACCTCCTCATGAGCTTCGTCACGGGCCGGTGGCACCAGTTTGCGAAGAGCGGGTTCAAGCGCGACCCCGCGGAGCTGTGGGCGAAGCAGTGGCGGCAGGTGATGGAAGGCGTGATTGCCTAGAGGTCAATCAACGAAGGGGACAACGCGATGGCGAATATCACCTCCCGACAACTTGCCGAGCTGCTGATCGGCATCGCGCGCGCTCAGCAGGCGATCGTCGAGGCGGCGGAGAGCCAGCGCGCGGGCTTCAAGGGGCACCTCGCGCCGGCCTTGCAGACCGCCGCGCGCAATCGCAGTACCGGGCATCCTCCCACCCTGATGGATTTCCCGTCGCGTATCCTCCTTGCCCATCAGGGGCGCAGCGGCCCCGACCTCGAGCAGATCACGCGGGACCTCGACAGCCTTCTTGGCTCGCGATCGTGACGGGGAGCCGGGCGAGGAAATCCTAGACTCGGGCAGCAGCGCCTTCCGCCGCGGCCGTGGCGCACACCGCGCAGGCCGGATCCTTGGCCAGTCTGATGGTGCGCACCTGCATGGTGAGTGCGTCCAGAAGCATCAGCTTTCCCGTCAGCGTCTCGCCCGTGCCGGCGAGCAGCTTCAGGGCCTCGGCCGCCTGTATCGAGCCCACGATTCCGGTGAGCGGCGCGAAGACCCCCATCACGGCGCAGCGCACGTCTTCCGACTCGCCATGCTCCGGAAAAAGGCACGCGTAGCAAGGCGAGCCTGCCGCCCGAAGGTCGAACACGGCAATCTGCCCGTCGAAGCGCACGGCCGCGCCGGAGACGAGCGGCTTGCGCAGCTCGACGCAGGCGCGGTTCACCGCGTGCCGGGTTGCGAAGTTGTCGCTTCCATCGATTACAACGTCCGCCTGCGCGGCGAGCGCGCGCAGGCGCTCAAGATCGACGCGCTCCGCGAGCCCGGCCACATCGACTTCCGGGTTGATGGCCGCGAGCGTTGCGCGGGCCGATTCAACTTTCTTGATCCCGATCGAGCTGGTGCGGTGGACGATCTGGCGCTGGAGATTGGTGAGGTCGACTTCCTCGTTGTCGCAGAGGACGATGTGTCCCACGCCGGCCGATGCGAGGTAGAGCGCCACGGGCGATCCGAGCCCCCCCGCGCCGATGACGAGCGCGCGCGCCGCGAGCAGCTTCTCCTGACCCTCGACGCCGATCTCCGGCAGGAGAATATGCCGGCTGTAGCGCAGCAGCTGGCGATCATCCATGGCGCTACTGCGGCCCTCGGCGCGGCATCCGCCCAAAAGCAAACGCCCGGCCGGCGCCGGGCGTTGCAGGATGTCGCGGCGCTCGCGCCGCAATCCTAGTTGGTCTTCGTCCCACCGCGGCTTTTCAGGAATGCGACAGCCTGGTTGAGCTCGTAATCGTGCTTCGACACGATCTCGCCCGGTTCCGGCCTGAGCAGCTTCTCGTCTACGTCGGCCGGACGCGTCTCCGGCGTAAAGTCGTACTTCTTGGCCACCTCTTCGACAGTAGGCGGGGTTCCCGCGGCCGCTTCGGCGAGATGCTTCGTGAGGTCCGCCTCGCGGAGTTTCAGCGCGCCGACGCGTCCGCCCGTGCCGTCATCAAGAGGAATGTCGGGTTCGATGCCCTTTGCCTGGATCGAGCGCCCGTTCGGCGTGTAATAGCGCGCCGTCGTGAGCTTGATCGCGGTGTTGTTGCCGAGCGGCAGTATGGTTTGCACCGAGCCCTTTCCGAAAGTGCGCTGGCCCATGATGACCGCGCGCTTGTGGTCCTGAAGGGCGCCCGCGACGATCTCGGAAGCGGAGGCCGAGCCCCCGTTCACCAGCACCACCATTGGAACGCTCTTCACGCCTTCCGGGAGCTTTCCGATGTAGTCCTGCTTCAACCGGCCGCGCAGATAGTGCTCCGGCGTGGCGCTCAAGCGCATCTTGGAATCCTCGGTACGCCCATCCGTGTAGACGACAAGCGACCCGCTCGGAAGAAAAGCCGCTGAAACCGCGACCGCGCCATTGAGCAGCCCGCCCGGGTCATTGCGCAGATCGAGCACGATGCCTTTCATCGGCACGGGCGATTCCTTGAACAGGCGCTCGATCGAGCGCGCGAGGATCTCGCCCGTGTGCTCCTGGAACTGGGTTACGCGGAAGTAGGCGTAGCCGGGCTCGAGGAGCTTCGACTTGACGCTCTGGATCTTGATGATGGCGCGCGTGATCGTTACCACGATCGGCTTAGTCTCGCCCTTGCGCACGATGGTGAGGGTGATCTGCGTGTCGGGCTTGCCGCGCATGCGCTTCACCGCATCGCTTAGCGTCATGCCTTTGACCGAGGTGTCGTCGAGCTTGACGATCAAGTCGCCCGCCTTGACGCCGGCGCGCGACGCCGGAGAATCGTCGATCGGCGAGACAACCTTGACGAAGCCGTCTTCCATTCCGACCTCGATGCCGAGCCCGCCGAACTCGCCCTGGGTCCCGACCTGCAGCTCGCGGAAGGCCTCTTGGTCGAGATAAGCGGAATGCGGATCGAGCCCCGTCAGCATGCCGTTGATGGCCTCGGTGATGAGCTTCTTGTCCTCGACCGGCTCGACGTAATCGCTCTTGACGCGTCCGAACACCTCGGTGAACGCGCGCAGCTCCTCGATCGGCAGCGGTGCCGCGAGATCGCGCTGGGCGACCGCGGTCAAATTGAGGCTCACCAGCACGCCGAGGAGGGCGCCGATCGCGATCAACCCGAACTGATGCAACTTGTTGCGCATTGACTACTCCTGCAAGCCGGCATCGCAAGACGCCGAGTTCTGAAATACAACCTTTTGAAAGTAAATGCTTTTTCCGTCAGGCCCGATCCCTAGCGCACGTGCACCCAACCAAGGGGATCCAGGGCTTTACCTTCGTGCCGTAGCTCGAAGTATAAACCTGAATCGGGATTGCCGCCGCTGTTGCCGACTGTGGCAATAGTCTCACCGCCACGCACAGGGTCGCCCACGCGCTTGTAGAGCGCTTCGTTGTTGGCGTAGAGCGACATGTAAGCGCTCCCATGGTCGATGATCATGAGATTGCCGAACCCGCGAAGCCAGTCCGCAAACACCACGCGCCCGCCGGCTACCGCCTTGACGCCCTCGCCGCTTCTCGCCGCGATGAAAACCCCTTTCCAGATCGTGCCGCCGCCGGCGCGCGGGCTCCCGAACTGCCCCTCCACTTCCCCGCGTACCGGAAGGCTCAACCGGCCCTTGAGCTCCTGGAATGGCGCGTTGTCACCCGAGGCGTCCGGCAGGCGCTCGTTGCGCAGCCGCGGCCCAGGTCGCTCGCGTGCGACGAGCCGGGTGAGCTGCTCGATCAACCGCGTCAAACGCTGCTCGTCGCGCTTGAGCGTGCGAATCTCGCCGCGCTGCCGCCGGATATCGCGCGAGAGGCTCGCGAGCACCTGGTTGCGTGCCTGGCGCTCGCGCTCGAGCTTTCCGCGCTGCACGCGCTGCTCCTTTGTGACGGCGGCAAGCTCCGCAGACTGCTGCGCGACCTCGCGTTCCAGCGCGCTGAGCCGGGCAAGTTCGGCACGCACGCCTGCGATCAGCTCGATTCGCGCGCGGGAGACGTACCCAAAGTAGTGGAGATCCCGGGCGATCCGGGCCGGGTCCTCACCGTTGAGCAGAAGCTTGAGCGGCTCCGCCTCGCCGGCGACGTATTGGCGGTAGAGCAGGCGGCCAAGCTGCGCCTGCTGTGACTTGAGCTTCGCCTCATGCTCGCGCGACTGCGCCCGCAGGTCTGCGAGCCTGCGGTTGATCGCGCGCGATTGCTGTCCCAGATCCCGCAATGCCCGGTTCGCATCCGAGATCGCGCGCTCCGAATCCTTGAGCGCATCGGCGGCCTCCCCATGCGATTGCTCGGCTTCGGCAAGACCCTTCTGGAGCGCTTCGATGCGGCCGCGCAGTTCGCGCAGCTCCTTTTCCTTGGTGCCGGCGGAGGTCGCAGCGAGCGCGCCGGCGCTCGCACCGAGAAGAAGGAGCAGCAGGCCGGCCGCGCGCAGGCTCACTGAAACGCGATGAGTGCCTTGCCCGTCATTTCCGGCGGCTGCGGCAGTCCCATCATGGCGAGCAGCGTTGGTGCCACGTCCTGCAGAGCACCGCGGTCGGCGACTCTTGCCTTGCGGCCGATGTAGAGCAGGGGCACAACGTTGAGCGTGTGCGCGGTATGCGCCTGCTTTGTCGCCGGATCCCGCATCGTTTCCGCGTTGCCGTGATCGGCGGTGATCAGCACCTCGCCGCCGATCTCCTGCATGGCCTCGACCGTCCGGCCGATGCACTCGTCGAGCATCTCGATCGCGCGGGTTGCGGCGGCGAGGTTGCCGGTGTGGCCCACCATGTCGGCGTTCGCGAAATTGCAGATGATCGCGTCGTAGCGCCGGCTCTTGATCGCCGCGACCAGCTTCTCGGTCACCTCGTAGGCGCTCATCTCGGGCTTGAGATCATAGGTCGCGACGCGGGGCGATGGCACGAGTATGCGGTCCTCGCCGGGGTATGGCGCCTCGATGCCGCCGTTGAAGAAATACGTGACATGCGCGTATTTCTCGGTCTCCGCGATGCGCAGCTGCTTGAGGCCGCGCCGGGCGAGATATTCGCCGAAGCCGTTCCCCACGCTTTGCGGCGGAAACGCCGCGGGGATGTGATCGAAGTCGTCCCCGTAGCGCGTGAGCGTGCAGTAGTAGCCGAGGCATGGAAAGCGCTCGCGCGTAAAGCCGTCAAACGCCGACTCTGTCAGCGCGCGCGTCAACTGGCGCGCGCGGTCGGCGCGAAAATTCATGAATACGACCGCGTCGCCATCACGCATCGGCGCCGGCTCGCCGACGAGCGTTGCCTTGACGAATTCGTCGCTCTCACCGCGCCCATAGGCCTTGTGGAGCCCCTCGGTCGCCGTGGTGCAGCGGAATTCCGCTTTGCCATCGGTGACGAGGTCGTAGGCCTCCCTCACACGCTCCCAGCGCTGGTCGCGGTCCATCGCGTAGTAGCGGCCGCAGAGCGAGGCGATGCGCCCGCCCTTCAGCTCGTCGCACTTTCGCTGCAGCGCTACGAGCGAGGCCTCCGCGCTTTTCGGCGGCGTGTCACGTCCGTCG
>DASPGR010000122.1:0-4943 GCA_035620515.1 Burkholderiales bacterium | reverse complement strand
CTCGACCCGCTTCCAGGCATTGATCGCGTTCTCCGGACGGCCGGCCGCGATTTCCAGGTCGCCCAGGAGCTGGTTCGCGCGCACGCAGAGCCGGTGGTGCGACAAGGCCTGCGCGAGATGCGGACGCGCCGCCTCGGGCCGTGAGTGCATCAGCTCGATGCTGGCAAGCTCGCAGAAGAAGTTTGCGATCTCCTTCTGATGCGAGCGCCCCGTCACCACTTCCAGCTTCTCGGCAACCCCGATCGCCTTGTACCAGTCCTTCTCCTGCTCGTAGATCTCGAGGAGAAAATTGAGCGCTTCCTCGGCATGCGACGTGCCCTCCAGCTTGAGAAAGAGCTCCTCCGCGCGGTCTAGGAGGCCCGCCTTGAAGTAGTCCTGCGCGAGCTCGTAGAGCGCGTTCAGCTTCTGCTCCTGCGCGAGGTCGGTCCGCTCCACGAGATTCTGGTGCATGCGGATTGCGCGCTCGACCTCGCCGCGGCGCCGGAAGAGGCTGCCCAGCGCAAAATGCAGCTCGACCGTCTGCGGATCGACCTTGACCACTTCGATGAAGGCCTCGATCGCCTTGTCCTGCTGCTCATTCAGCAGGAAGTTGAGGCCCTTGAAGTACGACATGGGCAGCGTTCTCGACTCCGAGATGAGCTGCTTGATGTCGATGCGCGCAGCGAACCAGCCCAGCGCGAAGAAGAGCGGCAGCGCGAGCAGCCACCAGTACTCGATTTCCATGGCTAGCGGCGGGCGGACAGCACCGGTATCACGTCTGGCCGGCGGGCGGCGCCGGTTCCGTCTGCTGGGGCGGCCTGCTCCTCAACTCCTTCCTGAGGCCGCCGATCTCGCGCCGCTGCCGGAATACTCTGCCGAGCGCCGTCACGAGCCCGACCGCCGCGCCGGCGCAGAAGGCGATGAGCAGCACGAGAATGAGCGGAGCCTGCCATTCCGTCCCCAGGTAGTAGCGCACGGTCACCGGGTCGGTGTTCTTCACCGCGAAAGCGAGCACGAGCAAGAACAGGAGAAACTTGATGATCCAGAGCAGGTATCGCATGGGCCACCCCAATAGGAACTTGTCGGGCTGGCGTCCGACAAGTTCCTAAAAAAAAACGGCATGATCTTTCGATAATGCCGCCGCAAACAAACGATGCCTAAGTCGGTTCTACTTATTGTTTCTTGATATCAACGCGTTCGCGGAGTTCTTTCCCGGCCTTGAAGTGAGGAACATACTTCGCCGGCACCTGGACCTTTTCCCCGGACTTCGGGTTCCGGCCAATGCGCGGGGGACGATAGTTGAGCCCGAAGCTCCCGAAACCCCTGATCTCGATGCGCTGACCCTGGGAGAGACTCTTGCCCATGGCGTCCAGGATCATCTTCACGGCAAGCTCTGCGTCCTTCGCCACCAGCTGCGGATAGCGCGCCGCGAGCTTGGCGATCAACTCCGACTTGGTCATGGCACTCCCTTATTGTTGAGTTTTGGCGACGTCCAGCTTTGCCTTAAGCAGCGCGCCGAGGCTGGTCGTACCGCTGCTCGCCTGCTTCTCGTCTGCGAGCTTCTTCATTGCCTCGGCCTCCTCCGCCAGATCCTTCGCCTTGAGCGACAAGTTGATCGCCCGGTTCTTCCGATCGATATTGATCACCATCGTGGACACCTGGTCGCCTTCCTTCAACCGGCTGCGGAGGTCTTCCACGCGCTCGCGGCTCACTTCCGACGCGCGCAGATATCCCTCCACGTCGCCGTCGAGCTGGACCACCGCGCCCTTGGCGTCGACCGACTTGACGGTGCCGTTGACCACGGAGTTCTTCTCGTGCGACTGGATGAAGCTCGTGAACGGGTCCCCGCCGAGCTGCTTGATGCCGAGCGAGATGCGCTCGCGCTCGACATCGATCGAAAGCACCATGGCCTCCACTTCCTGGCTCTTCTTGAATTCCCGGACCATCTCTTCACCGGGCTTGCCCCACGAGAGGTCCGAGAGATGCACCAGCCCGTCGATGCCGCCCGGCAGGCCGATGAAAATGCCGAAATCGGTAATCGACTTGATCTGGCCGCGCACCTTGTCGCCCTTCTTGTGGTTCATCGCGAACTCTTCCCACGGATTCGGCTTGCACTGCTTCATGCCGAGGGAGATACGGCGGCGGTCCTCGTCGATCTCGAGCACCATGACCTCCACCTCGTCGCCGAGCTGGGTCACCTTGGAGGGGTGCACGTTCTTGTTCGTCCAGTCCATTTCCGAGACGTGCACCAGCCCCTCGATGCCCGCTTCGATTTCCACGAACGCGCCATAGTCCGTCAGGTTCGATACCTTGCCGAAGAGTCGAGTGCCCGGCGGATAGCGCCGCGAGAGACCGACCCACGGGTCCTCGCCAAGCTGCTTCAACCCGAGCGAGACCCTGTTCTTCTCCTGGTCGAACTTGAGCACCTTGGCCTCGACCTCGTCGCCCACCGAAAGTATCTCCGAAGGATGCTTGACGCGGCGCCATGCGAGGTCGGTGATGTGCAGCAGGCCGTCAATGCCACCGAGGTCCACAAAGGCGCCGTAGTCCGTGATGTTCTTGACGATGCCCTTGACGACGGCGCCCTCCTGCAGGCTCGCGAGCAGCGCTTCGCGCTCGGCGCCCTGCGATGCCTCCAGCACCGCGCGGCGCGACACGACCACGTTGTTGCGCTTGCGGTCGAGCTTGATGACCTTGAACTCCATCTGCTTGTTTTCGTACGGGGTGGTGTCCTTGACCGGGCGGATGTCGACGAGCGAGCCGGGCAGGAAGGCGCGAATGCCGTTCACCGTGACGGTGAGCCCGCCCTTGACCTTTCCGTTGATGACGCCGGTCACCACCGAGCCCTTTTCCAGCGCCTCTTCGAGGTCGTGCCACGCCGCAAGGCGCTTTGCCTTGTCGCGCGAGAGGCGCGTCTCGCCGTAGCCGTCCTCAAGGGATTCGATCGCCACGCTCACGAAGTCGCCCGGCTTGGCTTCGATCTCGCCGCGATCATTGCGGAATTCGTCGAGCGGAACGTAACTCTCGGATTTCAGCCCGGCATTGACCACCACATAGTTGTCGTCAACCCGCATGACCTCCGCGGTAATGACCTCGCCGATCCGCATTTCCTTGCGGGCCAGGCTCTCTTCAAAGAGCGTCGCAAAATTTTCCGTGGCAGCAGCCGGAGCAGATGTTTTCATCATTCAGTTCAGAAAGTTAGAAGCCCGTGTGGTGCACGGGGTTAGTCAAAAAAACCATGAGCTTTGGAACTCATGGCGCCCGTGGTGCCTGCTTGTATAGCGCCAGCACCTGCTCTGTCACTTGCTCGACCGACATGTGCGTCGTGTCGATCAGGACGGCATCTGCGCTCTGTCGCAGGGGCGCCGCGGCGCGGGAACTGTCACGTGCATCGCGCTCACGGATATCCTGCAAAAGGGCCGCCATCGTAGCATGCATTCCTTTATCCATCAACTGTTTATAACGACGTTGGGCGCGTTCTTCGGCGCTCGCCGTCAGGAAAATCTTGAGCGTCGCTTCGGGGAAGACGACCGAGCCCATGTCGCGGCCATCAGCGACGAGACCCGGCGGACGGCGAAAAGCGCGCTGCCGGTCGAACAAGGCCTCACGCACCCGGGGCAGGCCGGCGACGCGCGAGGCGGCGAGGCTCACCGCTTCCGATCGCAGCAGATCGGTCACGTCACGGCCGCCAAGCTCGACCGACTCTCCTTCAAACTTTCCCCTTAGATTTAGGGCAATATTGCGTAAATTTAATTCGTTTTCGAGATCCGCTCCGGATTCGAGCGCAGCCAGTGCCACCGCCCGATAAAGTGCGCCGCTGTTGAGATAGTGAAAGCCAAGGGCCCGGGCGACGGCCTGGGCGACCGTCCCTTTGCCGGATGCCGAAGGACCATCGATCGCGATGACCGGAACGAAGGGTTCCGCGCCCATGGCCCTTATCCGCTCGCGTTCACTCCGCGGCGGTGCTTGCAGTGATCCGCAAGCCCGCCGAAGCCGCAAGGTCGACGAAGCCGGGGAAAGACGTAGCCACGTTGGCACAATCCCTCACGGTTACCCGCTGCGACGCGCGCATACCGGCCATGGCGAAAGCCATCGCGACCCGGTGATCGTCGTGACTCAGGACCTGGCCGCCGTGGTAAGGGCCGCCGGCGACCCGCATGCCATCGCGTGTGGGTTCCGCGGGCGCGCCGAGCACCTGCAGGCCATCGGCCATGACCTGGATGCGGTCCGATTCCTTGACGCGAAGCTCTTCGGCGCCCGTTACGACGGTCGTGCCGCTTGCATTCGCGGCCGCAACGAAGAGAGCCGGAAACTCGTCGATCGCGAGCGGAACGAGCTGCGGGGGAATCTCGATGCCCCGAAGCCCGGTGCCCCGCACCCGGATATCGGCCACGGGCTCGCCCCCTGCCAGGCGCTCGTTCTCCATCTCGAGCTTGGCTCCCATCAGGCGCAGGATCTCGATGACACCGGTCCTCGTCGGGTTGACCCCCACGTGCTCGAGCGTGAGATCGGAGCCGGGGGTCATGGCTGCGCCCACCAGGAAAAACGCCGCTGACGAGATATCCGCCGGGATTTCGATCGCTGTTGCGCGCAGCCTCGGGTTGCCGCCAACGCACACGGTCCTTCCCTTCTTCTCGACCGCGCAGCCGAACGCCTCGAGCATGCGCTCAGTGTGGTCGCGCGTGGGCGCAGGCTCGGTGACGCAAGTCCTGCCATCCGCGTACAAGCCGGCGAGCAGCAGCGCCGATTTCACCTGCGCGCTTGCCATCGGCATCGCGTAATGAATGCCCGTCAGTTGTCTTCCGCCATGAACGCGCAGCGGCGGGCGCCCGCCCTCGGCCGTCTCGATTCTCGCCCCCATGCGATTCAGCGGATCGGCAACACGTTTCATCGGACGCCGCCGCAGGCTCTCGTCGCCGGTCAGCTCGCAATCGAAGCGCTGCCCCGCGAGCAGCCCCGCCAGC
>DASPGR010000121.1:0-9666 GCA_035620515.1 Burkholderiales bacterium | reverse complement strand
GAAGCAGTTCGACGCCTGCGGCTCGAAGGACAAGACCTTCCGGGTCTACACCGCCGAGGAAGGCGGCGCACAGCACTGCCAGCGCGACTATCTCACGCTGGTGGTGGCGGAGATGTGGAACTGGTTCGAAACCAAGTTGCTATGAGCGAGATGCGAAGGTGTCACGAGTGCGGCCGGGCCCTCGGGCCCAAGGAGATGATCTGCCCCGGTTGCGGCGCGCGCCAAAGGCGCGAGAAAATGGACTTCGCGGCGCGCCCGCTGTTGCCTTTCCGGCGTGCGCCGGAAAGGAGCGCCCATGACTGAGAAGATCGAGCGTTTAGGCGGGTATTTTGTCCAGGGCTTCCACCTCTTTGCCCTGTTCGTGATCGGCGGAACCGTGGTCTGGTCGGCAGCGCATTTCTACATCGTGGAGATCATGCAGCAGGGGCACGCCAAGCTCCATGACATCCTGCTGCTTTTCATCTACCTCGAGATCGGCGCGATGGTCGGGATCTACTTCCGGACCCGTCGCCTGCCCGTGCGGTTCCTGATCTACGTAGCGATCACGGCGCTCACCCGGGTGCTCGTGATCGACTCCGAGCAGCTTGCCGAGACGCGGGTGCTTACGTTGACCGGAGCGATCGTGATCCTCGCGCTCGCCGCGCTCGCCATCGATTTCAGTGCTGCCCGCTTCCGCCCGGCAGACCAGGACGCCTAGCCGCGCCACGCGTGACGTGGCGGGGCGCTACTTTTTCTTCGCCTTCTTCGGCTTGGCGCGCTTCGCCTTTGCTTTCTTCGCGCCGCCCCCGGCCGCTTTCTTCCCGCGCATCATCTTTGCGCTCTGCTTCACCGCTTTGATGATGTTGATGTAGCCCGTGCAGCGGCAAAGGTTGCCCTCGAGGCCGTGGATGATCTCGTCCTCGCTGGGGTTCGGGTTGTCCTTGAGAATCCCGACGGTCGTCATGATCATGCCCGGGGTGCAGAAACCGCACTGCAGGCCGTGGCACTCGGAAAACGCCTGCTGAACCGGGTGCAGCCTGCCGTTCTTCGCGAGGCCCTCGATCGTGAGCACCTCCGCCCCATTCGCCTGCACGGCGAGCATCGAGCACGACTTGACCGCGCGTCCGTTCACGTGGACGGTGCAGCACCCGCACTGGCTCGTGTCGCAGCCGATGTGCGTGCCGGTCAGCCCGAGCTCATCGCGCAGGAAGTTCGCAAGCAAAGTGCGATCCTCGACGTTGCGCGACTTCTTGACACCATTCACCTTGATCTCGACCTTAGCCATATCCAGTTCCCGTTAATGATTCTGTCGGCCGCTCATTACCGCCAATGAAGAAATGGTTCTCTTGGCGTGCTTGGCGCCTTGGCGGTTAAAGCTTCGCCAGCGCACGCTTCGCCATGACGCGCACCAGGTTCGCCCGGTACTCGCGCGTCGCGTGAATGTCCTCGTTCATCTCGCTTGCATCCAGCTTCGCGCCCTCCAGCGCCGCCGCCTTGGGGCTCTTGCCGAGCGCCGATTCAGCGGCCTTCCAGCGGAAGACGCCCGGACCCGCCCCGGTCACCGCGACGCGGATGCCGTCGGCAGTCTGCGCGACGAACACGCCCGTCATCGCGTAACCCGACGCCGGATGCGGGAACTTGGCGTAGGCCGCGCGCTTCGGCACCGGAAACACGAGCTGCGTGATGATCTCGCCCTCTTCAAGCGCTGTCGTGAACAGGCCCTGGAAATAGTCATCCGCCGCGATCCTGCGCTTGTTGGTGACGACGGTTGCACCGAGACCGAGGACGGCGGCCGGATAGTCCGCCGCCGGGTCGTTATTTGCCACGGAGCCTCCGATCGTTCCCAGGTTGCGCACCTGCGGATCGCCGATCAGGCCCGCGAGGTAGGCGAGCGCGGGGATCGCCTTCTTCACCACGGCCGAAGTCGCGACCTCGTGGTGCTTCGTCGCCGCGCCGATCGTGACCGATCCGCCCTTGGCCGTGATGCCGCGGAGCTCGGCGAGCGCGCCGATATCCACGAGGTGCGATGGCTTCGCGAGCCGCTGCTTGAGGGTCGGCACGAGCGTCATGCCGCCGGCCAGCACTTTGGCCTCGGGATTCGATGCGACGAGCTTCGCCGCCTCGGCGAGCGACTTCGCCTTGACATAGTGGGTTGCGTACATCAGTGGCTTCCTCCTTTACGTGCGGCGTGGACCGCATTCCATAGCTTGGCCGGCGTGAGGGGCATGTCAAGATGCGGCACGGCGATCGGCCGCAGCGCATCCATCACCGCGTTGGCCAGCGCCGGAAGCGATGCCGTGCAGCCCGATTCGCCCATTCCCTTCACCCCGAGCGGGCTCACCTTGCTCGGCGTCGGACGCTCTTCGGCGCGGATCTCGCGCAGCATCCCCGCCCGCGGCATGCAGTAGTCCATGAAGCTGCCGGTGAGCGTCTGCCCCGTGTCCGGGTCATACACGATGTGCTCGCCAAAAATCTGACCCGCGCCCTGAACGATGCCGCCGTGGAGCTGCCCCTCGACCACCGTGTGGTTGATGACCTTGCCGCAGTCATCGACCGTGGAATACGAGGCGATCTCGGTCGCGCCGGTTTCGGGATCGATATCGACCTCCACGATATGGCAGCCGTTCGGGAACGTTGATCCGAACTTGCCCTCGGCAACGACACTGACGCTCCCCTTCCTCGCGAGCTCGCCCAAACGGATGGAACGGCGTGACTCGCTTGACCTGAAAACACCTTTTGCGTACTCGACCTGCGAGGGCTCGACGCCCAGCTCGAGCGCCGCCAGCGCGCGTCCCTGCTCGACAAGCTTCAGCGCCGCGAGATGGCATACGCTCCCCGCGCCCACCGTCGTGCGCGATCCGCCGGTATGGCCACCGATGAGATGCGCCCTTTCGGGCGCGCACTGGCGCACCTCGATGCTCTCAAGCGGCACCTCGAGCGCATCGGACACGATCATCGCGAGCGTCGTCTCGTGGCTGTGCCCCTGCGCCTTGGACACCGTATAGACGGCAACGGTGCCGTGCGCGTCGAGCTCGAGCTCGACCTCGTCCTTCGGCGCCTGGCCGGCGCCGGTGTTCTCGATCACGGTGGAGATCCCGAGGCCGCGAAGCCGGCCCCGCTTCTTCGAAAGTGCCCGGCGTTTCTCGAACCCCTTCCAGTCCGCATGCCTGAGCGCTTCGTCGAGCAGGCCCGGCAGATCGGCGTACTCATAGGTCGATCCCGTCGGCGTCTTGTACGGGAAGGCCTCGGGCGGGATGAAATTGCGGCGCCGCAGCTCCGCGGCATCGATATCGAGCTCCGCCGCGGCCTGGCTCACCAGCCGCTCGACGACGTAAGCGATGTCCGGGCGTCCTGCGCCGCGGTAGGAAGACACCGGCGTCGTATTCGTGAGGACCACCCGGTAATGCGCATAGAGCGCCGGGATGCGATAGACGCCGGTCATGCAGGTGGTGGTGTTGCGAATGTGGCCCGGTGAACCCGGCGATACGTAGGCCCCCATGTCGTTCACCCAGTCGAGCCGCATGGCGAGGAACCGGCCCTCGCGGTCGAGCGCGAGCGCCCCGTCGATGATGTTGGCGCGGCCATGCGTGTCGGAGACGAAACCCTCGGAGCGCGTGGAGACCCATTTCACGGGGCGGCCGGTCTCCTTCGCGGCAATCATGAGCGCGCAGTACTCGGGATATGCCGGCGTGCGCTGGCCGAACCCGCCGCCGACGTCGCCCAGCTCGAAGCGGATCTTGTCCTCGGGAACGGCGGTGTAGGTGGAAATCTGCTTGCGCAGCGTGGTGATGCCCTGGCTGCAGACATGGAAGAGATAGCTTCCGTCAGCCGGATCGTGCCTGACCAGGCAAGCCCGGGGCTCCATCGGATTCGGCGCAACGCGGCTCACCTCGAGCTTGAGCCGCGTGATGTGCGCGGCCCTGGCAAACGCGGCTTCGACTGCGGCGGCATCGCCGGCCTCGGTTTCCAGCGCGAGGTTGCCCGGCACGACGCCTTCGTGCAGCTGCGGCGCGCCCTTGCCGAGCGCGCCTTCCGGCGACACCACCGCCGGCAGGTCCCGGTACACGATAGCCACCAGCTCCGCGGCATCCGCCGCGGCTGCGGGGCTGTCCGCCACCACCAGCGCCAGCGCCTCGCCAACGAAGCGCACCTTGCCGTTCGCAAGCACCGGGCGATCGGGTGCGCGCGTCTGCATTCCGTTCACGCCGGGGAAATTGAGGCCGTGTGGCGCCTTGACATAGCCCGCGCGCACGGCGTCGGCCCCCGTGAAGACCGCCTTCACACCCGCGTGGCGCCGCGCCGCGCCGGTATCGACCGACACGATCTCGGCGTGCGCCCGATCCGAGCGGACGAACTGGCCGTAGAGCTGCCCCGGCTCGTTCCAGTCGGCGGCGAACTTGCCCCCGCCCGTGACGAGGCGCGCGTCCTCGACGCGCATCTTCGGACCGTGACCGTCGTGTTGGCTCGCGCTCATCCGGGAATCCCGACGCGGCTCAATGCTTGCGCGCAGCGCGGATTGCGTGCCACACCTTGGCCGGCGTGAACGGCATGTCCATGTGCTGCACTCCGAGCGGCCGCAACGCGTCCATCATCGCGTTGGCGAGCGCCGGCAGCGACGCGGTGCATCCCGCCTCTCCCACACCCTTCGCACCAAGCGCGTTGTTTCCGCTGGGCAAAGGCTGATCGACGATGTGCATCTCAGGGAGCATTCCAGCGCGCGGCATGCAGTAATCCATGAAGCTGCCGGTGATGAGCTGCCCCGTGTCACGGTCATACTCGACCTTCTCGCAGAAGATCTGCCCGGCGCCCTGCATCACCGCGCCATGCACCTGGCCTTCCACGACCGTGTGATTAATGACGTTGCCCGCGTCGTCCACCGTGTTATAGGAGGCGATGCGGCTCGTCCCGGTATCGGGGTCGATCTCCACTTCGGCGACGTGACAGCCGTTGGGAAACGTCGAGCCGACGCTCGCTTCGGCCATCGTGGCAAACGATCCGTTCGTCGCGAGCTCGCCGAGCTTGACCTTCTTCTTCGATCCGCGCGTATGGAACGCCCCGTGCGAGTACTCGACCTGGGACGGCTCGACATCGAGCTTCTCGGCCGCCCGCGAGCGCCCCTGCTCGATCAGCTTCTGCGCCGCGAGCTTGCACACGCTGCCCGCGCCCACGAGGGAGCGCGAGCCCCCGGTGTGGTTGCCAATGAGCCCCTTGCCCGCGATCCCCTCGCGGAGCTTCACCTTCTCGAGCGGGATGCCGAGGGTGTCGGCGATGACCATGGCAAAGGTTGTCTCGTGACCCTGGCCCGATGAGTGCGCCACCGTGTACGCCGTGACCGTTCCGTCGGCCGCACACTCGATCTGCACCTGGTCCTTCGGAAAGAGCCCGGCACCGGTGTTCTCGATCACGGTGGAAATGCCGATCCCGCGCAGCTTGCCCTGCTTCTCCGATTGCGCGCGGCGCTTCGCGAAGCCCTTCCAGTCGGCGACCCTCATCGCCTTCTCGAGGATCGCGGGCATATCCGCGTTCTCGTAGGTCGAGCCCGTCGGCGTCTTGTAGGGAAAAGCCTGCGGCGAGATGAAGTTGCGTCGGCGCAGCTCCGTCGGATCCATCTTCAGCTCGAAGGCCGCCTGGCTCACCAGCCGCTCGATCACGTAGGCGATGTCGGGCCGTCCCGCGCCGCGATAGGCGGCGACTGGCACGGTGTTGGTGAAGACGAGGCGGTAGCGGCCGTAGAGCGCCGGAATGCGGTAGACCCCGGTCAAGCAGGCGTTGGGGTTGCGCGTATGGCTTGCCGATCCGGTCGCCGAGAGATAGGCGCCCATGTCGGCGAGCCAGTCGACGCGAAGCGCCAGGAATTTCCCGTCGCGGTCGAGCGCAAGCTCGCCGTTGACCGTGTTGCCGCGCCCGTGCGTGTCGGTCATGAAACCCTCCGCGCGGGTGGATATCCACTTCACGGGCTTGCCGAGGTCCTTCGCTGCGAGCATCTGCATGCACTGCTCGGGGTAGGCGGCGCTTCTCTGCCCGAAGCTCCCGCCCACGTCCTGCGCGTGCACGACGATTCTCTCCTCGGGGAGATCAGTCGCAAAGGCGAGCTGCTTGCGCAGCATGTTGACGCCCTGGATGCAGGTATAGACGTGGTAAGTGTCCGCGCCCGAATCGTATTGCACCGTGCACGCGCGCAGCTCCAGCGGGCTCGGCGCAACGCGCGATACCTCGAGCCGGGCACGCGTCACGTGCGCCGCACCCGCTATCGCCGCCTTGACGGCTTCCTCGTTTCCGCCTTCGAAATCGAAGGAGAGGTTGCCCGGCGCATCCGCGTGCAGTTGCGGCGAACCCTGGGCGAGTGCTTCTTCCACGGTGACGACCGCCGGAAGATCGCGATACTCGACGTGGACAAGCTCCGCGGCGTCCTGCGCCGCGACCGGCGAATCCGCGACGACCATCGCCACCGCGTCGCCCACATGGCGCACCTTGCCCACGGCGAGCGAGGGCCGCGCGGGTTTCTTGATGTGCTCGCCGCCCCGCCCCGG
This sequence comes from Burkholderiales bacterium, assembly GCA_035620515.1. Lineage (GTDB taxonomy): Bacteria > Pseudomonadota > Gammaproteobacteria > Burkholderiales > SG8-41 > SG8-41. Next base: position 3,157 of record DASPGR010000121.1, on the reverse strand, counting down.
CCAGTTGACGATCACGAAAAACTTGTCGTAGCCGGCGCGCACTGCATCCTCGCCCGTGTAGACGCGCTTCACCCCCTTGTGCGCCTGCGCCTTCGACACGTCGAGGGATGCGATCTCGGCGTGCGCGCGGTCGGAGCGCACGAAACAGGCGTAGAGCTGCCCAGCGAGGTTCCAGTCGGCCGCGTACTTGCCGGCTCCCGTTACGAGGCGAATGTCCTCGACCCGGTTGCCGTGATGCGCGGTATGAGTGTCCACGTGAGGAATTCCGGGAAGTTCGTGTTTTGGAATCAGGAACGCGGCCCCTGCCCTCCAGTTTGCCGGGGCGCACGCGAGCCGCCGATTATCCGGCATACCGCCGGACCCGGCAATCCGGCAGTCCACATGTTGCACCGCATTGAAGCATGGCGCCCGGTGCGGCTTCGCAGCCGGCGTCGGCTGCGCAATGGGCAGAATCCCGGACCGAGTGCCCGTTCCTTTGCTCCTCAAAGGGAATCCGCCTTTATGGCCGGCTGCGTTCTGTTGTTACACTCGCGTACGCACTTTTTCCGGCTTTTTCAAACATGAACAAAGACACCCTACTCGCGCACGTCGGCCGTGACCCGCTCCAGCAGCAAGGCATGGTCAACACACCGGTCTATCGCACCTCGACCGTCATCAACCCGAACGTGGAGTCGTACGAAGCCCCGCGCGACCCGGACTACCAGCGGATCAGCTATGGCCGGCACGGCACGCCCACGACGCGCGCGCTCGAGGAGGCCGTCGCCCGCCTGGAGGGGGGCTACCACGCGGTCGCCCTTCCCTCGGGGCTTGCCGCCATCGCGGCGGCGATCAGCGCGTTCGCAAAGTCGGGCGCGCATATCCTGGTCGCGGATACGGTCTATGCCCCGACCCGCATGTTCTGCGATCAGCAGCTCAAGGCAAACGGCGTCGAAGTCGAGTACTACGATCCCGTGATCGGGGAAGGCATTGCCGCGCTGATCCGCGACAACACCAAGGCGGTCTTCTGTGAATCTCCCGGCTCGCTCACGTTCGAGATTCAGGACATTCCGGCGATTGCCGAGGCGGCCCATGCCCGCGGCGTGCCGGTGCTGGCCGACAATACCTGGGGCACGCCGTATTTTTTCCGCTCGTTCGACCGGGGCGTGGACGTGTCGATTCACTCCGCCACCAAGTACATCTCCGGCCACAGCGATGTCATGCTGGGCCTTATTGTCACCACCGAGCAGCACTGGAGAACGGTGCGGCGGACGGTCGCCGAATACGGCTACGGCGTGAGCCCGGACGACTGCTATCTCGCCTTGAGGGGCTTTCGCACGCTCGGCGTGCGCCTGAAGCAGCACATGGGAAACGCGCTCGGGGTCGCGCGCTGGCTGCGCTCGCGCCCCGAGGTGAGGAACGTTCTGTTTCCGGCGCTCTCGAGCCACCCGGGCAATGCCATCTGGCGGCGCGACTTCACAGGGGCAACGGGACTCTTCTCGTTCGTGCTAAGGCGCGCCAGCGAGCGCCAGGCCGCAGCGTTCGTCAATTCGCTGACTCTTTTCGGCATCGGCTCGAGCTGGGGAGGCTACGAGAGCCTGGCGACGGTCGCTCATCCGGAAAGAGCGCGCACCGCAACCAAATGGAGTGCCGGGGGGCCCACGATCCGCCTGCACATCGGCCTCGAGGATTCGGCTGACCTGATGGCCGACCTGGAGCAGGCTTTTCGCAAACTGGGTGTTGCGTGATAGGTCACGATTCATAAGGGAGCATTGTCATGAAGGTCGGATTCATCGGGCTCGGCATCATGGGCGGGAAAATGGCGCTGAACGTGCAGGCGGCCGGCCATGAGCTGATCGTCCACGATATCAAGCGCGCGGCGGCCGAGCCCCATCTGAAGGCCGGCGCCAGGTGGGCCGACGGCGCGCGTCAGGTCGCGCAGCAATCCGATATCGTGCTGACATCGCTGCCCGGGCCGCCCGAGGTCGAAGCGGTCGGAGCGGAGCTGCTCGAGGCCATGCGCAAGGATGCGCCCTGGTTCGATCTTTCCACCAATTCCCCGACCGTCGCCCGCCGCATCCACGCGCGCTTTGCCGCCCGCGGCATCGCCATGCTCGATGCCCCCGTGAGCGGCGGCCCGCGCGGGGCAAAGTCCCGCAAGCTCGCGCTGCTCGTCGGGGGCGAGCGCGAGGTCTTCGATCGCTTCCGGCCCGTGCTCGATGCCATCGGCGACCAGGTGTTCTACATCGGGCCGATCGGAGCGGGCTCGATCGCAAAGCTCGTGCACAACTGCGCCGGCTACGCGATCCAGGCGGCGCTTGCAGAGGTCTTCACGATGGGCGTCAAGGCCGGCGTCGATCCCCTCGAGCTATGGGCGGCGGTGCGCCAGTGCTCGCTCGGACGGATGCGCACGTTCGACCGCCTCGGAAACCAGTTCCTGCAGGGAAAGTTCGACCCGCCCGACTTTGCGCTGAAGCTCGCGCACAAGGACGTGACGCTCGCGACCGAGCTCGCCCGCGAGATCGGCGTGCCGATGCGCATTGCCAACCTCACGCACGCGGAGATGACGGAAGCGCTGGGGCGCGGCTGGGGCGAGCGCGACTCGCGCTCGTTCATGCTGCTCCAGGAGGAACGCGCCGGCGTCGAGATCGCGGTGCCGGCAGCAAAGATCCAGGAAGTCCTCGCCCGCGACTAGTCAGCCTGCCGCGACGGCGCGTCGGGAGCGGAGCCCGGCCGGGGGTTGTTGGCCTCCTCGTCAACAGGCGGGCTCGCGGATTCCACCCTTCGCTTCGTCAAACGGCCCCGGCGAATGCGCCGGTCGAGCGACTCGAGAGCTTGCTCATCGAACAAGTCGGGCCATTTTTCCGAGTCGGGCAGGCGTGATTCAGGCCGGGTCATAAGCGGGTTGGGCGTTCCGGGGAGACGTAACTTTAGTGCGGTCGCGACGGCCGGCGCAAGCCGGACGCATAACATCTTGTAAGGAAAGCCATCAGTGCCTGCCGCGATGCGCGTCCTGCGAAGCACCGGGGTTATGCACGGTTTCTGTGGATAACGTTGTGCAAAACGCCGTGCCGCTGCGGCCAGACAACACGCCGACGCGCACTCGCGCTGGATTGCCCGCAAATTGAGCAGTGCGGGGTAGCGGCGATCCAGCCGGGCGCTGCGCTTACTGAATCCGGAC
>DASPGR010000120.1:0-11993 GCA_035620515.1 Burkholderiales bacterium | reverse complement strand
CGCGCCATCGGGAGAACGCTCTGCTCGTTTTCCCCGCGCTTCACCACCATGTTGATCTTGACCGGCGCGAGCCCAACGGCCGCCGCGGACTCGATCCCCTCCAGCACGCGCGTCACGGGAAAGTCGACGTCGTTCATGCGGCGGAAGACGGCGTCATCGAGCGAGTCGAGACTGACGGTTATGCGCGTCAAGCCGGCGTCCTTCAGCGCGCGCGCCTTCTGCTTGAGGAGCGAGCCGTTGGTCGTGAGCGTCAAGTCGAGCCCGGGAATGGCCGAGAGCATCCCGATCAGCTGCTCGATGTTGCGTCGCACGAGCGGCTCACCGCCGGTCAACCGGATCTTCTCGATCCCGAGCGCGTGAAATATGCGGGCGGTCCGGGCGATCTCCTCGAAGGACAGGATCTCCTTGCGTTCGAGGAACTGGTAATCCTTGCCGAAAACCTCTTTCGGCATGCAATAGACGCAGCGGAAGTTGCAGCGATCGGTAACGGAAACGCGCAGGTCGCGCAGCGGCCGCCGCAGCCGATCGCGAGGGGCGGATGAAACCTGGGGCGTGGACATGAGGCCGGCTCCGGCGAGATCCGTTTTGTCGAGCGATTATCCCAAATCGAGCCGGCCTCGGGCAAGGAAAACACTGATTGGAAATCAAGTATTTGAGCGCGTCCGCGGTTGCGCCGCGCGCGCGCCAGGCGCACAATGGCCGCATGGCTGACAAGGAATCGACAAGTCGTCTGGCCCCTTATGCTCTGGCGGTCGTCATGGAGAGGGCCCGATCCGACCACCGCTGGGCGAGCGAGCGATGGGAAGCGAAAGGGGTGGTGCGCGACCATTCGCCGGCGGGCAGCAGCGAGCGGATCATCGTCAATGAAGCGACGCTCATGCAGGTCCTGTTCCCGGGCTTCATGCTGAGACTGCATCCCGACGAGGCGGAGGGCTATCTGTACAACGTCACCTCTCCGCAACCGAAGGTGTTCGTCATGTGGCGGATCCGCGATGACATCGCGCGGCCGGAGCGGCTGACGGTGAGCTACCATGAAGGCGCGCGATGGTTGGACGCGGAGGAGGGCGTGGGGGGCGTTGCGCTCCCGCCGGATCTGGTGCCGTGGATCGCCGAATTCGCCAGGCAGAACCTCCGCCCGGAGCCGGTGCGGAAAAAGCGCTATGCCAGCAGCAAGGACAAGGGCGTCGCCTCACACCGCGACGGAACGTCGTGACTTCCAGGCGTTCCGGGACACCCGTGGGCGAGGACAATGAGGCGTTTCTCTCGCGCTGGTCGCGTCTGAAGCGCGAAGCGAAGGACCAGCCGCCTCAGGCCCCGGAGCGCGCACCGGAAGACCCCAAGTCCCCGCCGCCGGAATTGCCGCCGACCGAGGAGCTTACGTTCGAGTCCGATTTCCGGGCGTACTTTCATCCCAAGGTCGGGGAGGATGTGCGGCGGACGGCCCTGAAGAAACTTTTCAGCGATCCGCACTTCAATGCGATGGACGGGCTGGACGTCTACATCGATGACTACAGCAGGACCGATCCGATCCCGCCGGCGATGCTTGCCGGTCTCAGGCAGGCGCAAAACATCCTGCAGTGGGCGAAGGAAGACCGCGACAAGGAGGAGTCCGCCGCACGCGCGACGCAGGCGCCGGAAACGAAGACGGCGGCGCTGGAGACGAGCGCGTCGACGCCATCGACGACGCCTGTGCGGGAGCCGGACGCGAAGGTCCCGTCCCATGAGGAGGACGGGCGCCGACCGCCTGACCCCGCGGGTTGATATCCTGTAGCTTTCCGAAATTTTCAGCCGGCGCCTGGTGGCACCGGCCCGCGCGATGCCGAAATCCCGACTCATCTGCACCTGCAACAAAACCATGCCGCTCGACGCGAAGGCGCTTGCAGCGGCCCTCAAGCTCGATTCCACGCCAAACCTCGCGAACGAGCTCTGCCGCCGTCACCTGGCGTCCTTTGAAGCAGCGGTCAAGAGCGCCGAGGACGTGGTGGTGGCATGCACGCAGGAAGCGCCACTCTTCAGCGAGCTTCACCAGGAGTTGAAGGGCGCCGGGGATTTGAAGTTCGTGAATATTCGCGAAGCGGCGGGCTGGTCGGCGCAAGCAAAGGACTCGATGCCCAAGATCGCGGCGTTGCTCGCGCTCGCTGACGTGCCGGAACCCGAGCCGGTGCCGGTGGTTTCCTACAAGTCCGGCGGACGTCTCCTGATCATCGGGCCCGGCCGCGCCGCGCTCACTTGGGCGGACCGCCTGTCCGAGCATCTGACGGTCAGCGTATTGATGCTCCGGGGTGAAGGGGAGTGCGAACTGCCGGCGGTGCGCCGCTACCCCGTGTTCTCGGGCAAGCCGCTTTCGCTCGCGGGATATCTCGGCGCGTTCGATATCGAATGGGCGCAGGAGAATCCGATCGACCTCGAGGTCTGCACCCGCTGCAATGCCTGCATCCGGGTCTGTCCCGAGCAGGCGATCGATTTCTCCTACCAGATCGATCTCGACAAGTGCAAGGCGCACCGCCAGTGCGTCAAGGCCTGCGGAGAGATCCGCGCCATCGACTTCGAGCGGACGGAAAAGCGCCGCACCGAGGCGTTCGACCTCGTGCTCGATCTGTCGCGCGATTCCCTGATCAAGCTCGCGCAGCCGCCGCAGGGCTACTTCGCACCGCGCGCCGATCCCCTCGAGCAGGCGCTGGCGGCAAGCCAGCTCCTGCAAATGATCGGCGAGTTCGAGAAGCCGAAATTCTTTGCATACCAGGAGAGAATCTGCGCTCACAGCCGTTCCGAGATCGTGGGCTGCACAAAGTGCATCGACGTCTGCTCGACGCGCGCGATCGCAAGCGAGCGCGAGGAGAACCGGATCAAGGTCGAGCCGCACTTGTGCATGGGCTGCGGGGGATGCGCGACCGTTTGCCCATCGGGCGCAATGACCTACGCCTACCCGCGGGTGGCGGATGTCGGGATCCGGATCAAGACCGTGCTGCAGACCTTCCGCGACGCGGGCGGGCGCGGCCCTGTACTGCTTTTTCACAATTCGACGGACGGGCGCGAGCTCATCGCCCGGCTCGCGCGCCGCGGTCGCGGCCTGCCCGCGAACGTGATTCCGCTCGAGGTGTTCCACATCGCGTCGCTGGGGCTCGATACCGCTCTCGGCTCGATTGCGCTGGGCGCAACGCGCTGCATCGTGCTGTCCGCAGGGGGCGAGGCGGAGGCGTACCGAGCCGCGCTGCGCGCTCAGCTGGGTTTCGGTCAGCAGTTCCTGTCGGGAATCGGGCTCGAGGAGGAGCGACTTCAACTGCTCGAGGCGGGGGACGTGGAAGCACTGGAGCGGGCGGTGTGGTCGCTCGATGACGTGCGTATCCTGCCTCCCGCCGCCTTCAACCTGTCCAACGAGAAGCGCGCCACGCTCGATTTCGCGATCGATCACCTGGCGGCGCACGCGCCGGCGCCGCGCGAGGAGGTGGCCCTGTCGAACGGCGCGCCGTACGGGCGCGTCCTGGTAGACCGCGACTCGTGCACCCTGTGCATGGCATGCGTGGGGGCCTGTCCGGAAGGCGCGCTGCTCGACGCCAAGGAGGTGCCGCAGCTCAGGTTCATCGAGCGCAACTGTGTGCAGTGCGGGTTATGCGAGAAGACCTGCCCGGAGGACGCGATCACCCTTGAGCCGCGCTTGTTGCTCTCAGGGTCCGCCGTGAAGGCAGTGGTGCTGAACGAGACCGAGCCCTGCCTGTGCGTGAGGTGCGGCAAGCCCTTCGGGACGCGGCGGATGATCGAGGCCATGGTCGGCCGCCTGAGCGGACACTCCATGTTCGGATCGGAAAGCGCGCGGCAGCGCCTGCTGATGTGCGCAGACTGCAGGGTCATCGACATGCTGACAGAGCAGGATCAGGCCACGATCCACGATTTTCCGCCCGCCAGCCGGAACGAGGACAAGGATTGAGCGAGGCCATCCCGGGAGCAACCGGCGCCGCAGTGTCGCCCGAGGACCTGGCGCGCGCCAATCTGTACGCACTCATCGGGCGCCTGTTCTACGATGCGCCGGACTCGATGCTGCTTGCGGAGATGTCCAGTCCCGGAGCCGCCTGCGCCGACAGCGAGGGGGGGATCACCCTTGCCTGGAGCCGTTTGCGCGCGGCAGCGGCAAGCGCCTACCCGATGAGGCTGAAGCAGGAGTACGACATGCTGTTCGTGGGTGTGGGCAAGGCGGAGGTGACCCCCTATACCTCGCATTACATTGTGGGCATTCCGCCGGACCAGTACCTCCTGCGACTCCGGAACCAGATTGGATCGTGGGGACTGGCGCGCCGCAACACAGCGGGCGAGACGGAGGATCATGTCGCGGGAGTGTGCGACGTGATGCGCTTTCTGATTTCTGACGGCCGGTCGGTCGAGGAGCAACGCCTGTTTTTCAAAGAGTTCGTATACGACGCCGGGACGCGATTCATTCAGGCGATTGACGCGTCGGCGTCGGCCGTCTTCTACCGGCAGGTGGGCGAGTTCGCGCGCGCTTTTCTGGAGATGGAGAAGCGCAGCCTGGAAATGGAGGAGGGTTAAAGCGTAATGATTGGGAACGCTTCTCAATAAGTTGCCTATTTCGACATGAGAATGGTTCTTATTCGTATCCATGTTCCCGAATCTCGTTGCGAACCCGGGGGGGGAAGTGTAAATTTCATCACGAACAGGAAGACTCCCGTTTCTGCCGGTTTCGGTTTCGCAAGGAGGGTGTGATGAACAGTCCGCAGCGCAAACTTTCCCGACGTCACTTCATGCTCGCTCTTGGTGCAGGCGGCGCAACCGCAGCTGCCGCGCTGGTCACCCATGATAGTGCCGACGCAACGAAGCGTCCCGAGGTGGCGAGCACGACCAAGGGTTATCGCCTTACCGAGCACGTCAAGAAGTATTACGAGACCGTCAAAGTCTGAGGAGAGCGTCATGCTGCTCACGAGAACATCCGCCGGCGCCACTGCGGTGCCGAGCCGCCTCGCCCGCAACGTCGCGGGCATGCTGGGCAAGACCATCGACCGCCGCACGTTCCTCCAGCGCTCGGGGATCACGTTGGGCGCCGGCGCGGTGGCGGTGCAGCTTCCATTCAACCTCGTGCAGAAGGCCGAAGCCGCCCAGCAGACGGGTGGCAAGATCGAGGTGAAGCGCACGATCTGCACGCATTGCTCGGTCGGGTGCTCGATCGACGCGGTGGTGGAGAACGGAGTCTGGATCCGTCATGAGCCGGTTTTCGATTCGCCGATCAACCTCGGCGCACACTGCGCGAAGGGGGCCTCCATCCGCGAGCACGGGATGACGCACGATTCCCATCGCCTCAAGGCCCCGATGAAACTTGCAGGGGGGAAATGGCAGAAGATCCCGTGGGACCAGGCGCTGAATGAAGTCAGCCAGAAGCTTCTGGCGATCAAGAAGGAGTCGGGGCCGGACGCGACGTTCTGGATCGGCTCGTCCAAGCACAACAACGAGCAGTCTGCGCTGTTGCGCAAGTTCGTGTCGTTTTTCGGCACCAACAACATGGACCACCAGGCGCGGATCTGCCATTCGACGACAGTCGCGGGCATCGCGAACACCTGGGGTTATGGCGCGATGACCAATTCCTACAACGACGAACAGAATTCGAAGTGCATCCTGTTTTTCGGCAGCAACGCGGCCGAAGCGCACCCGGTGTCGATGCTGCACACGCTGCACGCGAAGGAGAACGGCGCCAAGGTGATCGTCGTCGATCCCCGTTTCACGCGCACCGCGGCGAGGGCGGACAAGTACTACCGCATCCGTTCGGGCACCGACGTGGCGTTCCTGTGGGGCATGCTGTACCACGTGTTCAAGAACGGCTGGGAAGACAAGGAGTACATCAAGGCGCGTGTCTACGGCATGGACAAGGTCCGCGAGGAAGTCATGAAGTGGACGCCGGAGGTCACGGAGAGCGTCACCGGCATGAAGGAGGCCGAGGTGCGCGACGTGGCCGAATCCATGGCCAAGAACCGCCCCAGCACGATCGTCTGGGCGATGGGCCAGACGCAGCACACCAACGGCAATGCGATCGTGCGTGCATCGGCCGTATTCCAGCTGGCATTGGGCAATGTCGGTGTGTCGGGCGGGGGAACCAATATTTATCGCGGCCACGACAATGTCCAGGGCGCGACCGACGTCGGCCCGAATCCTGACTCGTTGCCCGGCTATTACGGCATCGCGGCCGGGGCATGGAAGCACTGGTGCGCCGTCTGGGGCGTGGACTATGAGTGGGTGAAGAAGCAATTCGCGTCGCAGGCAATGATGGAGAAACCCGGCATCACGGTTTCCCGCTGGCAGGATGCGGTGACGGAGAAGAACGAGAATCTCGACCAGGATCCTAACGTGCGCGCCGTCATTTTCTGGGGCCACGCGCCGAACAGCCAGAATCGCGGCAAGGAAATGATCGAGGCTATGAAGAAGCTCGATCTCCTGGTGGTCGTCGATCCGTACCCGTCGGCGACCGCGGCGATGGCGGCGATGGTCAGGCAGGATGGCGTGTACTTGCTGCCCGCGGCAACGCAGATGGAATGTGCCGGTTCGGTCACCGCCTCGAACCGATCGATCCAGTGGCGCGAGAAGGTGATCGACCCGATGTTCGAGTCGCGCACTGACCACATGATCATGTACCAGCTCGCCCAGAAATTCGGGTTCGGCAAGGAATTCGTCGCACGGATCAAGCTCGTCAAGGGCAAGGGCGGCATGGACGAGCCCGACATGGAGGACTCGTTGCGGGAAATCAACCGCGGCTGCTGGACCATCGGCTACACCGGACAGTCGCCCGAGCGGCTCCAGGCGCACATGCGCAATCAGCACGTATTCGACGTGAAGACGCTGCGCGCGAGGGGCGGCAAGGATGCCAAGACAGGCTACGTGCTCGACGGCGATTACTATGGAATGCCATGGCCGTGTTACGGATCTGCGGCGATCAAGCATCCCGGGACGCCGAATCTTTACAACACTTCCCTTCACATGATGGACGGGGGAGGGAATTTCCGCGCCAACTTCGGCGTCGAGCGCAACGGCGTCAACCTTCTGGCCGAGGACGGGTCGCATTCCAAGGGGGCCGAAATCACCACCGGCTATCCCGAGTTCGACCACGTGCTGATGAAGAAACTAGGCTGGTGGGACGAGCTCACGGCTGACGAGAAAAAAGCGGCCGAAGGCAAGAACTGGAAGACCGACCTCTCCGGCGGCATCCAGCGGGTCGTCATGAAGCACGGGTGCCACCCGTGGGGCAACGCCAAGGCGCGCGCGCTGGTCTGGAACTTCCCCGACGGCGTGCCGCTGCACCGGGAGCCGCTGTTCTCGCCGCGCCCCGACCTCATCGACAAGTTCCCGACGCACGAGGACCAGAAGGTCCGCTGGCGCATGCCGGTGCTGTTCAAGACTGTGCAACAGGCCAACAAGAATGCCGTCAACACTTATCCGTTGATCATGACGAGCGGTCGCCTGGTCGAGTACGAAGGCGGTGGAGACGAGACGCGGTCCAACCCGTGGCTCGCCGAGTTGCAGCAAGAGATGTTCGTCGAGATCAACCCGAGGGATGCCAACGACCGTGGCGTAAGGAACAACGAGTATGTATGGGTCGAGACGCCGACCAAGGCGCGCCTGAAGGTGAAGAGCCAGGTGACGGAACGGGTGGCGCCGGGAACCGTGTTCTTGCCGTTCCACTTTGCAGGCTGGTGGATGGGCAAGGACCTGCTGAACCAGTATCCCGAGGGCGCGGCCCCGATCGTGCGCGGCGAAGCGGTCAATACCGCCACGACGTATGGTTACGATATCGTGACCATGATGCAGGAAACCAAGACCACGCTGTGCCAGGTCGTGAAGGCATAAGGCTGAGGAGCTCACCATGGCAAGAATGAAATTTCTGGCGGATGCCGAGCGTTGCATCGAGTGCAACGGCTGCGTAACGGCCTGCAAGCAGGAGCACGAGATTCCCTGGGGCGTGAACCGTCGCAGGGTGGTGACTCTCAATGACGGGGTCCCCGGAGAAAAATCGGTCTCGGTCGCCTGCATGCACTGCTCGGATGCGCCGTGCATGGCGGTGTGCCCGGTCGACTGCTTCTACAAGACCAGCGAAGGCGTCGTGCTCCACGACAAGGATCTCTGCATCGGCTGCGGCTACTGCTTCTACGCGTGCCCCTTCGGGGCGCCGCAGTTCCCGCAGGACGGGGCGTTCGGCCTGCGCGGCAAGATGGACAAGTGCACGTTTTGCGCCGGCGGGCCGGAGCCCGAGTTCTCGGCAGCGGAGTTCAGGAAGTACGGCCGCAATCGCCTGGCGGAAGGCAAGCTGCCCGCCTGCGCCGAGATGTGCGCGACGAAGGCGCTCATTGGAGGCGACGGCGACGTCATTGCCGATATCTATCGCAATCGCGTGCTGAAGCGCGGCCGGGGCTCGGAAGTCTGGGGCTGGGGCACTGCCTACGGCAAGCCCGAACGGCCGGCGACGAAACGGTGAGGCGGACCATGAAGCCGAGTCTGATGATGGCCGCCGCTCTGGCCGCGGCGCTGCCCGTCGTGATGGCCGCAGGTTGCGGCGAGTCACAGCAGGTGACGGTGTTCAAGCAGGGGCAGTACCAAGGCAAGCCCGACAAGGAGCCTTGGGACAACGCTCAATTCAAGGGCGACCGCGCGGCATGGGACAGGGCGATCAACGCCCGTACCGCCGCTCAAAACGAGTACGTGCGGATCGGCGGATAGCTCGACTCGAGCGTGCCGCGTTCGCGTGAGCCGGTAATCCGGACGCCGGAGGAGGAGAGGAGTATGAAAGGCAAGACATGTCTGAAGCTCGCACCGGCCTTGCTCGCGGCGTGCGTGATGGGTGCCGCCCTTGCCAAGCTGCCGGCGCCGACGGAAGATCAGAAGGCGGCAGCGGCGGCGAAGAAGGCGGCGGCCACGGCAGCAGCCGCGAAATCCAAGGAAGCGCTGGGAAAGGCCCAGGACCGGGCGGTGGACAACTACCGAAAGGCGAAGGGCATGCAGCCCATGGCGGCTGAAATGGGGATGGAGAAAAAGATGAAGTAGTCGCGGCGCAGTCGCGAACGGCAAGAAAGCCCGGCAACCCCCGGGCTTTTTTTTCTGGCGGGCGGGCCTGCCGGATCAGGCGATCCTGACCGGGATCTTCGCGATTCGCGACCGCCACTCGCGCGGGCCGCTCTCATGCACGGCGTTGCCGCGCGTGTCGACCGCGACCGTTACGGGCATGTCGTTTACCTCGAACTCGTGGATCGCCTCCATGCCGAGGTCCTCGAACGCGAGCTTGCGCGAGGCGCGAATTGCCTTCGACACGAGGTAGGCCGCGCCGCCCACCGCGATGAGATGCACCCCGTTGTGGCGCTTGATCGCTTCCAGAGCCTCGGCGCCGCGTTCGGATTTTCCGATCGAGCCCAGGAGCCCCGTTCTGGCGAGGAGCGTCTCCATGAACTTGTCCATGCGGCGCGAGGTGGTGGGGCCCGCCGGCCCGACTACTTCATCGCGCACGGCGTCCACGGGCCCGACGTAGTAGATCAGCCGGTTTGCGAAATCGACGGGCAGTTTCTCGCCTTTCGCGAGCAGGTCGGCGAGCCGCTTGTGGGCCGCATCGCGCCCGGTCAGGATCTTTCCGGTAAGCAGCAGGCGGTCTCCGGCTTTCCACACTGCCGCGCCGTCCTTGGTAAGAGTCTCGAGGTCGACGCGCGTGGCGCCCTCGGCAAGATCGACGTCGAGTTTGGGCCAGTGCTTGAGATTCGGAGCCTCGAAGCGCGCCGGCCCGGTGCCATCGAGGACGAACTCGACGTGGCGCGTTGCCGCACAGTTCGGGATGACCGCAACCGGGAGCGAGGTGGCGTGGGTCGGATAGTCGCGCACTTTGACATCGAGCACCGTGGTCAGGCCGCCCAGGCCTTGCGCGCCGATGCCTAGCGCGTTGACCATGTCGAAGATCTCGATCCGCAACTCTTCGGCTCGCGTCTTCGGGCCGCGGGCCTTCAGCTCGTGCATGTCGAGCGGCTCGAGCAACGCCTCCTTGGCAAGCATCATCGCCTTCTCGGCAGTGCCGCCGATGCCGATGCCGAGCATCCCCGGCGGACACCAATCGCCGCCCAAGGTCGGAATCTGCCCCACGATCCAGTCGACGACGCTGTCGCTGGGATTGAGCACCGTAAAGCGCGACTTGTTCTCCGAGCCGAATCCCTTGGCTGCGAGCCTTACTTCGACCGTCTTGCCCGGGACGATTTCCGTGTAGATGACGGCGGGAGTATTGTCCCGGGTGTTCTTGCGCGATCCAGCGGGATCGGCGAGGACCGAGGCGCGCAGGGGATTGTCCCTGTCGGTATAGGCCCGGCGCACGCCTTCGTTGACCATATCCGCAACGCTCGACGTCGAATCCCACCGCACGTCCATTCCGACCCTCAGGAACACCACCGCCATCCCCGTGTCCTGGCACACCGGCCGGTGGCCCTCGGCGGCCATGCGCGAGTTCATCAGGATCTGCGCGATCGCATTCTTGGCGGCCGACGATTCTTCGCGCTCATAGGCCTCGCCCATCGCCCGGATGAAGTCGACCGGATGGTAAATGGAGATGAACTGGAAGCCGTCGGCGATGCTCTGGACGAAATCGCGCTGCTTGATGCTCGTCATCGGGAGGCTCTAGACGATGCCGTCCATGACCTGCACGTCGACCAGCGTTCCCGCGGCTACGTTGCCCTGCTCGGTCGGAAGAATGATGAAGCAGTTGGCTTCGGACATTGAGCGGAGTATCCCGGAGCCCTGCTCGCCGGTTACCCGAACGCTCCAGGCGCCGGATGAATCCTGCGACAACACCCCACGCTGGAACTCGGTGCGCCCGGGGGCCTTTTTCAGGTTCGAAGTGCAGGCGACCTTGAATGTCGGCAGCGGTGGCACGGGGTCGCGCCCGGAAAGCGCGAGGAGGGCATCCCGGACGAACTGGTAGAAGGTCACCATGACCGACACGGGATTACCGGGCAGCCCGAAGAAGTGCGCCCCCCCGATCTTGCCGTAGGCGAGAGGGCGGCCGGGCTTCATGGCGATCTTCCAGAATACGACTTCACCCAGCTTGTTCAGCAGGTCCTTCACGAAATCGGCCTCGCCGACCGATACGCCGCCGCTGGTGATGACGACGTCGGCCGCTGCCGCCGCCTCATGGAACGCGCGCTCGAGCAGCTTCGGATCGTCGCGCACGACGCCCATGTCGAGGACTTCGCATCCGAGACGGGTCAGCATGCCGTGGATCGTGTAGCGGTTGCTGTCGAAGATCTGGCCTTCCTTCAGCTGTGTCCCGATCGACACCAGCTCGTCGCCCGTTGAGAAGAATGCGACTCTCAGCTTGCGGTAGACGCTTACCTCGCCAATGCCCAGCGAGGCAATGAGGCCGGTCTCCGCGGGCCGCAGCTCGGCGCCGCGCTTGAGCGCCACCTGACCCACCGCAAGGTCCTCCCCCGCGCGCCGCAGGTTCTGTCCCTTTCTGTGGCCGGTGCCGATGATGACCTGGTCCCTGCCGCCCTTGACGTGCTCCTGCATCACGATCGTGTCCGCGCCCTGCGGCACGACGCCGCCCGTCATGATGCGCACGCATTCCCCCGGCTTCAGCGCGCCCTGATAGGGCGCGCCGGCAAAGGCGCTCCCGGCCACCTTGAGCGTCACTTCACCGTCCGGCTTCAAGTCGGAGAAACGCACGGCGTAACCATCCATGGCGGAATTGTCATGTGCCGGGACATCGAGGGGCGAGATGGCGTCCTCGGCGAGAACGCGGCCGAGCGCCGCGCGGACCGCCACGCGCTCCGTGGCAGTCACCGGGGTCAGGAAGCGCGCAATGACCTCGCGCGCCTTCACGACCGGCATCGAGTTGGGATCGTAGTCGTCGGCGCAACTCAAGGCGCCAAAGGAGCGGGCCGGTTCGTTCATGGATTGTCCTGCCGTAACAAGCGGATGCTACAGCGCCGATTCTACTCCGATTCAACCGCCGCTTGCCCTGGAGCTCAACACGCTGCGGA
>DASPGR010000119.1:0-15730 GCA_035620515.1 Burkholderiales bacterium | reverse complement strand
GGTGAACTATGCCGCATTGACGGCCAATCGCGTGCGCGCTGACCTTGCCGGACCCCTGCCGTCGAGGGTAACCTGACCGTCCCTTTTGCAGGGGAAGGGGATCCAGTGGCCCGGATCGCGGTTTTCAATCAAAAAGGCGGGGTCGGCAAGACGACGACCACGCTCAATCTCGCCGCACTGCTCGCCAGGCGCGGCGCCGATCCGCTTGTCATAGACCTCGATCCGCAGGCGCACCTCACCGGGATTTCCGGCACCTCCGTGTCAGCGCCCGAGCGCAGCCTCTACGGCTTCTACTGCAACGGCGCCTCGCTCGCCGGCCTGATCAAGTTCGCCACGAACGGATGGAAGATCATCCCGTCGCACCTCGATCTGTCCAAGGTCGACACGCAGTTCGGCAAGGGTCCGAACATTCTCAATCACCTGCGGGCCGGCATCATCAGGGAAAATCTCAATACCGACCGTCCCATCCTGATGGACGCGTGCCCGATGCTGGGCGTTCTGTCGCTCAACGGTGTCTTTGCGGCGGACCGGGTCCTCGTGCCCATCTCGGCGGATTACCTGGCCATCCGGGGCGCGAGCCAGATGGAGCGTACGCTCCGGGCGCTCGAGCATGTCCTGAAGAAGCGTGTGGATCGACGCTACGTGATCACGCGGTTCGACACGCGCCGCAAGATGTCGTGGGAGATCGACCGGCAGCTGCGTGAGCTCTATGGCGCCGAGGTATGCGAGACGCGGATTTCGGAAAACGTGAGCCTGGCGGAGAGCCCGGCTTCGAACCAGGACGTCTTCGAGCACGCGCCCGCGAGCCGCGGGGCGCGCGATTACGAAGCGCTGCTCTGCGAGCTCGAAGCGGGCGGCTTCATGCACTAACGGCCGCGGCCCGTCAAAGCCGCGCCACTCAGCTTTTCTTCTCTTCCTGTTTGTTGATGAGCGAGATCATGTCCTCGAGGTCGAGCCCGTTTCCCTTCAGGCTCGGATCGACCTCGAGACACTCCAGGATCTTGCAATGGCGGTAGACCTGGTTCAACTTGCGCTCGGCTTCGGCGCGGTCGCGCCCCTGCACGTTGAGATTTTCAACGATCATGCCGGTGCGCGTGCGAATCCTGAACGAGTACTTAGTCATCGGCCCGGAAGTCGGCCCGGTAGCGCCTGAATTTCTGCACGTAGTGCTCCGCGGCTCCGTGGATGCGCTTGATTTCCTCCTCCGAGAGCTGCCGCACCATCTTGCCCGGCGATCCGATCACGAGCGAGCCATCCGGGATTTCCTTTCCTTCGGCGACGAGGGCGTTGGCCCCGATCAGGCAGTTCCTGCCGATGCGGGCGCCATTCAGGATGACCGCCTTGATGCCGATCAACGTCCCGTCCCCGATGGTGCAGCCATGCAGCATCGCCATGTGGCCGACGCTGACGTTCCTGCCAATGGTGATCGGGAAACCCGGATCGACGTGCAGCACGCAGTTGTCCTGCAGCTGGGAATTCTCGCCCAGGGTGACAGTATCGTTGTCCGCCCGAACCACACAGTTGAACCAGATGCTGGCGTTGTTCTCCAGCACGACCGAGCCGATCACCGTGGCATTCGGCGCGATCCAGTAATCGCCCTTGCAGATGATCTTGCGCTCTTCGAAAGAATACTTCATGCGGTCTCGCGTCGGAATTTTGCACATTATATAGGGCCCGCTAAGCCGGGGCCGCCGCTGCGGCCGCGCCCCGGCCTTCCGCTGCGAGCGTTTTCGCCAGTTCTTCGTCCAGTTGCGCATAGAGCGTGCGCTCATAGTCGCGGAAGCGGTCGGATGTGGAATCGCGCGGATGCGGAAGATTGACGCTGATGATGCTCTTGATGCTGCCGGGGCGGGCGGTCATGACCGCGATGCGGTCGGCGAGCGTGATCGCCTCGGGCACGGAATGGGTGACGAACACGATGGTCTTCCTGTGCTCGCGCCAGATCTGGAGCAGCTCCTGCTGGAGGAAGCGACGCGTCAGCGCGTCGAGTGCACCGAACGGCTCATCCATGAAGATGATCGAAGGCTCGGTCGCGAAGGCGCGCGCGATCGCGACCCGCTGCTTCATCCCGCCGGAGAGCTCGTTGATTCCGCGGTCGGCAAAATCCCGCAACCCCACCATCTTCAGGTAATCGAGGGCCAGGTTCCGCCGCTCGCTCCGGTGCACTCCCTTGCGCTCGAGCCCGAACTCGACGTTGCCGATCACGGTTAGCCATGGAAAGAGCGCATAGCTCTGGAACACCATTCCGCGATCTATGTCGGGGCCGCGGATCGCCACGCCCCCGACCAGCGCTTCCCCGCTCGAAGGCTCGCCAAAGCCGGCGAGCATGTTGAGCAGCGTCGACTTCCCGCAGCCCGAGGGGCCCACGAGCACGACGAACTCCCCCGCCGCGATCTCCAGGTCGATCGGCTTGAGCGCTTCCACCGGCTCACCGGTACGGCTCGTGTAGGTCTTGGAAACAGCGCACAGCGAAAGCGGCTTGCTGGCAGTACTCACGACTCTCTCCACGCATAGCGCTGGTTGAGGAAGCGAAACAACGCGTCGAATGCGACGCCCAGTATCCCGATCATCGCCATGCCCACCAGCACCTTGTCAGCGCGCAGGATCTCCATTCCGTTGGCGATGAGGTAGCCCAGGCCCGAGCGTGCTGCCACAAGTTCGGCGGCGATGATTGCCGCCCATCCGGTACCAAACGAGATGCGCATCCCGACGACGATGCTGGGAAGCGCCGCGGGGAAGATAACCTTCCGGAAGAGGGATGTCTGGTCCGAGCAGCCGAGCACCTGTCCGGCGTGGATCAGGACAGGGTCAATCCGCTTCACGCCCGCGATCGTGGAGAGCAGTGTCGGGAAGAACGTCGCCACGCACACGACAAACACCTTGCCCGCTTCGCCGATGCCGAACCAGAGAATGGCGAGTGGAATCCACGCGAGCGGCGAAATCGGCCGGAACAGCTCGACGAACGGATCGACGATTTTTTCCAGCCGGTCCGACCAGCCCATGGCGAGCCCCAGGGGAATCGCAATCGCACCGGTGATGCACCACGCGGAGAATACCCGGGCAAGGGACGTCCCGGCATGCACGAACAGCTCGCCGCTCGCGAGCAGGGTCCATAACTCCCGCGCAGCGAGCTGTGGAGGCGGGAGCAGCGAGACATGCGGGCGGAAGATGGTGATGACGAGCTGCCATACGATCAAGATGGCTACCATCGCCCATACGAGCGGAAGCAGCTGCCCGAGCGCCTTGCCGGTCTTCGACATTGCTTGCGCGAGGGAGCGGTGCCTCTCGCTGGAGGGGCACCGTGGGCGGCCGCTACTTCTTTACCTCGGCGAGCGCCTTCTGGGCAAAGGTCGCATTGACCTTGGCGTTGTCTTCGGGCTTGAGGATCTTGGCCTGCTTCAGAAATTTCGTGTAGGCCTCGATCGTCGCCTTTTCCGGCACGACGTTCAGGCTGTAGACCGAGATGCCTTCGGCCATCGAGTAGTTGATGACGTTTTCCGGAAACCCGATCTGCTTGGTCCACATCTTCGCCGCGCCTTTCGGATCCTTCAGGATGAAGGCGATCGCCTTGACGTTCGCAGTCACCAGGTCCTGCACGATCGCGGGATGCTTCGCGAGGAAGTCGTTGTGGACGTACTCGCCGTTGCCGACGTAATGGCCCTGCATGATCGGCATGATTTTCTCGGCCTTGATCAGCACCCTCGAATGGCCGGCCGCGAGTGCGTTCGATACGTGCGGGTCCCAGGTAATGCCGGCGTCGACCGACTTGTTCTGCAGCAAGGTAGGAATCTGGGCGCCGTCGGTCTTGAACAGCGTGATGTCGGTCTGCTTGAGCCCCGCATCGGCGAGCGCCTTGAGCAGCAACGGGTACTGCTGGGAGCCCTCGCCGGGAAAGGCCACCTTCTTGCCCTTCAACTGGGCGACCGATTTCAACGTTGAATCCTTGGGCACCAGTATCGCGGTCTGCTCGAGGATAGTGATGGCGACGAGCGTCGCGGGCAGGCGCGAGGCGGCGATGATCGCCGGCCCCATGCCGGCAGAGGCCATCTGCAATTCGCCAGCCGCCATCGCCTGGTTCTCGGGCGCGCCGTACGCGAAATTGCGGAACACCACCTTGATGTTGTGCTTCTTCTCGATCGGGTCCAGCAATCCGAGTTCGCGCGCGACGTAGATCGGCATCGTCGCGGGCTGCACTCCATAATTCACGACTTGTTGCGCGAGCGACGGCGCGGAGCCGGCTGCCATCGCCAGCACGGCTCCCGTGAGACCCAGCCACTGTTTCCAGAACTTCATGTGTGGTGCTCCTTTAGCGGTTGATCAAGACTCATTTCCCACACGACAGCACGTGCCCCGGCGGAGCCGGGCCTCCTACAGCAGCGGAACGATCAGGAGCGCCACGATGTTGATGATCTTGATGAGCGGATTGACCGCGGGGCCTGCGGTGTCCTTGTAGGGGTCGCCGACCGTGTCTCCGGTCACCGCCGCCTTGTGCGCGTCGGAGCCCTTGCCGCCGTGGTTGCCGTCCTCGATGTACTTCTTCGCGTTGTCCCAGGCGCCGCCGCCGGTTGTCATCGAGATCGCGACAAAGAGGCCCGTCACGATCGTGCCCACCAGCACGCCGCCGAGCGCCTTGATTCCCGCGCCCGGCCCCATGAGCCAGTTCATGACGAGTGCGACGGCGATCGGCACCAGGACGGGAAGGAGCGAAGGCACGATCATCTCCTTGATCGCGGCGCGCGTCAGCATGTCGACGGCACGCGAGTAATCGGGTTTCGCTGTTCCTTCCATGATGCCCGGAATTTCCTTGAACTGCCGGCGTACCTCGACCACCACCGCGCCCGCAGCGCGGCCCACGGCCTCCATTGCCATCGACCCGAAGAGGAAGGGGACCAGCCCGCCGATGAAAAGCCCGATGAGAACGGCCGGATCCGAGAGATCGAACTTCACGCTCTTGCCCGCCGCATCCAGGGCATGCGTGTAGTCGGCAAAGAGCACGAGCGCGGCGAGCCCTGCTGAGCCGATGGCGTAGCCCTTGGTCACCGCCTTGGTCGTGTTGCCGACCGCGTCGAGCGGATCGGTGATCGCCCGCACCTCTTTCGGCAGGTCCGCCATCTCCGCGATGCCGCCCGCGTTGTCGGTGATGGGCCCGTAGGCGTCGAGCGCCACGACGATCCCGGTCATGGAGAGCATCGCCGTTGCAGCGATGGCGATGCCGTAGAGCCCCGCCAGGGCGAAGGACGCATAGATGCTCGCGCACACGGCGAGCACGGGCCACGCCGTTGCCTTCATCGAGATACCAAGCCCGGCGATGATGTTGGTCGCGTGGCCCGTGGTCGAGGCGCTCGCGATGTGGCGCACCGGCGCGAAATCGGTTCCCGTGTAGTACTCGGTGATCACGACCATGAGCCCGGTGAGTACGAGGCCGACAAACGCCGCCCCGAGGAGCCTGAGGGGCGTCAGCTCCGGATAGTGCTGCGAGATGTCGCCCATCATGCAGTAGGTGACCACGACGAAACCTATGGCCGCGAGGACGCCCGAGACGATGAGCCCGCGGTAGAGCGCCGCCATGATCTTCCCGCCGCTTGCCGCCTTGACGAAGTAGCACCCGATGATCGAGGCGATGATCGAGACCCCGCCGAGAACGAGGGGGTAGGACGCCGCGATGGGCGCCACGTCCGGCTTGGAGAGAAGCAGCGCTCCAAGCAGCATCGTTGCGATGATGGTGACAGCGTAGGTCTCGAAAAGATCGGCCGCCATTCCGGCGCAATCGCCCACGTTGTCGCCGACATTGTCGGCAATGACGGCGGGATTGCGCGGGTCATCCTCCGGAATGCCCGCCTCGACCTTGCCGACGAGGTCGGCGCCCACGTCCGCGCCCTTGGTGAAGATGCCGCCCCCCAACCGCGCGAAGATCGATATCAGCGAGCCGCCAAAGGCCAGGCCGATGAGGGGGTGCGCGATATCCTTGATCGAAGCGCCCGGGCCCGCGTTCGCGAGCAGGATCCAGTAGAAAACGGTAACTCCCAGAAGCCCGAGACCCACGACCAGCATGCCCGTGACGGCGCCGCCCCGGAAGGCGAGCGCAAGCGCTTCGTTCAGCCCCGCACGCGCGGCCTCGGCCGTGCGCACGTTCGAGCGCACGGACACGTTCATCCCGATCGCACCCGCGGCGCCGGAAAGCACGGCGCCGATCAGGAAGCCGACGGCTGTCGACCAGGAGCCGAGGCCGAAACCGATCAGGAGGAATAGCACCACGCCTACGATCGTGATCGTCTTGTACTGGCGCGTGAGATATGCAACCGCGCCCTGCTGAACCGCCGCGGCGATCTCGCGCATGCGCTCGTTGCCGGCGGGCCGCGCAAGGATCGACCGGATCCAGACGGCGCCGATGAAAATGCCCGCGAGCGAGCAGATGAGCGCGAACAACAGGTCGTAAGACATGATGACTCCCTCTGTTTGAATCGTTATTCAGCCGCGGGCAAAACAGATCCGAGCCGCTTGGCGCTCTTGGCGTCCTGGCGGTTCAGATCTTGAACCCGGTAGCGAGCTTCTTCGGCACCGACACGTTCTTGAGCTTCACGTACGCAGGCAGGCCGTTGCGGTACGGCGGATAGTCCTCACCCTGGACGAGCGGCGCCAGGTACTGCCTGCACTTCGGCGTGATATGGAACCCGTCCTCGGTGATGTAGTCGCGCGGCATCATTTTTTCATGATTGGCGATGTCCTTGAGGTCCGCCACGCCGATCGTCCATCGATAAGGCCGTGCCGATTTCCTGACGATGACCGGCATGACGCCGCTGCGGCCCTTCACCGCGAGCTCCACGGCGGCCTTGCCCACGGCATAGGACTGCAGCGCGTCGGTCTTCGACGCGATGTGGCGCGCCGAGCGCTGCAGGTAGTCCGCAACCGCCCAGTGGTATTTCTGTTTGAGCTTGTCTTGCACGAGCTGCGCGATGAGCGGCGCGACGCCGCCCAGCTGCGCGTGCCCGAAGGCGTCCCGCAGCCCCGTTTCCGACAGAAATTTCCCGTCGGGCCAGCGCAGGCCTTCCGACACCCCGACCGTGCAGTAGCCGTAGCGGCGAATGCTGTCCTCCACCTTCGCGAGGAACGCGTCCTGGTCGAACGGAATCTCGGGAAAGAGCAGGATATGCGGAGAGTCGCCTTCCGCTTCGGCCGCGAGACCGCAGGCTGCCGTGATCCAGCCCGCATGCCGGCCCATGACCTCCAGGACGAAGACGCGCGTGGACGTGCGCGCCATCGACGCGACGTCAAAGCCGGCCTCGCGGATGCTGGTCGCGACATACTTCGCCACGGAGCCGAATCCGGGGCAGCAGTCGGTCACCGCGAGATCGTTGTCGACCGTTTTGGGAATGCCGATCGAGACCAGCGGATATCCCATCTTTGCCGCGATCTGCGAAATCTTGTAGGAGGTATCGGCCGAATCGTTGCCGCCGTTATAAAAGAAGTAGCCGATGTCATGCGCCCGGAATACCTCGATCAGGCGCTCGTACTGCGCCTGGCTTTCCTCGAGGCTCTTCAGCTTGTAGCGACACGATCCGAAAGCGCCGCCCGGGGTATGGCGCAGCGCCCGGATCGCCGCCGCAGATTCCTTCGAGGTGTCGATCAAGTCCTCAGTCAACGCGCCGATGATGCCGTCACGTCCGGCCAGAACCTTGCCGATGTGGCGGCGATGCCTGCGCGCGGTCTCGATGACCCCGCAGGCAGTCGCATTGATGGTGGCGGTCACACCGCCGGATTGGGCGTAAAAGGCGTTTTTCCGTGCCATAGGTCAAAGCGCAGCCACAGAGAACACAGAGGTCACAGAGGAGAACGAACTGCAGCGAACGCGGATTTTACCATTACCCTCCTGGCAGTTATCCCGGTTTTGCGGCCAGGGCCGCGAAAAGCTTGTCGCGGATGTGCTCGACGGAGCCTTTCCCGTAAATGTTGACGTAGAGGGGCGCGCGCGGATCGCCGCTCGCGCGCCACTTCATGTAGAACTCGATGAGGGGCTTCGTGAGCGCGTGATAGACCGCGATGCGTTGCCTGACCGTCTCTTCGTTGTCATCGGCGCGCTGGACAAGGGGCTCGCCTGTGACATCATCCTTGCCTGGAACGCGCGGGGGGTTGAAGTCGACGTGATAGCTTCGCCCGGAGTTGAGATGCACCCGCCGTCCGCTCATGCGGCGCAGGATCTCGCCGTCGCTCACCTCGATCTCGACGATGAAATCGATGTCGATGCCGGCGTCACGCAGCGCTTCCGCCTGCCGGATGGTGCGCGGAAAGCCGTCCATGATGAAGCCGCGGGCGCAGTCGGGCGCGCGCAGGCGGTCCTTGACGAGATCGATCACGATCTCGTCGGGTACCAGCTCGCCGCGCTCCATGTAGTCATTGGCGCGGATCCCCGACGGTGTGCCCTGCTTGATCGCGGTGCGCAGCATGTCCCCGGTCGAGATCTGCGGTATCCGGTACCGGTCGATGAGAAACCTCGCCTGTGTGCCCTTGCCGGCTCCAGGGAGGCCCAGCAGTATTATTCGCATCCTTTCTCCATCGGCTGACCGGCCACTCGAAATTTAGCACCCGGGAAGAGGTTCGGACAACGCGCCGAGGCGCGCGGCTTCAGGCGAGAGCGGCCCGCGCGCGCCGCAGATCTGCCGGAGTGTCGACTCCCGGATGAGGAGAGCGGCGCGTCACCGCGACGGCGATGCGATGCCCGTAGGCCAGCGCGCGCAATTGCTCGAGAGCCTCGGCGCGCTCGATGGCAACCGGCTTGAGTCTGGTGAAGGTTTTCAGGAATCCCGCGCGGTACGCGTAAACGCCCAGGTGCCGGTAGACAGGCAGCCGGGGCGGAATTCTCTTCACTCCCCGCGCGAACGCGTCGCGGGCGTACGGAACGGGTGCACGGCTGAAGTAGAGCGCGTAGCCGGCGCGGTCGAGCACGACTTTCACGACGTTGGGATTGGCGAGCTCTCGAGCGTCGCGTATCGGGTGGCAGGCAGTTGCCATCTTCGCGGCGCGATGGCGCGCCAGGGTTCGCGCGACCTCGCGGATCAGGGCCGGTTCGATCAGCGGCTCATCGCCTTGCACGTTGACGATGATCTCGCCGGGGCGAAACCGCCGCCGCGCGACAACCTCCGCGATGCGATCGGTCCCGGACACATGATTCTTGCGGGTCATCATCGCCGAAAATCCGTGCAGTGACACCGTCTTTGCGATTCCCGCGTGATCGGTGGCCACCACGACATCCGCCGCGCCACTCGCCCGCGCCCGTTCGGCCACGTGCACCACCATGGGCTTGCCGCAGAGATCGGCGAGCGGCTTGCCGGGGAAGCGGGAAGAGGCGTAGCGCGCCGGAATAATGACCACGAATTTCATGACACGTGACCGGTGACCGGTCACACTTCTTCTTCAGGAGGAAGCTTGCGTGCCTCGTCCTCGAGCATGACCGGAATGTCGTCGGTAATCGGGTAAGCGAGCCGGCACGGCTTGCATACGAGCTCGGCCGCGGCCTTCCTGAAGACGAGAGGGCCCTTGCACAGCGGGCAGACGAGTATGTCGAGCAGCTTCGCGTCCATCAGCGCGCTCCCCGCGCGGTCAAGGCATCGAGCTTGCGCAGAACAAGTGTCTCGAGACCGGGATCAGGCACCGCATCCACCGCCAGCGCCCAGCATCGGTCCGACACGAACCGCTCGCATTTTACCCCATCCTTCTCCGTCATCACGATCGCATCCGCCCCGGCATACGCCAGGTCGGATGCGCTGTACGGGTGGTGATCGGGAAAGGAGTGCGGCGTGAACTCGAGTCCCATTGCCTGCAGCTGCCCGAAGAAGCGACCGGGATTGCCGATGCCAGCCACTGCGTGCACGCGTTTGCCGCGAAAGTCGCCCGCAACGGCGCGCCGCTCTCTGTCGCGCAGGTTCCAGAGTTCGCGCGGCTTGAGCTCCATGTCCAGGCACGCCGGATTGAAATTCCGTGCGACGGCCATCACCGCTTTCGGGTCTTTCCCGCCGTTGACGATGACCGCGTCAACCTCGGAGAGGCGGGACGGCGGCTCCCTCAGCGGTCCGGCGGGGAGCAGCCAGCCGTTTCCGAACATGGAATCGCCGTCGATCACGCAGAGCTCGAGATCGCGGTGAAGTGCATAGTGCTGCAGGCCGTCATCGCTCAGCACGACGTCACAGTCGGCGGCGGCGAGCAGTGCCCTCGCGGCGGCCGCGCGGTCAATGCCGCTCCAGACCGGACAGCCGCTGCGGCGCGCAAGCAGAACGGCCTCGTCGCCGCAGGCGTAGGGATCGCTGTCGCTCCGAACCGCCTGCGGGGCACCCGTCCGGCCGCCGTAGCCGCGGCAGACGATCCCGGGCGCGCGGCCATGCGCCTTGAGCACTGCCGCGAGCCACAGTACGAGCGGAGTCTTGCCGGTGCCTCCCACCGTGATATT
Organism: Burkholderiales bacterium; assembly: GCA_035620515.1. GTDB lineage: Bacteria > Pseudomonadota > Gammaproteobacteria > Burkholderiales > SG8-41 > SG8-41. Next base: position 5,292 of record DASPGR010000119.1, on the reverse strand, counting down.
GCCTACCACGACTACGGGCACCGGGAGGCGGTTTGCGCGCACGACGCCGGCGCGGTACGCGGCGCGCCGTGCGCCCGATGCGGCTCGGAAGAGCAGGCTGACCGGCACGAGCAGGGCAGACACCGGGGTGAATCGTTCCCAGTGCCGTTGGATCCAGGCCTTAGCAGCCGGAATCACGTTTTCTAGCGCTTGGACGACTGGGTGGTGAACGTGATGCGGCCGTAACCGGCGATGCGCGCCGCCTCCATGACGTTGATCACGGATTGATGCGGGGCCTTGGCGTCGGCGCTGATCACTACGATCGGCTCCTTCATTCCGGCGGCTGCGCGGCGCAGCGCATCGCCGAAGGCAGCGGGATCCGAGAACGGGGTTACGATGCGGTTCACCGCGTAGTTGCCCTGGGCGTCGACCGCAACGTCGATCCGGTTCGGTTGCTCGGGCGGGCGCTCCGCGTCGGCGGACGGCAGGTTGATCTGGAGCTCCGCATACCGCGAGTAGGTGGTCGTCACCATGAGGAAGATCAGGATGACGAGGAGCACGTCGATCAACGGAATGAAGTTGATCTCCGGCTCGTCGCGGAACGCCCGCGGCCGAAACCTCATTGCCGCTCGCCGTGAATGATTTCGACCAGCTTGATCGCCTGCATCTCCATGTCGACCAGCATCTCGTCAACCTTTGCGCGGAAGTAGCGGTAGAAGATCATGGCCGGGACCGCGACCACCAGGCCGAACGCGGTGTTGTAGAGCGCGATGGAGATGCCGCGAGCCAGGACGATGGGGTTGCTGCCCTCCGGGGTCTGCGAGCCGAAAATCTCGATCATGCCCACTACGGTGCCAAAGAGGCCGAGCAGGGGGGCAATGGCTGCAATGGTGCCGAGACTGGTGAGGAAGCGCTCCAGGTCGATCGCGACCGTGCGGCCCGACTCCTCGATCGCCTCCTTCATGATCGCGGGCGAGCTCTTGACGTTGCGGAGCCCCGCGGCGAACACCTGCCCCAGCGGCGAGCCGCTGGCGAGGCGCGAGAGCAGCTGCGCGGTCACGCCGTTCTGGCGGAATTCATGAACCGTCTGCGTCAGCAGGTTGCGGGGCATCACGACGCCCGCCCGCAGCGACCATAGGCGCTCGCCGATGATGGCAAGGGCGATGACAGATGCGATGATCAGGAACCAGATCGGCCAGCCGGCAGCTTCGACGAGGGCGAACAAACAGAGCTCCTACAAATTCGGCGTCACTTTAATCGCGCAATGAATTTTCAGCAAGCGATCGTTAAGCAAGAATCTGAGGACTCTCGCGTAACGCGCTTGACTCACGAGGCTTTTTTATTTGTCCACAGAGACTGTGGACAAGCATGTGGATAGTTCTCGGGCAAGAAACGTAACTGAGTTTCCTGTATGAAATTTTATTGTTTCGACTAATTCTTGCGCCGAGGTTACTATCTAATATTCAAGAAGTTAACTGAAGAGCCGCGCCCGGCGCGGGATTCGGGGCGGCGCGGCGCGGGACGGCGCATGCCTGTGGAAGAAGCGCGCCGCGAGGCCCCCGCAAAAGCGGAAAAAAGTCGCACTTATTTCAGGATACATTCATGCCCGATCTCATCGCCGAGCGGCCGCCGGCGCCCGTCATATCGGTCTCCGAGCTCAACCGGCTCGCGAAGGACTCCCTTGAGCGCGCCCTGCCGGCGGTCTGGGTCGCGGGCGAGATCTCCAACTTCAAGCGTTATGACTCCGGCCACTGCTACTTCACGTTGAAGGACGAGCAGGCGCAGGTCGACTGCGTTCTTTTCAGGCACCGCGCGCAGCTGCTCGGCTGGCAACCCCGGGACGGGGGTCGGGTCGAGGTGCGGGCCCAGCCGACTCTTTACGAGGCGCGCGGCAAGTTCCAGCTCAACGTCGAGTCGATGCGCCGCGCCGGGTTGGGTGCGCTCTACGAGGCTTTCGAGAAGCTCAAGCTCCAGCTGGAGCGTGAGGGGCTGTTCGATGCTGCACGCAAGCGGACGCTGCCGCGCTTCCCGCAGCGTATCGGCATCGTCACCTCGCCGCAGGCCGCGGCGTTGCGCGATGTCCTCACCACCCTGCGCCGCAGGATGCCGCGCCTGCCGGTGATCATCTATCCCACGCCGGTACAGGGTGAGGGGGCCGGTGCCCGGGTCGCTGCGGCGATCGATCTGGCAGGCGCGCGCGGCGAGTGCGATGTGCTTGTCCTGTGTCGCGGAGGCGGCAGCATCGAGGACCTGTGGGCATTCAACGAGGAGGCGGTCGCGCGCGCGATTCGCGCCTGCCCGGTGCCCGTGGTGTGCGGCGTCGGTCATGAAACCGATTTCACGATTGCGGATTTCGCCGCGGATGTGCGCGCGCCGACCCCCACGGGGGCCGCGGAGCTGGTTGCTCCCAGCCGCGAAGAGCTTCGCCGCATCCTCGCGCACTCCCGAGACCGGCTGCGGCGCATCGGCCGGCGCGCGCTGGAAGACCGCATGCAGCGGATCGACTTCCTCGGGCGCAGGCTGATTCACCCGGGCGAGCGGGTGCGCAATCAGCAGAGCGAGCTCCATCATCTCGCGAACCGGCTTCGCGGTGCGATACGGCGAGACCTCGACGCCGCGGGCTGGGAGCTTCATACAGCCGGGCTCGGATTGCGCGGGGCGCTGCCCGACGTGGCGATGTTGGCCAGGTCAAGGGATGACCTGGCGCGCCGCCTGCGCGATGGCGCGCGACGGGCGCTCGAAGCCGCGGCGGGCGTGGTGAACCGCGTCGGGGCGCACTTGAGGCACCTGGATCCGCGCGAGGTTCTGGAGCGGGGGTACAGCATCACCGAGCTTGCGGATGGGACGATCGTGCGCGATGCGGCGCGGCTGGCAACTGGGCAGGACGTTAAAATTACGCTGGCCCGGGGTTGGGCAGACGCGCAGGTCAAGCGAACAGGCAGCTGACGCCAACACCCGTCACCCATCACACATCACTCAACACGGCTCTCGAGCCATCATGGCAGATACAGACGCGGACGACCTGGACTTTACCAAGCCTCCGCGACGTACGGGGGGCTACAACCCGATTCTCGCGCGGATGTGCTTTGAGTCGTTCGGCACTGCGGAGACCGTTGCCGAAGGACGGTCCTTTTTCGCCGAGAACGAGATGAGCAGCAAGATGTATCTGCTCATCGAGGGCGAGGTGCATCTTCGCCGGGGCGCGAGGAGCCTCGACGTCGTCAAGCGCGACGAGATCTTCGGGGAAATGGCTGCGATCACCCGCGCAGCGCGCAGCGCGAGCGCGGTGGCGCGCAGCCCGTGCCGGGCGCTGTCCCTTGACCCGCAGCAGCTGCGGCGCGCGATGGAGCAGACGCCCGAGTTCGGGCTGATGCTGCTCAACGTCATGATTCACCGCCTGCGGCTGACGGTATCCATGTTGAGCATGACGAGGAGCCTGCCTGACTGGAAAGGCGCCGCGGAAACGCACGTCTTCGACGACAGGCTTCTCGTGGCTTTGCGGAACGCGCTGCAGGAACGCGCCGTTTTGCACTATCCCGCCCGCAGGATCATCATGAAAGAGGACGAAGGCGGGGTGTTCATGTATGTGGTGCTCAAGGGGAAAGTCGCGATATCGATCGGACCACAGGTGGTCGAGAGAGTCGGCCCGGGAGGCGTCTTCGGCGAAATGGCACTCGTCGAGCAGTCGACGCGCGCGGCGAGCGCCGTCGCGGAAACCGATTGCGTGCTGCTGCCCATCAACCGCAATGACATCCTCGACGTCATGAGGGGCAAGCTCGACATCGGCATGTCGCTGCTGCGCGCGGTGGCCGAGCGGCTGCGGCACATGGATACCGGCTACAAGTAGAGCGGGGCATCCGGCGCGGGATGCCGGAGCCTCCTCTAGGAGACGAGCATGGCCTCGAGCTCGCGGCGCACGTATTCGAGGACCAGTGTCTCGAGATCCTCTGCGAGGCAGTCGAACTCCGTCACATCGTCCATCGATCTCAGCCACGTGAGCTGGCGCTTGGCGAGCTGGCGGGTCGCAGCGATTCCCTGCTCGCGCAGGCCCGCGGCATCGAGCCGGCCGTCCAGGTATTCCCACGCCTGGCGATAGCCGACACAGCGCATGGACGGCATGCCCGGCTCGAGCCCGTATTCCTCCCGCAGCGCCTTGAGCTCCCCGAGGAGGCCCTGCGAAAGCATTGCGTCGAAGCGCTGCGCGATGCGCTCGTGCAGGACCTCGCGGTCGCCCGGCACCAGGGCGATCTTGATGGGCGAGTAAGGGAAGTAGACGTACTTGGGTTTGCGCAGCAGCTCCGAGAGCGGCTTGTTCGTGAGGTAATACACCTCGAGAGCGCGCTCGATCCGCTGGGAGTCGTTGGGATCGAGCCTCGCCGCGGTCTCCGGATCCACCTCGCGCAGCCTGGCATGCACCGCGGGCCATCCATCCTGCTCGGCCATCGTGTCGATCATCAGGCGCACCACGGAGTCGGCTTCGGGCAGGTCGTTCAAGCCGTCGACCAGCGCCCTGAAGTAGAGCATCGTGCCCCCGACGAGGAGGGGAATGCGGTCGCGCTCGGTGATCTCCCGCATTGCGGTCAGGGCGTCGTCGCGGAAACGCGCGGCGGAGTAGCTCTCGTGCGGCTCGACGATGTCGAGAAGATGGTGCGGCACCCTGCTTCGCACATGCGCCTCGGGCTTTGCCGTTCCGACGTTCATGCCCTGGTAGATCTGCGCCGAGTCGACGCTCACGATCTCGCAGGGCAGGTCGGCGCACAGGCGCAGCGCGAGCGCCGACTTGCCGCTCGCGGTCGGTCCCATCAGCAGGATTGCCGGCGGCCACTTTACTGCGTGACGGGTGATGGGTGATGGGTGATGGGTGGCGGGCGGTTGCCCCACCGGAGATGATGGGCGTTGAGCGATGGGTGATGAGTCCCTTGCTCGAGCACGCTTCGCCGCCGGCTTGGCACGCTTTCGTGCCGCGCGCTTCTTACCGACGGCCCTTTGGCGCTTTTGCTTTGGTTTCGAACGACCCATCACCCATCACCCATCACTCATCACCTCCCTCGCATGAACAGGCGATCCAGTTCTGCGAGGGAGACCTGTTGCCAGGTGGGGCGGCCGTGGTTGCACTGTCCCGAGCGCTCGGTCGCCTCCATGTCGCGCAGCAGCGCATTCATTTCGGGCAGTGAGAGCCTGCGGTTCGCCCGCACGGCCGCGTGACAGGCCATGGTGCCGAGCAGCTCGTTTCGCCGCTCGGTCAGCACCCGGCTCGCGCCGTACTCGCGGATGTCCCCCAGCACGTCGCGCGAGAGCTCGCGCGCATCGGCA
>DASPGR010000118.1:0-23782 GCA_035620515.1 Burkholderiales bacterium | reverse complement strand
ACCGCCCTCGTCACCGGGGCCTCCCGCGGCATCGGCCGCGCGGTCGCGCTCGGGCTCGCGCGTGAAGGCGTCAAGCTCGCCATTGCCGCGCGGCGCGTGAACCTCCTGCAGGAGCTTGCGCAGGAGATCTCTGCGCGACGCGGTGCCGAGCCGCTGGTGCTCGACGTTGATCTCTACCAGGAAGGCTCGGCCGAGAAGCTTGCGGAAGCCGCGGGCACGGGGCTCGGGCGCGTCGATATCCTCGTCAATGCCGCCGGGGGCAGCCGCCCGTTCCCGTTCGAGGCAACGAAGGAGCAATGGGCCGAGGGGATGCTCCTCAACTTCATCCGTCTGCGCGAGCTCTCGCACGCGGTCGTTCCCGGCATGAGGGCGCGCGGCTTCGGCCGCATCGTCAACATCACGGGAACCTCCGAGCCGCGCGGGATCAATGCGGCGAACTCCGCGAAGGCGGCCGTTCACGCATGGGCCAAGGGCCTTTCGCGCGAAATGGCGGCCCACGGCGTCACCATCAACTCGATCCAGCCCGGCCGCATCATGAGCGAGCAGATCGTGCGGATGCACCCGACCGAAGATGACCGCCGCGATTTTGCCCGGCAGAACATTCCCGCAGGCAGATTCGGCGAACCCGAGGAGCTTGCGAATCTCGTGGTGTTTCTCGCCTCTCCGCTTGCCGGCTACATCACGGGGACCGTCATCCCGGTGGATGGCGGGATGAGCCGCTTCGCGTTCTAAGCGGGAGCGGGCCTGGCTGCCTGCGACGGCATGAAGAGCGCCGCGCAGAACATGGCCGCGGCCATCGCGGCCAGGACGAAGAAGAGGTAGCGGAAGTCGCTGCTGTAGCGATGCATCAGCGCGATCAGCGGGACCGCCAGAGCGCTCGCTCCGAACGACACGACGTAGCGCACGGCCAGTGCCCGCGCGCGCCAGCGCTCATCGGTGTAGGCCGCCACCATCGCGTCGTTGATCGGGACCTGGCCGAAAATGAAGAACATCATGCCGAGCGCGACGAGCAGCATCAGGTAGTTGTCGAAGAAAGCCGCGGCCAGGAGAAACAGCGCCTGCAGGCCCACGATCGGCACGAGCACCGACTTGAGGGTGTCCCGGTCGAGGAGGTGTCCCACCACGAGCTGCGCCATGGCCGCGAAGACGTAGACGCCCGACACCAGCACCCCGATGCCCAGCGTCGTGTCGACGAGCGCGGTCAGCCGCTCATCGAAGATCTTCGGCATGGCCACGGTCGTCGAGTTGAAGATGATCCCGCCGCAGAGCGTGGTGACGAGCAGGATCCCGAAGACCCTGGCAAGGAGCCCCCGCGAGAAGGTCTGCCTCGGCGCGCCGGTGCCCGCTTTCGCGGCGCTTCTCACCTCGGGCACGAGCAGCGCAAAGGCGATCCCGACTGCGATCGAGACCAGCCCCGGGATGATGAACGCAGCGCGCCAGTTGATCCAGTATGCAAGCGCGCCCGCGATCAGCGCCGCGAACGCGACGCCGAGGTTGCCGTACACGCCGTTCACCCCGAGCACACGCCCGACCTTCTCGCGCCCGCTCACCAGCATCGCGATGCCGACCGGGTGGTAGATCGCGGCGAAGACTCCGATCAGCGTCATGCCGAGCGCGAGCTGCCAGGCGCCGCCCGCGAACCCGGTCAGCACGGAAGCCGCGCCGATTCCCACGAAGAAGACCACCATCATCCCGCGCCGGCTCCAGCGGTCGGCGAGCCATCCGGCCGGTATCGAGCCCGCACCGAACATGATGAAAGCGCCCAGCGACAAGGGCAGCATCTCGCTGTAGGTGCGCCCGAACTCGGGCGCCATCGCCAGCACGACCGTGGGAAAGATCAGGATGAAGAGGTGGTCGAGGGCATGGCCCAGATTGAGAAACAGATCGGTTCGGCGCGAAACGTCCACGTGGCTCCTTGCGCTCGCTGTTGCTGCGGTCAGGCGCGCAGTTTAACCCGCGCAGCGCATTCCCGAAATGCCGCCAGGAACAGGCCCGGCGCTGTTGGGTGTGCGGGTCAACCTGCCTTGCCGACGGCGGAACGGATCTGCTCGAGCGCGGCGGGATCCTCGATGGTGGTGAGATCTCCGGGATCGCGGCCTTCCGCCAGCGCCTGTATCGACCGGCGCAACAGTTTGCCGGAGCGTGTCTTTGGCAGAAGCGTGACGAAATGGACCCTCGACGGGCGTGCGATCGCCCCGAGGAGCTTGTCGACGGTTTCCATGACCGCTTTCTCCTCGCCCTTGCGCAGCTCAGGACTCGCAATCCGGCCGGTGTCCTTCAGCACCGCGAAGGCGAGCGGCATCTGGCCTTTGACCTGATCAGCCACGCCGACGACGGCCACCTCGGCGATATTCGGATGCGCCTGCACCGCTTCCTCGATCTCCCGGGTCCCCAGCCGATGGCCCGCCACGTTGATGACGTCGTCGGTTCTGCCCAGGATGTAGTGGTAGTTCTCCTCGTCGCGGATTCCCCAGTCGAACGTCGAGTAGACGAGCTTTCCCCCGAAGCTCGCAAAATAGGTCTTTACGAAGCGCTCGTCGTCGCCCCACACGGTGGACATGCACCCCGGCGGCAGCGGCGGCACGATGGCAACGACCGCCTTTTCATTCGGCGCCGCCTCGGCAGCATCCGCCTCGCGCAGCAGGCGCAGGTCATAGCCGTAGACGGGGAAACTGGGGCTTCCCAGCTTGATCGGCGTCTTCTCCACCGCGGGCACGCTCGAGAGAATCGCCCACCCGGTCTCCGTCTGCCAGTAATGATCGATCACGGGCTTGCCGAGCATCTCCGTGAACCAGCGGTGCGTCGGCTCGTCGAGCGGTTCGCCGGCAAGAAAAAGGTGCTTGAGCGATCCGATGTCGTACTTCTTCAGGAACGCGGGATCCTGCTTCTTCAGCACCCGTGCGGCCGTCGGGGATGAAAACATGACCGTCACCCTGTTGTCGGCCACGATCTTCCACCAGATACCGGCATCGGGGCGGATCGGCAGGCCTTCGTAGAGGATCGTTGTCATGCCGTAGATCAACGGCCCGTAGACGATGTAGGAGTGGCCCACGACCCAGCCGATGTCGGAGGTCGTGAACATCGTCTCGCCGGGCGCGCCGCAGTAGATCAACTTCATCGACGCGGCGAGCGCAACCGCGTAGCCGCCGACGTCGCGCTGCACGCCTTTCGGATGGCCGGTCGTGCCCGAGGTATACAGAATGTAGGAAGGCTCGTTCGATTCGAGCCAGGTCACCGGAACCTGGTCGTTCATGTGACGCGTGCGCAACTCCGCGTAATCGACGTCGCGCCCCGGGGTGAGCTTGCGATCCTTGTCGATGCCCCGGTTGAGAACCAGCACTTTCGCGGGCGGATGCTTCGCGAGCCGGATCGCCTCGTCGTACATCGCGCGGTAGGCGATCGGGCGGCCTCCGCGCAGCCCGGCATCGGCGGTCACCATGAGCTTGGGCCGGGCATCGTCGATGCGGGCGGCAAGGCTGTGCGCGGCAAAGCCCCCGAAAACAACCGAGTGAATCGCGCCCAGGCGCGCGCAGGCGAGCATTGCGAACACGGCTTCGGGGACCATCGGCATGTAAATGAGGACGCGGTCGCCCTTCCCGACTCCGAGCTCCCGCAACATCCCCGCGCAGCGGTTCACCTCGGTATGCAGCTCGCGGAACGTGTAGCTCCGCTCCTCACCGGTCTCGGTGGAGATGTAGATGAGGGCTTTCTGGTCGCCGCGCGTCGCCAGGTGCCGGTCGACCGCGTTGTGGCACAGATTGGTGAGCCCGCCGACAAACCACCGCGCGAACGGCGGCCGGCTGTAATCGAGGACCTGCTTGAACGGCTGGTGCCAGTCCACGAGCCTGGCCTGCTCCGCCCAGAACGCTTCCTTCTGCTCGATCGAGCGGCGGTGGAAATCCCGATAGGTGCCCATTGTCTGCCTCCTCCTCCCGAGGGCGAAAACAGAGACCGGATCGAATGATATTACCGTTGTGCGCGTTTGCCCTTGATCTTGCGCAACCCTGGCGTCCCGTTGCTTACGGGATCTTGACGACCGTACGCCCGCGCGCCTCACCTTTCAACATCTCCGCGAAAACGCCCGGCAGCTGCTCGAGCCCGATCGTGCGGGCGATGGCGGGGAGGTGCCTGGGTTTGAGATCGGAGGCGAGGCGACCCCAGATCTTGCGCCGCAGCGGCATGGGGGTCAGCGCCGAGTCGACACCGATCAGGCGCACTCCACGCAGGATGAAGGGAAGAACAGTTGTCTTGAGCTCGATGCCCCCGGCGTTTCCGAAGCTCGCGATGAGCCCCCCCTGCAGCATGGTGCGGGTGAGCCACGCGAGCTGCTCGCCGCCAACCGAGTCGAATGCAGCCGCCCACAGCGCTTTCTCGAGCGGGCGCGTTCCCATCTCGAGTTTCTGCCTGAGCAGGACCTCGAATGCACCCAGCTCCTTCAGGAATCCCGTTTCCGCCTCTTTCCCCGTTACCGCGACGACCTGGTAGCCGAGGCGCGCGAGCATGTCGATCGCCAACGTGGCGACACCGCCGGTTGCGCCATTGACGAGGACCTTGCCGCCCGAAGGCGACAGGCCATTCAGCTCGAGCAATTCCATGGCGAGCGCCGCGGTATAGCCTGCCGTTCCCAGCGCCATCGCTTCGAACGGACTGAGGCCCTTGGGCAGCGGCACCACCCAATCCGCCGGCACCCGGCAGTACTGCGAATAACCTCCGTCATGACCCACGCCGAAGTCGTAGCTCGTGCAGATCACGGCGTCGCCCGCCTTGAACTGCGGATCGCTGGATGAGACAACCCGGCCCGACGCATCGATGCCGCCGATGCGGGGGAAGCTGCGAATCACCTTGCCGGCGCCGGTTGCAGCCAGGGCGTCCTTGAAGTTCACGCTCGAGTACTCGACACGGAACACCACGTCGCCGGGGGAAAGCTCCTCGAGCCGCGCATCCACGAGGCGGCTCGCCACCTTATCGTTTTCGCTGAAAATGCGAAACGCCTTGAATGCTTCCACATCTCCTCCTTCGCGGGCGGGTGAGGCCCGATGCGGCCTTCCGCTCACCCCTGCCGGGCAAGCCTCGGCTCTCCCAGGTATTCAACCGTCTGCATCTCCGCCAGCCGGCTTGCCGTGCGGTCGAACTGGAACATCATCGCCTGCAGCTGCGCATCGTGTGGGCGCCCCTCGCGCCGAAGCAGCTCCCCCGCCGGGGCCTCCGCCGAAAGGATCAGGTTCACGCGCTGATCATAAAGGACATCCACCAGCAGGGTGAACCGCCGAGCTTCGTCCGCCTGGTCGAGGCCCATCCTCGGCACGCCCGAAATGATGATCGTGTGAAAGCGCTTGGCGAGGTCCAGATAATCGTTTTGCGACCGCCCCCACCCGCAAAGGGTGTCGAATTCGAACCACACCACGCCGCCGGCACGATGCCTGTAGGGAATGATGCGGCCTTCGACGTCGAGCTCGTGATACTCCTCCTCGACCTCGGCGATCTGCTTGAACGCCCGCAGGAGCGCCCGGTCGCTCTCCAGGTCGAGCGGCGTGTGGTAGGCCCGGACCTCCTGCATCGCCCGCCTGCGGTAGTCAACGCCGCCGTCGACGTGGACGATGTCGAGCCGCTCCTTGATGAGCGCAATGACCGGAAGGAAGTCCTCGCGCTTCAAGCCGCCCTTGTAGAGCTCGTCCGGGTGGTAGTTTGAGGTCATGCAGTAGACCACGCCCTGGTCCATCGTCCGGGTAAAAAGCCGCGAGAGGATCAGCGCATCCGCCACGTCCGAGACCGCAACCTCGTCGAAGCAGACGAGCCGGTAGCGCTTGGCGATGCGCGCGGCGAGGGCATCGAGAGGATTCGCCCTGCCCTTCAGCTCGTCCAGCTCACGGTGCACGTCGCGCATGAAGTGATGGAAATGCACGCGCCGGCGGCGGACCAGGGGAAGGCAGCGGTAAAAGCTGTCCATGAGGAACGTCTTGCCGCGTCCCACGTCGCCCCACAGGTAGAGCCCGCGCGGCAACGGCGGCCGCACGACGAGCCGCTGGAACGCTGTGCGCCGGCGCTCCTTGTACGCCGCCCATTCCTCGAAGAGATGCTGCAGCCGTTCGACTGCAACCCGCTGCGAGGGGTCCTGCACGAAGCCGCGCTTCCTGAGAGCCTCGTCGTAGAGCCCGAGTACCGAGGCCGGCTCTCCACGAGTCAGGGCGAATCTTCCGGCCGGGCGCGAGACGCCGTCACCCATCTGCGGTTCTGTTCCTAGAAATTGAGGCTGCGCCGGGCAACCGCCAGCGCCGCTTCCTTCGTCGCCTCGGAGAGGGACGGATGGGCGTGGCAGATGAGCGCAATGTCTTCCGCCGATGCCTTGAATTCCATCGCAACCACCGCTTCCGAGATGAGCTCGGACGCCATCGGACCGATCATGTGCACACCCAGAATGCGATCCGTCTGCGCATCGGCCACGAACTTCACAAAACCGCGCGTATCGCCCAGAGCCCGCGCGCGCCCGTTCGCCATGAACGGGAAGGACCCGGTGCGGACGGAGATTCCCTCGGCCTTCGCCTGCTGCTCGGTCTTTCCCACCCAGGCGATTTCCGGGGCCGTGTAAATCACCCAGGGGACCGTATTGAAATCCACGTGGGGTCGCTGGCCGGCAATGCGCTCCGCGACGGCAATGCCCTCCTCTTCGGCCTTGTGCGCAAGCATGGGCCCGCGCACGACGTCGCCGATCGCCCACACGTTCGGCAGATTGGCCCTGCAGTCCGCGTCGACGTCGATGAACCCGCGCGTATCGAGCTTGAGTCCCACCGCGCCCGCCTCGAGCCCCGCAGTGTTGGGAACGCGCCCGATGGAAACGATGAGCCGATCACATTCGAGCGTGCCCTTTTCGCCGGCAGCGTTGTACTCGACGCTGATACCTTTCTTGCCGGTGACGACCCGGCTCACCTTCGCGCCGAGGACGATGTCGAGCGCCTGCTCTTTCGTGAAGATCTTCCACGCCTCTTTGGCGACGGACTCGTCGGCGACAGGGAGAAACGCATCGAGCATCTCGAGCAGCGTCACGCGGGCCCCGAGTCGACGCCACACGCTTCCCATCTCGAGCCCGATCACGCCGGCGCCGATGACCCCGAGTCCCTTCGGAACGTCCGCGAGCGCCAGCGCGCCGGCATTATCGAGGATGCGCACCCCGTCGAAAGGCACATCCGGCAAGGGCCTCGGATTCGAGCCGGTCGCCACGATGACGTGCTTTGCCGTGAGGGTCTCATTCGTACCGCCCGACACCCCGATTTGCCAGCCTTCGACGCCTTTCCCGACGAAGCTTCCGCGCCCGTGAAAAAAAGCGACCTTGTTCTTCCTGAAGAGGTAGCTGATGCCGTCATTGTTCTGGCGCACGACCTTGTCCTTGCGCCCGAGCATCTGCGCGAGGTCGAGCTCCACGCCCTTCACGCGTATCCCGTGCTCGCCCAGGGCGTGGCGGGCGTGATCGTAGTTCTCCGAGGACTGGAGCAGCGCCTTCGAGGGAATGCATCCGACGTTGGTGCACGTGCCGCCCAGCGCGGGCTTGCCCTCCGCCGTCTTCCACTCGTCGATGCAGGCCGTATTCAGCCCAAGCTGCCCCGCGCGGATCGCGGCGATATAGCCGCCCGGCCCGCCGCCGATCACGACGACATCGAATTGCTTGCTCATTTCAGATGTCGAGGAGGATGCGTGCAGGGTCCTCGAGCGCTTCCTTGATCGCAACCAGCGCAAGCACGGCTTCGCGGCCGTCGATGATACGGTGATCGTAGGACAGCGCGAGATAGTTCATGGGGCGGATCACGACCTCACCGTTCTCCGCCACCGGACGATCGCGCGTCGCGTGCACGCCGAGGATCGCGCTCTGCGGCGGATTGATGATCGGGGTGGAGAGCATCGAGCCGAAGACCCCCCCGTTCGAGATGGAGAACGTGCCGCCGGTCAGCTCCTCGATCCCGAGCTTGCCCTCCTGGGCGCGTTTCCCGAAGTCGGCAATCGCCTTCTCGATCTCGGCCAGCGTCAGCTGGTCGGCATTGCGGATGATCGGCACGACGAGTCCGCGCGGGCTCGCCACCGCCATCCCGATGTCGTAGTAGCCGTGATAGACGATGTCGTGGCCGTCGATCGAGGCGTTGACGATCGGGTAGCGCCTGAGGGCGTGGACTGCCGCCTTCACGAAAAACGACATGAAACCGAGTCTGACTCCGTGCTCCTTCTCGAAGCGCTCGCGGTAGCGGTTACGCAGATCGATGACCGGCTGGATGTTGGCTTCGTTGAAGGTGGTTAGAATCGCCGCCGTCTGCTGGGATTGCACGAGGCGTTCGGCAACGCGCGCCCGCAGCCTGGACATCGGCACGCGCTGCTCAGGCCGCTCTCCGAGCACCCCGAGGTCCACGGCGGGGGCCGGGGGCCGGGCGGCAGGTTCTCGCGTCCTGGCTGCGGGAGGCGCCTCTTTCTCAGCCGCGCGCATGACGTCCTCTTTGGTCACGCGCCCGCCGCGCCCGGTGCCGGGAACGGCAGCCGTATCGATGCCCTTCTCCGCCGCCACCTTCTGCGCAGCCGGCATGGCCGCCGGTGCGGGCTTCACTTCCGGCTTGGGCGGGCTCTTGACCTCGGCCCTCGCTGGCTCGGCCGTTGCCGCGGCCTTGGCTTCGGTGTCGATCTGGGCGATGACCTCCTTGCTGACCACAGTGCCGCCGTCGCCTTTGATGATTTTCAGCAGCACGCCGCTGTCCGGTGCCGGGGTCTCGAGCACGACCTTGTCGGTCTCGATATCAACCAGGTTCTCGTCGCGCTTGACGAAGTCCCCCGGCTTCTTGTGCCACGAGAGGAGCGTCGCTTCCGCCACGGATTCGGAGAGCTGGGGCACCTTGACTTCGATGATCATGACGATCGGCTTCCGTGTCCTACCTAGTACTCCTCGCCCGCCGAGAGCGGCCGCGGCCGCTGCAATCGGCGCGGCTCGCTGCCCCCTGACATCGTGAGCGCCTGCTCGACCAGCTCCTTCTGCTGCTTGTCATGCAGCTGCTTGTAGCCCGGCGCCGGGGTCGCCGAGGATTCGCGGCCCGCATAGAAAATCTTCTGGTGCGGAAGAAGATGGCGCAGAAGGTAGTGCTGGATGTGGCGCCACGCGCCCTGGTTCCTCGGCTCCTCCTGGCACCACACGATTTCCGTTGCCGTCTTGTAACGCTCGATCTGGGCGCGGAAATCGTCGTGCGGGAAGGGATAGAGCTGGGCAATTCGGACGAGCGGCAGGTTCTGCACGCCCTGCTCGCGGCGCGCGGCGCGCAGGTCATAGAAGACCTTGCCGCTGCAGAATATGACACGCTCGACCTTCTCCGGATCGATTTCCTGGGCGTCCCAATCCTCATTGACGGGACGGAACCGATCGTTCGCGAATTCCTCCAGAGGCGACACCGACTCCTTGTGCCGCAGCAGGCTTTTGGGCGTGAACAGGATGAGCGGCTTGCGGTAGGGCCGGATCATCTGCCGGCGCAGGAGGTAATACATCTGCACCGGCGTCGCCGGAACGCAGACCTGCATGTTGTAATCCGCGCAGAGCTGCAGGAAGCGCTCGATGCGTCCGGAAGAGTGCTCCGGGCCCGCGCCTTCGTAGCCGTGCGGCAGGAACAGCGTGACCCCGCACATTCGGCCCCATTTCACCTCGCCCGATGCGATGAACTGGTCGATCACCACTTGCGCGCCGTTGGCGAAATCGCCGTACTGGGCCTCCCAGACGACGAGCTCGTTCGGCGAGGACGTGGAGTAGCCGTACTCGAAGCCCAGGACGGCCTCCTCGGAAAGCACCGAGTCGATCACCACGAAATCACCCTGATCGGCGCTGACATGCTGCAGCGGCACGTAGCTGCCCTGGCCCCAGCGCTCACGGTTCTGGTCGTGCAGCACCGCGTGGCGGTGAAAGAACGTGCCACGCCCGGTATCCTGGCCGGAGACGCGCACGGCGTAGCCCTCCTTCAGCAGCGTCGCGTAGGCCAGGGTCTCGGCCATGCCCCAGTCGAGCGGCAGCTTGCCCTCGGCCATCAGGCGCCGGTCGCTCATGATGCGATCGACGCGCGGATGCAGCTTGAGGTCCCGGGGAACCTCGGTCACCTTTCGTCCGAGTTCCTGCAGGAGCTCGAGCGGCAAGCGGGTGTCGTCGTGCTCGTTCCACTTCGTTCCCTTGAACGGCTTCCAGTCGGTCTCGAATGGAGGACGGTAATCCGCCATGATGGTCTTGTTGGTGTGATAGCCGCGGTCGAGCGCGGAGCGGTAGGCCTTCACCATCTCCTCGGGGTCGCCGGCGCCGACCACCCCCTCCTCGGCGAGCCGGGTCCCGTAGAGACTGGCCGGCGTCGGAAGCTGATGGATTCTCTTGTACATCAGGGGCTGGGTGACCATCGGCTCGTCCTGCTCGTTGTGTCCAAGCCGCCGGTAGCAGACGAGGTCGACGACCACATCCTTGTGGAACTGCATGCGGTAGTCGAGGGCGATCTCGGTGACCATGCATACCGCCTCGGGGTCGTTGCCGTTGACGTGGAAGATCGGGCATTCCAGCATCTTGGAGACATCCGTGCAGTAGAGCGTCGAGCGCGCGTCCCGCGGGTCCGAGGTCGTGAACCCGATCTGGTTATTGATGACGATATGCACCGTCCCGCCCGTGCCGAAACCGCGCGTCTGGGCGAGGTTGAGCGTCTCCATCACGACGCCCTGACCGGAATACGAGGCGTCGCCGTGAATCAGGACCGGCAGCACCTGGTCGCCCTGGCGGTCGCGGCGCCGGTGCTGCCTTGCCCGCACCGAGCCTTCCACCACCGGATTCACGATCTCGAGGTGCGACGGGTTGAACGCCAGCGTGACATGCATCGGGCCTCCCGGCGTCATCACGTTGGCAGAGAAGCCGTCGTGGTAACGCACGTCGCCCGCCAGCGTTTCGACCGCGTGCTTGCCTTCGAACTCGGCGAAAAGAACGCCTGGCATCTTGCCGAGCGTGTTGACGAGCACGTTGAGCCTTCCGCGGTGTGCCATCCCGATGACCAGCTCCTGCACGCCGGCTGTGCCCGCGCGCTGCAGCAGGTTGTCGAGCATCGGTATCAGGCTGTCACCGCCCTCGAGCGAGAACCGGGTCTGTCCAACGTAGCGCGTGTGAAGGTACTTCTCGAGCGTCTCGGCGGCGATCAGCCGCTCGAGGATGTGCTTCCTGTATTCGGAATCGTAGGATGGCGTTGCCCTGGAGCCTTCGAGGCGTTCGGAGATCCAGCGTTTCTGCGGAACGTCCGAGATGTACATGTACTCGGCCCCGATCGTCCGGCAGTACGTGTCCCTGAGTAGCGACAGGATGTCGGCGAGCTTCATCTCGCCCGGGCCGACGAGCGTGCCGGTGTTGAACACCGCGTCCATGTCCGCGTCGGTGAGCCCGTAGAACCCCGGCTCGAGCTCGGCGATCTCGGGCTTCTCCAGCCGCTTCAGGGGATCGAGGTTGGCATGACGGATGCCCTGGAAGCGATACGCGGAGATGAGCTGCAGCACCGCAAACTGCTTCTGCCAGGCGCCGTCGGTGGCGCGGCCGGGTGCCCCGGCCGCGCGCCGCTCGCGGGCCAGCCGCACGAAGCGTTCCTGCACTTCAGAATGCGATACGTCGGGCGCCCCGTCATCGAGCTTCTGGAGCTCGTCGAAATAGCTGCGCCAGCGCGGCTCGACCGAGCCGGGATCAGCGAGATAGGCCTCGTAGAGCGCCTCGATGAAGGGCGCATTCGCGCCGAAGAGATAGGAGTTGCCAAGCATCTCTTTCATCATTGCCGCACCTGATGGGCTCTATGCATGATCCGCGAAGGGTGAATGAACGCGCAGTTCAAGCGGGCCGTCGCTCAACTGCTATTCACGGGCCACCGTTCACTTACGTTTCGCCATCGGGACGAAATCGCGGCGTTTTGCGCCGGTGAAGAGCTGCCGCGGACGCCCGATTTTCTGGTCCGGATCGCCGATCAGCTCATTCCATTGCGCGATCCAGCCCACCGTGCGTGCAAGCGCGAAGATGGCTGTGAACATGCTGACCGGGATGCCGAGTGCCTTGTAGACGATCCCTGAATAAAAGTCGACATTCGGATAAAGCTTGCGCTGGATAAAGTAGTCGTCTTCCAGGGCAATCTTTTCGAGCGCCATGGCGAGCTTGAAGAGCTTGTCGTCCTTGAGATCGAGTTCCTCGAGCACCTCGTGGCAGGTCTTCTGGATGATCTTCGCGCGCGGATCGTAATTCTTGTAGACGCGATGGCCGAAGCCCATCAGCATGGCATTCCCGTCCTTTTCCTTGACGCGCTTGATAAAGGCCGGAATGTTCTTGGCGTCATCGATCTCGTCGAGCATCTTGAGCACGGCCTCGTTGGCGCCCCCGTGCGCAGGCCCCCAAAGGCTTGCGATTCCTGCAGAGATGCAGGCAAAAGGATTCGCGCCGGTCGACCCTGCCAGCCGCACCGTCGAGGTCGAGGCGTTCTGCTCGTGATCGGCGTGCAGGATCAGCACGCGCTCCATCGCGCGCGAGAGCACCGGGTTGGGCTTGTACTCATCGCACGGCGTGCCGAACATCATGTAGAGGAAATTGTCGACGTACGACAGCGCGTTCTTCGGATACATGAACGGCTGGCCCATGTTGTACTTGTAGGTCATCGCCGTGATGGTGGGCAGCTTGGCGATCAGCCGGAATGCTGATATGTCGCGGCTCCGCTTGTCATAGATGTCGATCGAGTCGTGATAGAACGCGGAGAGCGCGCCGACCACGCCGCAGAGGACAGCCATCGGATGCGCGTCGCGCCGGAATCCCGTGTAGAAGCGCGAGAGCTGCTCGTGCACCATGGTGTGCCGGGTCACGATATTGACGAAATTATCGAGCTCCCTCCTGTTCGGCAGCTCGCCGTGCAGGATGAGGTAGGCCACCTCGAGGAAGGTGCAGCTCTCGGCGAGCTGCTCGATGGGATAGCCGCGGTACTGAAGAATGCCGGCCTCGCCGTCGATATAGGTAATGCTCGAGCGACAACTGGCCGTGGACATGAAGCCGGGATCGTAGGTGAACTTTCCGGTCTTCCCGTAGAGCGCGCGCACGTCGATCACGTCAGGCCCCTCGGTGCCGCCCAGGACCGGGAAGTCGATCGAAGGCGTGCCGTCGGTGAAACTCAGTGTCGCCAGTTTTTCCGCCATGAATATCTCCGTTTATTCAGAGTATTATGTCTGTTACCTAACGCATTACCTCAGGATACAAATCGGCTCACGATGCCCGCAGCAAATCGACAACCCGGCGATAGCGCGCCTCCGGCGGCGCGCCCCGCCCGAGCGCCCAGTCGAGGAGATCGTTGTCCGGCCGCTCGAGCAGCTCACGGAAGGCCGCCCGGGCGTCCTCGTCGAGGCCCTCGTAGTGCCGGTCCATGAACCGCCCGAGGATGAGATCGAGCTCGAGCAGCCCCCGCCGGCAATGCCAACGCACCCGATCGGCCTCGGACATGGGCGCTCTCAAACCGTGCGTTTCACCAGCAGCTCTTTGATCTTGCCGATAGCCCGGGTGGGATTAAGCCCCTTGGGACACACGTCCACGCAATTCATGATGGTATGACAGCGAAACAGCCGGTAAGGGTCCTCGAGATCGTCGAGCCGCTCGTTCGTTGCCTGATCGCGCGTGTCGGCGATGAACCGATAGGCCTGCAGCAGACCCGCCGGCCCCACGAACTTGTCGGGGTTCCACCAGAAGGAGGGGCAGGAAGTCGAGCAGCATGCGCACAGGATGCACTCATAGAGGCCGTCGAGCTCCTCGCGGTCCCCCGGTGACTGCAGCCGCTCCTTTTCCGGCGGCGGATCATTGTTGACCAGGTACGGCTTGACCGAGTGGTATTGCTTGAAGAACTGCGACATGTCGACGATGAGATCGCGGATCACCGGCAGGCCGGGCAGCGGGCGGATCACCACGGGATCGCGCAGCTCGTTTAACTTGGTCACGCAGGCGAGCCCGTTCCTGCCGTTGATGCTCATGCCGTCGGAGCCGCACACCCCTTCGCGGCACGAGCGGCGAAAAGCCAGGCTGTCGTCCTGCTCCTTGATGCGGATCAGCGCGTCGAGCAGCATGCGGTCCGTTGGCTCGAGTGCGACCTCGTAGTCCTGCATGCGCGGCTTGTCGTCGGTCTCGGGGTTGTAGCGGTAGATCGAGAAACGCATTCACAGCTCCTGGTGAACTCAATAAACGCGGGCCTTCGGCTCGAACGGCTCAACCGTCAGCGGCGTTCCGTGGACCGGCTTGTAGGCAAGGCGATTGCC
Organism: Burkholderiales bacterium; assembly: GCA_035620515.1. Lineage (GTDB taxonomy): Bacteria > Pseudomonadota > Gammaproteobacteria > Burkholderiales > SG8-41 > SG8-41. The sequence continues at coordinate 9,496 of DASPGR010000118.1, read as the reverse complement.
GCTCTTGTACCAAAGGGTGTGCTTCAACCAGTTCTCATCGTCGCGCTCGGGGCAATCCGCGCGGTCATGCGCGCCGCGGCTCTCCTTGCGCGCCTCCGCCGAGACCAGAGACGCCACAGCCGTTTCGACCAGATTCTCCAGCTCGAGAGCTTCGACGCGCGCCGTATTGAACGTCTTGCTCTTGTCCTGAATGCCCATGCGGCCTGCCCGCTCGGCCACATTCCTGATTTTCTGCACGCCCTCCAAGAGCAGCTCGGGAAACCGGAACACGCCGCAATGATGCTGCATGGTCCGGCGCAACTCGGCTCCCACGTCGGCCACCCGTTCACCGTTTTTCTGCCCGTCGAGGCGCGCCAGCCGCTGCCGCGTCAGCTCGCCCGCGTCCGTTGGCAGCTCGCGGTGGGCGCGCCCATCCGTGCGGAGATCCCGGATGACCTGCTCGCCGGCTGACTTGCCGAACACAAGGAGATCGAGCAGTGAGTTGCATCCCAGCCGGTTTGCGCCGTGCACCGACACACAGGAGCACTCGCCCGCTGCGTAGAAACCCGGTACCACGGCCTCTGCATCGCCATTGCGCGGCGCAACCACCTGGCCGCGGTAATTGGTGGGAATGCCGCCCATCTGGTAATGGCAGGTCGGAACCACCGGGATCGGGTCCTTCACCGGGTCGACATTAGCGAATTTTTTCGCGATCTCGCGAATACCCGGCAGGCGCTTGCTGATCGTCTCTTCGCCCAGGTGATCGAGCTTCAGCAGGATGCAGTCGCCATCGGGCCCGGCGCCTCGCCCCTCCTTGATCTCGGTCGCCATCGCGCGCGAGACCACGTCGCGGCTGGCGAGGTCTTTGGCATTCGGCGCATAGCGCTCCATAAAGCGCTCGCCATCCCGGTTGAGCAGATAACCGCCCTCACCGCGCACGCCCTCGGTGATCAACACGCCGGCACCGGCGACACCGGTCGGATGGAACTGCCAGAATTCCATGTCCTGGAGCGGGATCCCCGCGCGCGCCGTCATGCCCAGTCCGTCGCCGGTATTGATGAACGCGTTGGTGCTCGCGGCGTAGATGCGACCGGCACCGCCAGTGGCGAACACCGTTGCCTTCGCCTGCAGGATCATCGCTTCGCCGGTCTCCATCTCCAGAGCGGTGACCCCCAGGACGGCGCCATCCGCGGCGCGGATGAGGTCGACCGCCATCCACTCGACGAAGAATTGCGTGCGCGCCCTGAGGTTGGCCTGGTACAGCGTATGCAACAGCGCATGACCGGTGCGGTCTGCCGCAGCGCAGGCGCGGGCGACCGGCGACGCGCCGTACCCGCGCATGTGCCCCCCGAAAGGCCGCTGGTAAATCTTGCCGCCCGCCAGCCGGTCGAACGGCATGCCCAGATGCTCTAGCTCGTAGACGACCTCGGTCGCCTTGCGGCACATGAACTCAATCGCGTCCTGGTCCCCGAGATAATCGGAACCCTTGACCGTGTCGTACATGTGCCAGTGCCAGTTGTCCTCATCGATATTTCCGAGCGAGGCCGCGACCCCGCCCTGCGCCGCCACCGTATGCGAGCGCGTCGGAAACACTTTCGACAGGACCGCGACCTTGAGATCTGCTCGAGCCAGCTCGAGCGCCGCGCGCATGCCGGATCCGCCGCCGCCGACGATGATCGCGTCAAAAGTCCTGACCGGCAGGCTCATCTAGATGCCCCAGAGGATCTGGACTGACCAGATCCCGTAACAAACAAGCGCCGCGATGACAACGACGTACAACGCGAGACGCTGCCCGGGATCCTTGATGTAGTCCATGATGATGTCGCGCATGCCGATCCAGGCGTGGTAGTAAAGGCTCAGCAGGAACAGCACGGTCGAAAAGCGCACGGCCGGCAGGCCCCACAGCCCCTTCCAATGAATGTAGTCGAGAGCGGGCATGCGAAGGAAGACCAGGACCATGAGAACCGAGTAGACGGCCATCACGACCGCTGTGATCCGCTGGGCGAGCCAGTCGCGCAGTCCGTAGTGCGCCCCGACGACCTCGCGTTTCACCACAGCCAGGCTCCGATCAGGAGCGTCAGGGCGCCGCTTACCGCGAGCACTGCCCAGGCGCTGGCGCGCGCAGGGCCAAGATCGGTGCCATAGTCGAGATCGAGGGTGAGGTAGCGGATTCCGGCGCAGAAATGATGCAGATAGGCCCAGACGAGCCCGAGGGCGACGAGCTTCCAGAACGGATGTGCGAGAACGCTTCTCAGCGCGTCAAAAGCGCGCGGCGACTCGAGGCTCACCTGCATCGTATAGAGCACCAGCGGGAGAACCAGGAACAATACGGCGCCGAAGACCCGGTGCATGATCGAAATCACGGCGGGCACTGGCAAACGAATCTGAAGGAGATTGAGGTGCTTCGGTCTCGGCTTGGCCATCAGCTGCTTCTGGTCAGGGCTGGAATCAGGCGGCGTAAGGGTTAGATCGTCGCGCGGCGACGGAGGAACTGCGCGTGTTTTGCGAACGAATTCTAGCAGTTTTTGATGCGCTGCATAAGCAGCGGCGGCGTCCGCAACCCGCTGATCTGTGGCGCACTCTGGCACGCGCGCCGGCACGCGTCGAAGCTTGTCACTTCAGCGCAACGTTCGCTATCATCGCCGCTTGATACGCTGGCAGTGCCGTCGAGTCGCTTGCGTCTCTGGCTGGTTCCCAACAAGCAAAACCTCGTCCCGCATAACAGGAGTCCACTTGATGAAACGTCCCACGCGCGTGGCGGTAACCGGCGCGGCCGGCCAGATCGGATACAGCCTGCTTTTCCGCATCGCCAGCGGCGAGATGCTTGGCAAGGACCAGCCTGTCATCCTCCAGTTGCTGGAAATCCCCGATCCCAAGGTTCAGAAAGCGCTGACCGGCGTCGCGATGGAACTGGACGACTGCGCATTTCCCCTGCTCGCCGGCATGACCGCCAGCTCCGACCCGCTCGTTGCCTTCAAGGACGCCGACATCGCTTTGCTCGTGGGCGCCCGGCCGCGCGGTCCCGGGATGGAGCGCAAAGACCTCCTCGATGCGAACGGCAAGATCTTTGCGCCGCAGGGCAAGGCGCTGTCCGAGGTCGCAAGGCGCGACGTAAAGGTGCTCGTCGTCGGCAACCCTGCCAATACCAACTGCCTGATCGCGATGAAAAATGCGCCCACGCTGAAGCCGGGGAACTTCAGCTCGATGATGCGCCTCGATCACAACCGCGCGCTGACGCAGGTGGCCCAGAAGACCGGCAAGCCCGTCGCCAGCGTGCGGAAGATGACGGTTTGGGGCAATCATTCCGCGACCCAGTACCCCGACGTCTTCCACGCCGAGGTCGACGGGAAGAACGCGGCGAAGCTCATCAACGACCAGAAGTGGCTCGAGGACTATTTCATCCCCACCATCCAGAAACGGGGCGCCGCCGTCATCGACGCGCGCGGCCTGTCCTCCGCCGCGAGCGCGGCCAACGCCGCAATGGATCATGTGCGGGACTGGATCTACGGAACGCGGGACGGAGACTGGGTGAGCATGGGAATCGCGTCGGATGGCAGCTACGGCATTCCGGAGGGCGTCATCTACGGCTATCCCTGCGTTTGCCGCGACGGAAAACCGGAGATCGTGAAAGGTCTCGACGTCAGCGACTTCAGCCGCGGACGCATGATGGCCACCTTGAAGGAGCTGCACGAGGAGCGGGACGCCATCAAGCATCTGCTGGGCACGTAGACTGTCCTGGCAAGGTCCAACCTGAGAATGTTTCCACTTCGGTCACGAGTCACCGGTCACGGGTCACGGGGGTGCGTATGAGCGAAGCGCGAGCGGCGTTCAAGCCCAAGAAATCCGTCGCCCTCTCGGGCGTCGAGGCCGGCAGCACCGCGCTGTGCACGGTCGGGCGCAGCGGCAACGATCTCCATTATCGCGGCTACGACATCCTCGATATCGCCGAGCAGTGCGAGTTCGAGGAGATTGCTCACCTGCTGGTGCATGAGAAGCTTCCCAGCCCGGCGGAGCTTGCCTCGTACAAACGGAAGCTCAAGTCCTTGCGCACCCTCCCCGACCCGGTCAAAGTGACACTCGAGCAGATTCCCGCCTCGGCGCACCCGATGGACGTTCTGCGCACCGGCTGCTCCGCGCTTGGCGCCGTGGAGCCGGAAAGTGACGATCACAACATCGCCGGCGCGCGCGACATCGCGGACCGCCTGATGGCGTCTTTCGGGTCGATGTTGCTCTACTGGCATCACTACAGCCGCAGCAAGCGTCGCATTGAGGTCGAAACCGACGACGACTCGATCGGCGGCCATTTCCTGACGCTGCTCCATGGCAGGCCGGCGAAGCCGCTCTGGGTCAGAGCCATGCACACGTCGCTCAATCTGTATGCGGAGCACGAATTCAACGCGTCCACGTTTGCGGCGCGCGTCGTAGCCGGCACCGGCTCGGACATGCATTCGGCCGTTACAGGCGCCATCGGAACGCTCAAAGGCCCCAAGCACGGCGGCGCCAACGAGGTCGGGTTCGAGGTGATGAACCGTTACGAGACTCCCGACTCGGCGGAGCGCGACATCGTGTCACGCGTGCGCAACAAGGAGGTCGTGATCGGGTTCGGGCACCCGGTCTACACCATCGCCGACCCGCGCAACAAGGTGATCAAGGAAGTCGCGCGGCGGCTGTCCCAGGATGCGGGCGAGATGGAGATGTTCGAAATCGCCGAGCGCATCGAGCAGGTGATGATGCGTGAGAAGAAGATGTTCGCGAACCTCGACTGGTTCTCGGCCGTGTCCTATCACCGCATGGGCGTGCCGACCCCGATGTTCACGCCGATTTTCGTGATTGCGCGCACCAGCGGCTGGTCCGCCCACGTGATCGAGCAGCGGATCGACAACAAGATCATCCGTCCCACCGCGGTCTATACCGGCCCCGAACCGAGGAAGTTCGTCCCCATCCAGGAAAGAACGTGAGCACGCAACTCTCCAACGTCCGGCCGAAGTTCGACAAGGTCCTGACCGACATTGCCGACTACGTCACGAGCTACCGCATCCGGAGCGCGGAAGCCTACAACACTGCACGGCTGTGTCTGATGGACACGCTGGGATGCGGGCTCGAGGCGCTGGAATACCCGGCCTGCACCAAGCTGCTGGGGCCCGTGGTCCCGGGCACTGTTGTGCCTAACGGCGCGAAAGTGCCGGGAACACCATACCAGCTCGATCCCGTCGCCGCCGCCTTCAACCTCGGCGCCATGATCCGCTGGCTCGACTTCAATGACACCTGGCTTGCTGCCGAATGGGGCCATCCGTCGGATAACCTGGGCGGAATTCTCGCCGCGGCGGACTGGCTCTCACGCACCCGCATCGCTCAACGCAGGCAGCCGCTCGTTATGCGCGAGGTCCTCACCGCGATGATCAAGGCGCACGAGATCCAGGGCGTGATCGCGCTCGAGAACAGCTTCAACCGCGTGGGCCTCGATCACGTCGTCCTGGTCAAGGTCGCATCGACGGCGGTCGTCACCCAGATGTTGGGAGGGACACACGAGGAGATCGTCAACGCGCTCTCCAACGCGTGGATCGACGGGCAGTCCCTGAGAACCTATCGCCACGCGCCCAATACGGGCTCGCGCAAGTCCTGGGCCGCGGGCGACGCCACGAGCCGCGCGGTGCGACTGGCCCTGATGGCGCTCAAGGGCGAGATGGGTTATCCCTCTGCCCTCACGGCCAAGACCTGGGGGTTCAACGACGTTCTCTTCAAGGGCAAGGCACTGCGCTTCAAGCGTCCCTACGGCTCGTACGTGATGGAGAACGTGCTCTTCAAGATCTCGTTTCCCGCGGAGTTCCACGCCCAGACCGCCGTCGAGGCCGCGATCAGGCTCCATCCCCGGGTGAAGGACCGCCTCGACGACATCCGGAAAATTGTCATCACGACCCACGAGTCAGCCATCCGGATCATCGACAAGAAGGGGCCCCTGCACAACCCGGCTGACCGCGACCACTGCCTGCAGTACATGGCCGCAGTCGGGCTCATCAAGGGCGCGCTGGTGGCCTCCGATTACGAGGATGAGGTCGCCCGGGATCCGCGCATCGACGCGCTTCGCGCGAAGATGCAATGCGTTGAGAACCGGCAGTGGACACGCGATTACCTCGATCCCGCCAGGCGCTCGATCGCCAACGCGATCCAGGTCATCTTCCGCGACGGTTCCCGTTCGGAGAACGTGGCCGTGGAGTATCCCGTGGGCCATCGCCGCCGGCGCAAGGAAGGCGTGCCCCTCCTCGAAGCCAAGTTCCGGACCAATCTCGCCCGGCGCTTCCCGGCGAAGCAGCAGCGCACGATACTCGCAGCGTGCCGCGACCAGGCGCGGTTGGAGGCTATGCCGGTGCATGAGTTTGTCGATCTCTTCACAGTCTGACGCCTTTGAGTCATGCGTGATCAGTGATGGGTGATGAGTGATGAGTGCCTTCTGTGTTCCTGGCCGGCACCTTGCAGCCGGCAGACGTTTCCTTCTGATCGCGCTGCTCGCTCTTGCCACGCCATCGGCCCCTCTTGCCGCCGAAGGGCGCGATCCTTATCAGCATTTTTTCGCGTCCGGCACCGACGATTTTCGTGCCGAGCTCGCGGACGCAAAGCGCGGGGGCAAGAAGGCGCTCTTCGTGATGTTCGAGCAGGACGGATGCCCGGGGTGCCTTTACATGAAGGAGCACGTGCTCAACCGCCCCGACGTGCAGAAGTTCTACCGCGATCATTTCATCAACTTTTCGATCAACATCTACGGCTCGGTTCCGTTCGATGACTTCGCGGGACGGAAGGTGACCGAAAAGACGTTCGCCCAGGCGACGAACATCAAGGGCACTCCAACGCTCATCTTCTACGACCTGGAAGGCCAGGAGATCGTGAGGCAGCTCGGAGCGATCCGCAGTGCCGAGGAGTTCATCCTGTTTGGCGAGTTCGTCGCGACCGGCGCCTATCGCAGCCGGAAATTCGCCGACTACATCAAGGAGCGGAAAGCAAGGAAGGGTAGCTGATCCGTGGGCGACAAATTCAAGGCACTGCGCGTATCGTCGGTCCCACGGGCTTGCGACCGATCGCCGAGTTAAGGGCAGGCATCACCTTCTCGGCCATGAGCTCCATTGAACGGCGCGCCAGGCGCTCGTCCGCCCAGTCGTGGCCGGCGTAGAGCAGCGTGCCGAAATCCCCGACCGTCTCGCGAAACGCGAGGAGTTGATCGACGACGCTTGCGACGCTCCCGCACACCACCAGTGTGTCCAGGAGGTAGTCCACGGTGACGGCGCTGTCCTCCATTTCGATGTCCCGCTTGAAGATGTCGACGCTGCCCCGGCTTCGCCGTTTCGTCAGGAGATTCCAGTAGTAGAAGCCGTAGGGGCCGCGCGGGTCCATGGCGTAGCGGCGTGCTACCGCATCGTCCTCGGCAACGAAAATGCTCTTGCACACCCGCCAATCGGCGCGCTCGGCGGGAAGGCCGCCCGCTGAGCAGCCCTTTTCGTACATCGGCCAGTGGGTCGCCGCCCACACCGGCTGCAGGAAATTCGCCGTGATGGGCTTCCATCCGCGCGCAGCCGCGGCCGTCAGGCCCCTCGAGTAGGGCACGATTGCGGTGACCACGATCGGCGGATGCGGCTTCTGGTACGGCGTCAACATCACGCCCTGGCCTGCCTCGGCGAGAAGCGTGCGCTCCGTGGAGAGATTCCAGTAACGCCCCGTGAGGTTGTAGGGCGGGCTGCCGGACCAGAGCGCGAGGATATGATCGATCGCCTCCACGAACATGGCGTTGCGGTCCTCATCGAGGTTGCCGAACATCTCCATGTCCGAGCGAAGCCCGCCCGGGCCGATGCCGAAGAGGAAGCGGCCCTCGAGCATATGATCGACCATCGCGACGGTCGCAGCGACCTGTGCCGGATGGCTGTTGGGAAGGTTGACCGTCCCGCTTCCCAGCCGGATGTTCTTCGTCTGGTGCGCCAGGCTCGCGATGAACGCCAGGCACGAGGGAATCGATTCACACACGTCGGTGGTGTGCTCGCCAATCAGCGCCTCCGAAAAGCCGAGCCTATCGGCCAGCAGCACGGCCTCCCGATCCTCCTTGAGCGTCTGCGTATAGTTGCGGCCCGGAGGATGCATGGGCATGGTGAAAAAGCCGAGTTTCATTTCGCGTCGTCGCTCAGGCAGTGACGGGTAACCGCAGCGAGCGTAAGTTTTCGCCGGATGGCTGTCAAATGCATTGACGTATTACGATGGCGGAAACTGCGGTAACCTTTCGGTATGCTTAGATGACAATCGTCGCGAAGTTCGAGATCAGGTATTCACAATTCCTCGATCCGCAGGGGAAGCCTGTCGCGCCACTGCCCGAATTCGCGCGCGATCCCGGGCAGCTCGTGCACCTGTACCGGTGGATGGTCCTGATGCGCGCCTACGACGCCAAGGCCATCGCGCTGCAGCGCACGGGCCAGCTCGGCACCTTTGCCTCTCTGCTCGGGCACGAGGCAGTGCAGGCGGGCGCCGGCAGCGCCATGCATCCGGATGACGTCTTCCTCGGCACCTATCGGGAGAACGGCCTGCAGATCATGCGAGGCGTCACGATCCGGGAAATGCTGCTTTACTGGGGCGGCGATGAGCGCGGCAGCAACTACGGCGCGTCACCCCGGGATTTCCCGATCTGCGTCACGATCGCCGCCCACGTGACACACGCGGCTGGCGCAGCTTACGCGATGAAGCTCCGGCGTGAGCCACGCGCAGCCGTATGTGCGCTTGGCGATGGTGCCACGTCCAAGGGAGATTTCTACGAAGGCCTGAATGCCGCGGGCACGTGGCAGCTGCCGCTCGTGCTTCTCGTGACAAACAACCAGTGGGCCATTTCCGTTCCGCGCGGCCTGCAAAGCCATGCGCAGACGCTGGCGCAGAAAGCGATCGCGGCGGGCGTCGAAGGCCTGCAGGTCGACGGCAACGACGTCATCGCCGTGCGACATGCAGTCGAGGAGGCGCTGGCCAAGGCGCGCTCGGGAAAGGGCCCGACGTTGATCGAGGCGCTCACCTACCGGCTCTCTGACCACACGACGGCGGATGACGCCACGCGCTATCGCAGCCCCGATGAGGTGGCCGAAGCCTGGAAGCTCGAGCCGCTCATCCGGCTGCGCACCTATCTCGCGTCCTGCGGCGCTTGGGACAAGGCGCGCGAAGACCGGCTTCTCAAGGAATGCAACGACGAGGTGCAGGCCGCCGCGCAGGCCTATCTCGACACGCCCGGCCCCGGACCGGAGCAGATGTTCGACCACCTCTATGCCCAGCTGCCCGCCGCGCTCCAGCGCCAGCGCGCCGCCGCTCTGGGAGTGCGTGATGAGTGATGGGTGATGGGTGATGAATGACAGCGATCACGCTCGTTGAGGCGGTCAATCTTGCGCTCAGGCGCGAGATGGAAGACGACCCGAGTGTCGTCGTCCTCGGCCAGGACGTGGGCGTCGATGGCGGTGTGTTCCGCGCAACGGTGGGGCTCACCGAGCGTTTTGGCGCAGAACGCGTC
>DASPGR010000117.1:0-8222 GCA_035620515.1 Burkholderiales bacterium | reverse complement strand
TAGTTCTTGATCGGGCGCACGTTGACGAACAGCCCCAGCTCGCGCCGCAGCGCGATCGTGATGCTGGGATAAGTGCGCTTGGCGCTTCCTGCCTGCGGGTCGTGGCGCTCGATCGTGATGCGGTAGTCGCCGCCGAATGGCGTCTGGGTCGGGCCCTTCAACGCAATGCGGTTGGCCTCGATCGAGTCGAACACCGCGCGCGGCAAGGGCGTGCCGTGCTCGCGCTCCGCGCGCTGGCCGGCCACGACTTCATCGAATTCCACCGCCGCCCCCGACGCTTCCACGACGGCGCGGGCAGCGGCCATGACTTCAGGACCTATGCCGTCGCCCGGGATAAACGTGATTCGCCGCATCGGCATCAGGCCGCGTCCGCCTGCGCGCCTTCGCGCCAAGCCTTGAGTCTCGGCAGCAGGAAGGGCAGAACCGCCGAGAAGACGGAGAGCGCAACGAGGATCAGGCAGATCGTGCTGCCCACCAAAATGCTGGGATTGCCGCCCGAGATGGTCAGCGCCTGCCGGAAGGACTGCTCCATCATGTCTCCCAGCACCAGCGCCAGCACGAGGGGCGCGACGGGGATGTCGATCTTGCGGAAGACGTATCCGATGATTCCGAAGAAAAGCAGCATGTAGAGCTCGACAGGATTCCCGTTGATGGCGTAGATGCCGATCGTTGCTATCGCGAGGATCATGGGCATCAGGATGCCGCCCGGAATGTAGAGCAGCCTGACAAAAAGCCCGATGAGAGGCAAGTTGAGGATGAGCAGCATGATGTTGCCGATGTACATGCTGTCCACCAGCCCCCACACGAGGTCCGGGCGGTTCTGGAAGAGGAGCGGCCCGGGCTGGATGCCGTACATGATGAATGCGCCCAGCATCACCGCGGTCGCACCGCCGCCCGGGATGCCGAGCGTGAGGAGCGGCACCATGGCGCCCGCGGTATCCGAGTTGTTCGCCGCTTCGGGACCGGCCACCCCTTCAATCGCACCGTGCCCGAACTGCTCCGGATGCTTCGACAGACGCTTCTCCCACACGTAGGTCATGATGCTCGCGATCGTGCCGCCTGCCCCGGGCAGCACGCCAACGACGAATCCGATGACGCCTCCGCGCATGATGGGCATGAGCGAGCGGTTCCACTCTTCCCGCGTGAACCACAGCTTGCCGCGCAGCTTGATCATCTGCGGACGGACGCCCTTGATCATCTCCTCCATCGAGCTGAACACTTCCGTCACCGCAAAGAGGCCGACCACGGCGATCACGAAACCCACCCCGTCCTGCAGCTCGGGTATCTCCGCGGTGTAGCGCGGCTGGCCGCTTTGCAGGTCGATTCCGATCGTTGCGATCATTAATCCGAGGATCGTCGATATCGCCGCCTTCGCGGGCGACTTGCCGGCAAGCGAGGATACAGCCGTCATCGCGAACAGCATCAGCGCGAAATACTCCGCCGGCCCGAATTTCAGCGCCATGCTCGTGAGCGGCACGGCGAAGAGCGTGAGCCCCACGACGCCGAGCGTGCCGGCAATGAAGGAGCCCACGGCGGAGATCGCGAGGGCTGCGCCGGCGCGGCCCTTCCGCGCCATCTGGTAGCCGTCAATGGCGGTCATCACAGACGCCGCCTCGCCGGGCGTGTTGATGAGAATCGCGGTGGTCGATCCGCCGTACTTGGCGCCGTAATAGATGCCGGCGAGCATGATGAGCGCGGAGGTCGGATCCATCCCGTAGGTGATCGGGATCAGCAGCGCGATGGTGGCCGATGGCCCGATACCGGGCAGCACGCCGACGATCGTGCCAAAGAACACCCCGATGAACGTGTACATCAGGTTGATCGGCTGCAGGCAGACTGCAAAGCCGTTGAGGATGTGCTGTAGGGTCTCCATCCGCCGCTTTCGCTCAGAAAGGCAGGATCCCGGCCGGCAGTCGTACGTCGAGCCAGGCGAACATGACGTAGCTGCCCACGCTGAACAGCACGGCCGAGAGGATGTTCGCGAGCCACCTTCCGCGATTGAACCAGGCCATCAGCGCAAGCAGGAAGATGGACGTCGCGATGACAAATCCCAGCGTCTCGAAAACTGCGAAATAGACGCAGAACCAGGCCACGACGCCCGCGAGCACCGGCAGATGCCGGCGATCGGCCTTGTCCGTCTTCTTCGCAGGCTCTGGCGCCGCTGATCGAGTCTCCTTCCAGTGCTCGACGACGAGGAGCCCCGTCGCGGCGAGCAGCGCGATCCCGAGGAGATACGGGAATGTCTTGGGCCCGAGCGGGTCGCCGATTTCGAGCGACGGAATCTGCGACGTGCCGTAGAAATACGCCAGCGCCAGCACGACACAGCAGGCGATGATGAGCCGGTCGGCCATCGTGTTCCCCTCCTTCCAGCGACCGTCAGCCGTGCGGGATGCCGGCCGTTATCGTCGGCGCCAGCCCGGCACCGCAGGCTTGGCCCGGCGCATGGCTCGCGGCGATTTTACCGAATTATCCATGCGGCGTGTTGGTACCGGGGCCGTCCCGAGACCGAAGCTGCCGCTACATCTGACTGCGATACTCGGCCGGATCGATACGCGCCTCGATCAGCGTGAATCGGGTGGATTTGAGGGCCGCCCGGGCCGCCCTGGTGAGCTCGGGGACGCTGCGAACGATATGGCCGTGCCCGCCGTAGGCCCGCGCGAGTGCCGCGTAGTCCGGGCTGCCGGTCACGACCCCGCTTTCCGGCAGCTTCATGCGCTCCTGCTTCAGCTTGATCAGCGAGAGCGCATCGTCGCGGAACACCACGATCGTAATGGCGAGCTTGTGATAGGCGAGGAGCGCAAGCTCTCCGATCACCATGTCCAGTCCCGCTTCCCCCATCATGGCCAGCACCGGGCGTCGCGGATGGATGAGCTTCGCGGCGATCGCGGCAGGCAGGCCGTAGCCCATCGAGCCAAGGCCGTTCGACTGCAGCAACGAGCACGGCTCGTACGCTTCCCAGACGTGGTTGATGAGGATGCGGTGCGATCCCGTGTCGACCGTGGCGAGGGTCTTGCGTGGAAAGACCTCGCGCAGCGTCGAAACCACCTGGAAAGGACCCAGGCGACGGCCCGCCTTCGGCGTAATCGCTTTTCGCACCGCCGCGCGGTGGGCCGCAAGTTCAGCGTCGGGCCAGCGGGCAGGAACCTTCCTGGGCGCCGCGGCGGAGAGCTGACGGAGCGCTTCGCCAATGGTGCCGGTCCACTCGATCGAGCACTGATAAACGTGGTGCGTGTTGGGCACGAGGTCGATGTTGACGCTGCGCTTGGCTGCATCCCATGGTGCGATCCAGTCAGCCCTCAGCTCCACCGGATCAAATCCGATGGTCAGGATGAGATCGGCCGCGCGTACCCGCTCCATGTGAATGCGGTCGACAACCGGCGAGAGACCCGTGCCACCGAGCGCGAGGCGATGGTCCTCCGGAATGATCCCCTTCGCCTTGTACGTCGTGATCACCGGTACGCGCCAGCGCTCGAGAAAGCGCCGGAGCTCGGACCCCGCGCGATCGAGCTGCACGCCGACCCCCACCAGCGCGAGCGGCGAGCGGGCATGCTCCAGCCAGTTCCGCACCTTGGCCCAGTTTGCTGCGTCGGATCCGGTGCGCACGCGTGTCGGTGCGATGCGTCTGCCGGCGGACGGCTGCTGTGCGGCAGCCACATCCGTCGGCAGATTGAAATGCACGGGGCCCGGGAGGGCGGCCTGCGCAAGTGCAATGCCCTTCTCCACCTGCGCCGCGACGCCCGACGCGGCGATCATGGTCGACCACTTGACGATGGGTCGCATCACCTCGCACTGGTCGATGATCTGGTGCGTGAAGATCGGTTTGAGCGCGGTGGCGATCTCTCCTGTAATCACGACGAGCGCCGAGCGGTCGAGCAGCGCTTGCGCGACCGGCGTCACCGCGTTGGTGAATCCGGGGCCGAGCGTGGCAACCAGCACGCCCGGTTTCCCCGTCAGCTGAAAGCTCGCCTCGGCCATGAAGCCCGCACCGAGCTCCTGCTTGGTGAGAACGAAGCGGATACCCGCCTTGCGAAAGGCTTCGAGCACATCGAGGACCTCGCCGCCCGGAATACCGAAGGCGTATCGCGCCCCGGCTGCCTTCAGGGCGTGCGCGATGATATCGGCGGTATTCGGCAACGGGAATTCTCCGTCGAGGGATGCTGGTGAGCTTTGGGAACGCGCGGGAGAGCGCGTCGCGATGTTAGCACAGCCTCCAGGCAGCGCCGGCGGCGACCGAAAGACGCCGGCCTGTTTTCTTGGCACGGCCGTTTATAATGTGGCGAGCAGGCAGGCCATGCCCAAGACCATCCGTTCGCCCCGCGCACGCACCGCCGCCCCGCTCGATCGCATCCGCGCGGTGGTGGGCGCCCAGGGCATCATTACGGACGCGGCCGACCTCGAGCCCTATATCGCCGACTGGCGCGGCTTCTACCGCGGGGCGACGCCTGCCGTCGTCCGGCCGGCGAGCACGAGCGAAGTCGCTGAAGTCGTCAAAATCTGCTCCGAGACGCGCACCCCGATCGTGCCCCAGGGCGGGAACACCGGAATGTGCGGCGCCGCCACGCCCTCGCCCGATGGCGACCAGCTGATTCTCTCGCTCGGGCGCATGAACCGCATCCGCGAGGTGGATGCGCTCAACAACACGATTACCGTTGAGGCGGGCTGCATCCTCGCCAACATCCAGCAGGCGGCGCTCGAGGCAGACCGCCTGTTTCCATTGAGCCTCGGTGCCGAGGGCAGCTGCCAGATCGGTGGCAATCTCTCGACCAATGCGGGCGGCGTCAACGTGCTTCGATACGGCAATGCACGCGAGCTCGCCCTGGGGCTCGAGGTGGTGCTGCCCGACGGACGGGTAATGGAGGGGCTGCGCGGGCTGCGCAAGGACAACACCGGCTACGATCTCCGGGATATTTTTGTGGGGTCGGAAGGCACGCTGGGGATCATTACCGCCGCGGTGCTGAAGCTTTTCCCGAGGCCGCGCACGGTCGTAACCGCGCTTGCGGCGGTGCCCGATCCGGCTGCGGCGGTATCGCTGCTCGGCCTTCTGCGCGGAGAATGCGGCGAGTGCATCAGCGCGTTCGAGTTGATCTCGCGCCTGTGCGTCGAAATCGTGCTGAAGCACATTCCGGGAACGCGCGATCCGTTTCCCACCCCGCATCGCTGGTACGTGCTGGTGGAACTCTCGGATGCAAGCGTGGAAGGGACCCTGCGCGCGGTTTTCGAGCGCGCCATGTCGCGCGCGGTCGAGCGCGAGCTCGTTCTCGACGCGGTCGTTGCCGGCTCCGAGTCGCAACGCCAGTCGCTGTGGCGGATCCGCGAGTCGATTCCGGAAGCTTCCCGCGACGAGGGCATCCTTTACCGGCACGATATCTCCGTGTCGGTGAGCCGAATTCCCGATTTCATCACCAGCGCTGCTGCTGCGCTCGAGACAGGCTTTCCAGGCACGCGAATCATCTGCTTTGGCCATCTGGGCGACGGGAATCTTCATTACAACGCCTTTGTCCCCGGCCGGAGCCGGGGCAATCCCGGCGATCGCGCCGCGACCGATGTGAATCGCGTTGTTCACGACGTCGTACACCGGTTCGAGGGCAGCTTCAGCGCCGAGCATGGCATCGGCCAGTCCAAGCGGGGCGAGCTCGCGCATTACAAGAGCGCCGTGGAAATCGAGCTGATGCGTGCGCTGAAGCGTACTTTCGATCCCCATGGAATCATGAATCCCGGCAAGGTACTTCCCTGACCGGTGACCACCGAGTCGTCACGCAGACTGGAGCCCGACATGGCCGAGAAAATCGTGAAGTCGGACGCGGAGTGGAAGAAGCAGCTCGACCCCGAGCAGTTTCACGTAACCCGGAAGAAGGGAACGGAGCGCGCATTCTCCGGAGCTCACTGGGACAGCAAGGAAAAAGGCGTCTACCGCTGTGTGTGCTGTGATGCGGAGCTCTTCCACTCCGATCACAAGTTCGACTCGGGCACCGGCTGGCCGAGCTTCTGGCAGCCGGCGAACGAGCAGAATGTCGCGACCGAGGAGGATTACAGCTTTCTCATGCGGCGCACGGAGGTCCTGTGCAGCCGGTGCGATGCCCATCTCGGCCACGTGTTCGACGACGGGCCGGAGCCGACGGGACAGCGCTATTGCATCAACTCGGCCTCCCTCAAGTTCGACAAGAAGTGATTCCCGTTCCCCATTGCCTATTCACTATTCACCGGTGACGCGGGATAATAGCGGCACATGAAATTTTTGTTCGACATCTTTCCGGTCATCCTCTTCTTCGCGGCGTTCAAGCTGTACGACATCTACATCGCGACGGCGGTGGCGATGGCCGCGACGGTGATCCAGATCGGCTGGGTGTGGATGCGCCATCGCAAGGTTGACAACATGCTGTGGGTCAGCCTTGTCGTGATCCTCGTTTTCGGCGGCGCGACGCTCGCCCTGCAGGACGAGACCTTCATCAAGTGGAAGCCGACGGTGCTCTACTGGCTTTTCGGGGCCACGCTCGCGATTGCGGCGGCCGCTTTCAAGAAGAACCTCATCCGGTCGATGCTCGAGCACCAGGTCTCGATGCCGGATCTCGTCTGGGGGAAGCTCCTTGCCAGCTGGATCATTTTTTTCCTGGCTATGGGCGCCATCAACCTCGTCGTGGCATACAACTTCTCGACCGACGCCTGGGTCAATTTCAAGCTCTTCGGCGGCATCGGTCTCATGCTTGTCTTCGTGGTGCTGCAGGCGCTGATGCTCGCGCGCTACGTCGAGGAAAAGAAGGCCGAGTGACGCTCCCCGTGAGACAGGCGCGCTGATGCGCTCCGTGAGCGTCGCCGAGAAAATCAGGCAGCATCTCGCCGCGTTGCAGCCGGAGTCGCTCGAGGTCATCGACGAGTCGAGCCAGCATGCCGGGCACGAAGGAGCCAAAGGCGGTGGCGGGCATTTCCAGCTCGTCATCGTATCGCCCCGGTTCTCCGGCAAACCGTTACAGCAGCGCCACCGGATGATCTACCAGGCGCTCGGGCCAATGATGCGTTCGGACATACACGCGCTCGCCATCCGTGCCTTTGCGCCGGATGAGATCTGAACATCAACCCTAACCGGAAGGAATTCCGATGCCACGCTTACTTTCGATATCCGCCCTGACGCTGGCGGTGACACTGCTCCCCGCGGCAGCCCTCGCACAGGGCAAGCCCGCCGCCAAGGTAAATGGAGTGTCCATACCGCAGTACCGGCTCGACCATGCGACCCAATCGCGCACCTCGCAGGGACAGCCGGATACGCCGGAGCTTCGCCGTAGCGTGCGCGACACCCTTATCAATCTGGAGCTCGCCTCGCAGGCAGCGGTTCGCGAGGGGCTCGACAAGAAGCCTGATGTGGCCGCGCGCCTCGAGCTCGATCGGGCGAGTGTTCTCACCCAGGCCTACTGGCAGGAATATCTGCGCAAGCACCCGGTTACCGACGATGAGCTGCGCAAGGAATACGACAAGTTGTTGCCCCAGCTCGCGACCAAGGAGTACCGTGCGCGCCACATTCTCGTCAACACCGAGGACGAGGCCAAGGACATCATCAAGCAATTGAAGGGCGGCGGCAATTTCGAGAAGCTGGCCGCGGAAAAATCCAAGGATCCCGGCAGCAAGGGCCGCGGCGGCGACCTCGACTGGAGCCCCGCCTCGCGCTACGTCAAGCCGTTCGGCGACGCCCTTGTGACGCTAAAGAAAGGGCAGACGACCGATACGCCGGTCAAGACCGACTTCGGCTACCACGTGATCCGGCTCGACGACGAGCGCATCGCCCGCCTCCCGACCTTTGAGGAAGCCAAACCGACGCTGGAGCGCAACCTGCAGATCCAGATGAGCCAGAAGATGATCGAAGACCTGCGCAAGAAAGCCAAGATTGAATAGCCCATAACAGGTGATGAGTTTTCGGTGGGTGGTTGCCTGGGCAGTTCTCGCTCCCACCACCCCGCCCGCTTTCGCGGGCACCCCTCCTCGGGCAGGAGGGGATTCACTTCGTTAGGCGCTCTTAGAAGACGTTCTCGACTTGCGTCACCGCCGGAAAGCGGCTCCTGATCAGCCGCTCGACAACGTGCTTGAGATCCAGCGCTGAACGCGGGCAGCCCGCGCAGTTGCCCTTCATGCGCACGCGGACCACGGTGTCCGCAATCTCGATGAGCTCGACGTCGCCGCCGTCACGCAGCAGCACCTTGCGAACCTCCTCGAGTACGGCTTTCATCTCGTCCGCG
>DASPGR010000116.1:0-16842 GCA_035620515.1 Burkholderiales bacterium | reverse complement strand
CAGATCGCGCTCGGCGACTGGCCGTGGCCGATACGCATCAGTACGTTTGGCGCATTCCGGCTCGTACGCTCCGGGGAGCTGCTCACCTTCGCGGGCAAGGCAAAGGCCCAGAAGCGGCCCCTCGATTTTCTCAAGGTTGTGATCGCGCACGGCGGGCGCGAGGTCGCCGAGGAACGGATAACCGAAGCGCTCTGGCCGCGCATCGATGGCGACTCCGCGCACCGCTCCTTCACCAGCACGTTGCACCGGCTGCGGAAGCTCCTCAGCGAGGACCGTGCGCTCGTGCTCTCCGAGGGCAAGGTCAGCCTGGACGGCCGCATCGTGTGGGTCGATACGTGGGCCTTCGAGCAGACCGCGGCCCGTGTCGAGCAGGAGCTCCGGCGCCCGCGCGAGAACCTCGACCGCGACCGCCTTGAGCGCTACTGCGACCAGCTGATCGCGCTCTACTCCGGCGCATTCCTCGGCAACGAGCCGGACGAGCCGTGGTGCCTGCCGCTTCGCGAGCGCGCCCGGCACCGCTTCACGCGCGACATCGGAGAAGCAAGCCGCTACCTTCTGCAGGCGGAGCTTCCCGAGCGCGCGGTCGATCTCCTCGAGCGCGCTCTCGAGGCGGACGGCGTCGCCGAGGGCCTCTACCGCGGCCTCATGCAGAGCTACGCGCGCCTCGGCCGCACCGCGGACGCGGCGGAAACCTACAACCGCTGCCGCCGCGCCCTGCAGGCGACCTTGAGCGTGGAGCCCTCGGCCGAAACGCGCGCGATTTACGACAGGATCCTCCAGCCTTCCTGACCCGAAGGCGCCGCACCCTCACCTGAATTGCCTCCGTCGCCGGATCCCGCGGCCGCGCGCGGTCTCGCCACGCGCGCCTAGCGCCCTGATCCGGCAATGAATTCATACCCGTAAGCAATTGGTAATCGACGCGTAAGCGATCCGGATGTGATGCCGGCGCATCGTGCGGTCACGGCGGCGGGGTAACAGGGAGCCGCTGGAAATCGGAGGTGCCTGATGAAAACCCGAAAAGAAGCTGGCCGAGACCGGGAACGGGAGTTCGCGCGCAGCGCGATCGGAGAGGAGGCGCTGGAATTCGTCTTCAACGACGAGGAAGACGCGCTCTCGAGCGAAGAGCTGGCGTTGACCCACCAGCGCGACATGCCCGCTCTGCAGGAGTTTCTGCGCGAGATGTCCGAGCTGGATTCGCGCAACCCCTGCCCCTTTGTGCACTGAGCCTGTATCAACTAATCAGGAGGCATCATGAGCAATCGCAAATCTGAGCAGTCCGCAACTTCGCAACGCGCCCCGGCGCCAGCCATGTCCAGGCGGCTGGCGGCAGCGATGCTCGTCCCGGCGTTCGCGCTTGCAGCCTGCTACGTGATTCCGGTAGGCCCCGAAGGCGAAGCCGTCTACGCGCTTGGCGTGCCTTACGTACCGCCGCGCGGCACGACCGGTGCACCGGCGGCCCCGTTTCCGATGGGCCCGATGCCGGCCGTGCTGAACGTGAAGCTCTATCCCGCTAACGATCTCGCCAATCAGACCGGTGTTCTCACCGGCCAGGTGACGAACATGATGACGGGCAAGGGCCGATTCAGCTTCAACTACCAGGGCGAGACGCTGGTCGGCGAAGCGACCCGCGTCGCGAACGACGAGCGCCGGGGTGTTGCAAGCGCCTATGGCCAGCGCGGCACCTTCGCGCGCTGCGAGTACCAGATGTCCTCACCGCGCATGGGCGCCGGTACCTGCACCTTCTCCAATGGTGCCGAGTACCAGGTTCACATTGGCAGTTGAGCGCCGTAGTGGCGCGGCATCCGCGGCAGACTCTCCCCCTGCCGCGGGTGCTTTTTCCGGATCCTCGTCGCGCCCGTGCTAACATCCAGCAAGCCTTCCATTAACAAGCTGTTTGTGGAGTCCTCCGTCGCGACACAACGCGCGAGCGGCAGCACCGGGGTCGGTGCCGAGGCGCTGCTGGAAATCGTCCGGCAGGTCGCGACGGAACTGCATCCCGGCCGCCAGCTCCCCCCCGCCTCGCTCGATTCGCGGCTCGACCGCGACTACGGCTACGACAGCCTGGGGCGCGTCGAACTCTTTCTGCGCATCGAACGCCAGCTGGGCGTGAGTCTTTCCGAAACGGTCATGGCGGGTGCCGAGACCCCGCGCGATCTGCTGCGCGCGCTGGAGGCGGCGCGGCCGGCCCCGCGCGGAGCGCGACCGGAGCGCGCGGAGGTGCTCGCGGGGGAAACCGAAACGCCGGATAGCGCGAGCACGCTGCTCGAGGTGCTCGAATGGCACGTCGGCCGCCACCCCGAGCGTCCCCACGTCGTTCTCCAGGACGAGGACGGCAACGAGCAGACCATGACTTACGCGATGCTCGATCGCGCGAGCCGCGCGGTCGCCGCCGGCCTCATGGAGCGCGGGCTGCAGCCCGGTTCCAGCGTCGCGATCATGCTGCCGACTTCCATTGACTACTTTTCCGCCTTCATGGGCGTGCTCATGGCCGGGGGCATACCGGTGCCCGTGTACCCTCCGGCGCGGCCTTCGCAGATCGAGGACCATCTTCGCAGGCACGCGGCCATCCTGTCGAACGCCCAGGTCGAGATTCTCGTCACGGTGCAACAGGCCAAGGCGATCGCCCTCCTGATGAAATCGCAGGTTGCGTCGCTAAAGCACGTGGTAACGCCCGCGGAGCTGGGGCGGGGCGGTTTCGCCGGCGCTTATCGTCCAAGTCCCCAGGAAACCGCGCTGCTGCAGTACACCTCCGGCAGCACGGGCAGCCCGAAGGGCGTGATCGTGACACACGCCAACCTGCTCACGAATCTCCGCGCCATGGCGCGCGCCTTGCGCGTCACGCCGAACGACGTCTTCGTGAGCTGGCTGCCGCTCTACCACGACATGGGTCTCATCGGAGCCTGGATGGGCAGCCTCACCTACGGTTTCAAGCTGCCGCTGATGTCGCCGCTTACATTTCTCACGCGTCCGGATCGCTGGTTGTGGACCATTCATCGCCATCGCGGCACGCTTTCGGGAGGGCCGAACTTCTGCTACGAGCTGTGCCTGCGCCGCGCCGATGATGCGCAGCTCGAGGGGCTCGATCTCTCCAGCTGGCGCCTCGCCTTCAACGGCGCCGAGCCGGTTTCGCCTGAGACGATGGCGGCCTTCACCAGGCGATTCGCGCACTACGGATTCAGGCCCGAGGCGATGACCCCGGTCTACGGCCTTGCCGAAGCAACGCTCGGCGTGGCATTTACGCCGGCAGGGCGCGGGCCCCGGCTCGACCGCGTTGACCGTACCGCGTTCTCCCGCGGCGGGCGCGCGATCCCGGTTCCCGAGACGCACGCGGACGCGCTCATGTTCGTCGCGTGCGGGCACCCCTTCCCGGGCCACCAGGTACGCGTGGTGGACGGCAACGACCTCGAGCTCGGGGAGCGCCAGGAAGGACGGATCCAGTTCTCGGGGCCCTCGTCGACCAGCGGCTACTACCGTAACCCCGAGCAGACACGCTTGCTCCTCGACGGCGAGTGGCTCAATACCGGCGACTACGGCTACATCGCCGAGGGCGAGCTCTACATCAGCGGCCGCGAGAAGGACCTCATCATCCGCGCCGGCCGCAACATCTATCCCTACGAGCTCGAGGAAGCCATCGGCAACCTCGAGGGCATTCGGAAGGGCTGCGTGGCCGTCTTCGGCAGCCGCGACAAGCGCTCGGAGACGGAGCGCATCATCGTGCTCGCCGAGACGCGCGTAACCGATCCGGCGGCGCGCGAGCGTCTGATCGCGCGCATCAATGAGCTTGCGGACACGCTCCTCGGCATGCCCGTTGATGAGGTCGTGCTCGCCCCGCCGCAATCGGTGCTGAAGACCTCGAGCGGCAAGCTGCGGCGCGCAGCGAGCCGCGAGCTCTACGAGCGAGGCGGCAAGCCGGGCGTTCGCGCCGTCTGGTGGCAGATCCTTCGCCTGTCCTGGTCATCCATCCTGCCCCAGATGCGCCGGAGCCTGCGCGCCGCCGCCGATGTCGTCTATGGCGGTTATGTACTGCTGCTGCTCGGTGTGCTGGGCCTCGTGACATGGACGCTCTGTGCCGTCGTGCCCAGAGCCGACTGGTGCTGGAGCGCAAGCCGTCGTATGGCGCGGCTCTTCCTGGCTCTCTCGGGCATGCGTCTCACGGTGCGCGGGCTCGAGCACGTACCGCGCGAGCGTGCCGTGATGTTCGCCCCGAACCACGCGAGCTACCTCGATGGAATCGTTGTCGTCGCGGCGCTCGATCAGCCCGCCTCCTTCATCGCGAAACGAGAGCTCCTCGATCACTGGGTCCCGCGGATTTTTCTCCGGCGCCTCGGGGCACAGTTCGTCGAGCGCTTCGACGTGCAGCGCGGAATCGAGGACGCGGGCAAGTTCGCCGGATCGTTGCGTGGCGGAAGATCCCTCATCGTGTTCCCGGAAGGCACGTTCCGCCGCATGCCCGGACTGCTGCCGTTTCGCATGGGCGCCTTCGTGATCGCGGCGCAGGCGGGCGCGCCGCTCCTGCCGGTCGTGCTGCGCGGGACGCGCTCGGCGCTGCGCGAGGGGCAATGGCTTTTTCGTCGCACGATGATCAGCGTCACCTTCTGCGCGCCGATCGTGCCGCAAGGCAGCGATTGGAATGCCGCGATCGACCTGCGTGACCAGGCTCGAGCTGAGATCCTGCGCCTGTGCGGCGAGCCCGACCTCAATGAGGAAACCGTATTGCCCCCCAAGCAAGGCGCACCTCGTCAGGAACAGCTGAGCAGGTGACGGCCGCTGCAAGGGTCAGCAGCAGCCGAGCTCATAGCGAACCTGCTGATTCCCCGACTTAAATTCTGCTTCTCTCAAGCCGCGGGGTCGTGAGCGGGGCCGTGGTGCGCCGCAGAAATCCTGCGACTTTCCGGAATGCGAAAGCGCGCGCGCACAAAAATCGCCCTGTGCGACGCGACCGGCCGCATCAAGGTCTGTAAAATGGGTTTCGAGAAAGAATACGGAGGGGGTCAGATGGACAAGCTCAGATACTTCCTGCTCGCGCTGACGGCTGCGGCCGCGCTGGCCGTATCGGTGCCGGCTTTCGCGCAACAGCAGGCGCAGGGAAGCTCGGCGGAGGCGCAGGCTCAACGCCAGGACACACAGCCGCTCAATAACGCCCCGGTGTGGCGCGAGGTGCGGTCGGGGGCGCCCGGCTTCACCACGACACAGGGAATCGAGACGGGCGTGCTGGTCCAAAGCGGCGGCGAAACGTGGCGTCAGGCCCGCGAGCCGATCATTTTCTGGGGCGGCATTCTGGTCGCCGTGGGCGTGCTGGGGCTTGCGTTGTTCTATCTGCTCCGCGGAACGATGGGGGCGGACGACGCAGCGGGTGGACGCCTGATCCGGCGCTTCGCACCGGCGGACCGGTACGCGCACTGGCTGCTCGCGATCAGCTGGGTCGTTCTCGCGATCACGGGTCTCATCCTGTCGCTGGGCAAGAGCGTGCTTCTGCCGGTGTTGGGCTACACCGTATTTGCGTGGCTTGCATCGGTCTCAAAGGTCCTGCACAACTTCACGGGACCGATCCTGATCGTCGCGATACCGTGGCTGTTCATACGCTACATCCGCGACAATGGCATTGGCGTCGAGGACATCAAGTGGTTCTTCAACATCTTCGGCTACTTCCGTGGCCACGAATACCCCTCGCACCGGTTCAACGCCGGCGAGAAGCTCGTATTCTGGCTCGTGCTGGTCATCTTCTCCACGATCCTCACGGTGACCGGGCTGATCCTGGCGTTCCCAAACGCCGGACAGGGCCGCACGTTGATGCAGCTCTCCAATACGATCCACATGGTCGCCGCGTACCTGGCGATTGCTTTGTCGCTCGTCCACATCTATCTCGGCACGCTCGGCGTGAAAGGTGCTTACGCCGCCATGCGGTGGGGTTACGTGGACGAAGAGTGGGCGAAGCACCACCACCTGCGCTGGTACGAAGACGTGGCAGCCGGCAAGGCCCGCCAGAAGTTCGCCGATCCGGGTGAAGGCCCTCCGGAAGAAGTCCGGCAGCCCGGGAAGATGCGCACGGCGTAGGGCACGCGGGCACTTCGCTCGCGCACAGAGTTCGATACCGAGAAGGCGGCCCATCCTGGGCCGCCTTTTTTGTTGAAAGGACACCCGTCATGCGCATCGAATCCGATTTCCTCGGCCAACGCGAGATCTCCGACGACGTCTACTACGGCGTGCAGACGCTGCGTGGCAGGGAAAACTTCATCATTACCGGCGTCGGGATCTCCGCCGAGCCGCGGTTGGTCGTCGCCCTCGCCTACGTCAAGAAGGCCTGTGCGATGGCCAACCGGGACCTCGGCCTTCTCAGTCCGCCGATCGCCGACGCCATCATGAGAGCGTGCGACCGGCTGATCGCAGGCGAGTTTCTGGACCAGTTCGTGATCGATTTCATCCAGGGCGGCGCCGGAACCTCGACCAACATGAATGCCAACGAGGTGATCGCGAACGTCGCGCTCGAGCACTTGGGCCACAGGAAGGGCGATTACCACCACGTCAGCCCGAACGATCACGTGAATCTCTCGCAATCGACGAACGACGTGTATCCGACCGCGCTGCGCCTCGCGCTGATCTTGAGGCTCAAGAGCTACATCGACGCGCTCACCGCGTTGCAGAGCTCCTTCTTTGCCAAGGGGGAGGAATTCGCCGGCGTGCTGAAGATGGGGCGCACGCACCTTCAGGACGCGGTGCCGATGCCGCTTGGCGCCGAGTTTCACGGCTTCGGCACCACGATCGGCGAGGAGATCCAGCGCATCCAGGAATCCATCGCGCTGCTCACGGAGATCAACCTGGGCGCGACCGCGATCGGAACCTCGGTCAATGCCCCGGACGGCTATCCGCAGCTCGCCACCCGGCATCTCGCGGCGCTCACCGGCATCGATTTCAAGCTGGCAAGCGATCTTGTCGAGGCCACTTCGGACACCGGCGTCTTCGTCCAGCTCTCGGGCGTGCTCAAGCGCACGGCGGTCAAGCTCACGAAAATCTGCAACGACCTGCGCCTGCTTTCTTCGGGGCCGCGCTCAGGATTGAACGAGATCAACCTGCCGAGGCTCCAGCCGGGCTCTTCCATCATGCCCGGGAAGGTCAATCCCGTCATTCCGGAGGTCGTCAACCAGACCGCGTTCCTCGTGATCGGGCTCGATCTGACCGTTACGCTTGCCGCGTCTGCCGGCCAGCTCCAGCTCAACGTGATGGAGCCCGTCATCGCCTTTGCGCTGGTCTTCTCCATTTTTTCGATGGAGAACGCGGTGACCTCACTGCGCGAGAGATGCGTCGACGGCATCACGGCGAACGCCGAGCGCACTCACGACATGGTCATGAACAGCATCTCGATCGTGACCTTGCTCAACCCGGTGATCGGCTACAAGAAGGCGACCGAGATCGCGCACGAGGCTCACGAATCCGGAAAGTCCATCCACCAGGTCGCGGTCGTGGAACGGAAGCTCCTTACCCAGAAGCAGTGGGACCGGCTCTATTCGTTCGCGAACCTCATCAAGCCGCAGTTCATGAAGGACGAGTACGCCGGTGATTGAAACATCGTGATGAGTGATGGGTGATGGGTGATGGGTGCTGAGGAATGAAAGACAACTGTGAGTCGATCTCTTGGCGGTCTCGGCAGCTTGACAGTTCAATCAGTTCGACGTTAAAGCCCGGAGCGCCTTGACGCGCTCCTGACCGGCAGAGAGCATCAGGTTCCACTCCGTGCCCGCCGTGATGAACCGCGCGCCGAGCTTCACCACCGGCGCGAGCATCTTCATCACGTCGCCGCCCGTCAGGCCGCCGACGCCCGCGTGCTTGCCGTTCGCGCGGCAGGCCCTGGCCACGCGCTCAATGGCTGCAAGAACATCCGGGTGCGTCAGCTCGCCCGGATGTCCGAGATCGGTCGATAGATCATTGGTGCCGATGTGAATCACGTCCACGCCGGGCACCGCGGCAATGGCGTCAACGTTGTCCACTGCCGCCTTGCTCTCGAGCATGAGAACGACGAGCGTCGCCTCATTTACCGCCTTCCGGGCATCCGCGGCAGGTATCGATCGATAGCCGAAGTGAGGCCAGCTGCCGAATGCTCCGCGGTTGCCGACCGGAGGGAACTTGCACGCCGCCACCGAGTGCCGGGCGTCTTCGACCGTGGTGACTTCGGGCATGATGATGCCAAGCGCGCCGTTGTCGAGCATCCTGAGCGCCGCGGCATAATCCTTCTCGGGCACGCGAACAATCGGTGCGACACCCACGTTCATCGCCGCCACCGCCATCTGCGAGACCTCGTGCTCCGGAATCACGCTGTGCTGAAGGTCGAAGAACAGGCCGTCGAAGCCACAGAGCTTCGCCGCGAGCGCGATGTCGACCGTCCGCGCGTGCCGCACCATGAGCGTCAACGCGAGCTCGCCCTTATTCAGCCGCTCCTTCAATGCGTTCTGCAGCACGGGGGAAGAACTCAACGCAATGCATCCCCTCCTGCCGGAGGAGGGGTGCCCGCGAAAGCGGGCGGGGTGGTGGGAGCGAGCATTGCCAAGGCAACCACCCCGGCTGCTTCGCAGCCACCCCGCCCGTCCCAACTCGCTGCATCGAGTTGGGCGTTCGCCGGCTCGAACGCATGGTTCTCGAAATCCCGGCCCACCCTTGAAAAGGAGGGGAGTAAATTAGGACCGATCATGTCTTGTGCACTCTAAAACATTGACGGATCAACCGCGAGCACGCTCCCTGCGCCATGCGTCACCTCGCGCGCGAGCGCGGCTGCCTTCGGCAGCTCGTGCTCGACATAAAAGCGCGCCGTGGCGAGCTTTGCCTCCAGAAATTCACGGTCGGCGTCCGGCTGCTTGAGCTGCGCGGTCGCGATGAGCGCTGCGCGCGCCATCATCCAGCCACCGGCCACCGTGCCGAAGAGCTTGAGATACGGTACTGACACGGCCGCAACCGCCCTGGGATCCCGAGGAAAAGTTTCAACGATCCAGCGCGTGGCTTGGGTGAGAGCACCGACTCCTTCGGCGTAGCTCCCGGAAATGGGTGCGAGACTGCCCCCCGCTGCGGTGAGCTTCGAGGCGAGGCCCTGCATTTCCCCCGCGAGCGCCAGTGCGGTCGCTCCCTTCTCCGCGCCTACCTTGCGGCCGACGAGATCGTTCGCCTGGATGCCCGTTGTGCCCTCGTAGATCGTGGTGATACGCGCATCGCGCAGGTACTGCGCGGCCCCCGTTTCCTCGATGAAGCCCATGCCGCCATGAACCTGAACGCCCGTCGAGGCGATTTCCACGGCCTGCTCGGTGCACCAGCCTTTGACCACGGGGGTCAGCAGGTCGAGCAGCGCGTGGCTGCGCCGTCTACCGGCCGGCTCGGGATGATGCTTCGACTTGTCGAGCAGGGCGGCGGTGAAGTATGCGAGCGAGCGCATCGCCTCGACCTGGGCCTTCATCGACAGCAGCATGCGGCGAACATCCGGGTGGTGAATGATGGTGACGCGATCGCCGCTCTTCTGCCCGATCTCGCGCCCCTGCACCCGGGTCTTCGCGTAGTCCAGGGCGTGCTGGCAGGCGCGCTCGGCAAGCGCGACGCCTTCGATACCGACGCCGAGGCGCGCGTGGTTCATCATCGTGAACATGTACTCGAGGCCGCGGTTCTCCTCGCCAACCAGGTAGCCGATTGCGCCTGGTCCATCGCCGTACGCGAGCACGCAGGTGGGGGTCGCACGGATGCCCATCTTGTGCTCGATCGACACGCACCGGACGTCGTTGCGCTCTCCCGGAGTGCCGTCCGCCTTCGGCAAGAACTTGGGAACGATGAAAAGCGAGATGCCCTTGACGCCTTCCGGCGCATCGGGCGTGCGGGCGAGCACGAGGTGCACGATGTTGTCCGCCATATCGTGCTCGCCCCAGGTGATGAAGATCTTCGTGCCGTGAATGCGATAGTGATCGCCTTCCAGCACGGCGCGGGTCCGCACCGCCGAGAGATCTGAGCCCGCCTGGGGCTCCGTGAGGTTCATGGTTCCGCACCACTCGCCCGAGGTGAGGCGCGGGAAGTAGAGCTTCTTCTGCCCGGGCGAGCCGTGGATGCCGAGCGCCTCGAGCACACCGGCAGTCAGCATGGGAGCGATGCAGAATGACACGCAGGCGCCGTTCCAGATTTCCTGGACCGGCATCGCCACGACGTGCGGGAGCCCCTGCCCGCCGTACTCTGTCCGCCCCCCCAGGGCGTTCCAGCCCGCTGCGGTGAATTGCCGATAGGCGTCCTTGAAACCGCGCGGCGCCGTTACCGCTCCATCGACGAGCTTCGCGCCTTCCTGGTCTCCCTGGCGATTGATCGGATCGAGAACCTCGCGCGCGAACTTGCCGGCCTCTTCCAGGACCTGGCCGACCAATTCCGGCGTGGCGTCCTCGCAGCCGGGCAGCGCAGTGACCTCGGCGAGCCCCGCGATCTCGCGGATCGCAAAGAGCATGTCCTTCAACGGTGCTGCGTAGTTCGACATGCCTTCGCTTCGTGAGTGGTAAGTGGTGATTATGAAACCACTTCTATTCGCCACTCACACTGTCAGAGCGCTTTGGTGAGCTCGGGCACGGCCTTGAAGAGGTCTTCGACGAGCCAGTAGTTGGCAACGGCGAAAATGGGCGCTTCCGGGTCCTTGTTGATCGCGACGATCACCTTGCTGTCCTTCATGCCTGCAAGGTGCTGGATCGCGCCCGAGATGCCGACCGCGACATAGAGCTCCGGTGCGACGATCTTGCCGGTCTGGCCCACCTGGTAGTCATTGGGCACGAATCCGGAATCCACTGCCGCACGCGACGCTCCGACTGCCGCGCCGAGCTTGTCGGCGAGCGCCTCGAGGATCTTGAAGTTCTCGGAGCTTCCCATGCCGCGCCCGCCGGAGACGATGATCCGCGCCGCCGTGAGCTCGGGGCGGGCAGTCTTCGTCAGCTCCTGCCCGTTGAATTTCGAAAGCCCCGCGTCGGCCCCCGGGGCGAGCGTTTCCACCGGAGCAGCGGAGGACGCCTCACCTGCCGGATCGAATCCCGTCGCGCGCACGGTCACGACCTTGATCTTGTCCTTCGACTGCACCGTGGCGAGCACGTTTCCGGCGTAGATCGGCCGCACGAACGTATCCGGCGACTGAACGGCACTGATGTCCGATATCTGCTGCACGTCGAGGAGCGCCGCCACGCGCGGCGTCAGATTCTTGCCGAAGCCCGTCGCCGGCGCGACGACATGCGTGTACTTCGCTGCGAGAGGCACGATGAGGGCGGCGAGGTTTTCCGCAAGAAAGCCGGCATAGAGCTCGGCATCGCTATGCAGCACTTTTTTCACGCCCGCCACCTTGGCGGCTGCCTGGGCGGCGTCCTTGCACTGATGTCCCGCCACCAGCACGTGGATGTCATCGCCCATCTCGCCTGCCGCCGCGATGGCATTCGCCGTGCCCGGCTTCAGCTGTTTTCCGTCGTGCTCAGCAATGACCAGAACTGACATGCTCTATTCCATATCACGCGGTTAGATAACCTTGGCCTCGTTCTTCAACTTCGCCACCAGCTCCGCCACATCGGCGACCTGCACGCCGGCGCCGCGCTTGGGCGGCTCCTCTACCTTGAGCGTCGTCAGCCGCGGGGCAACGTCCACGCCCAGCGCGTCGGGCTTGATGACCTCCAGCGGCTTCTTCTTGGCCTTCATGATGTTCGGAAGCGTCACGTAGCGCGGCTCGTTCAACCGCAGATCGGCCGTCACGACGGCGGGGAGCTTGACGGTCACCTTCTCGAGGCCCCCGTCGATCTCGCGCGTGCAATCGGCATTGTCGCCGTTGATCGCGATCTTAGAGACGAACGCCGCCTGGGGCCATCCGAGCAGCGCCGCGACCATCTGTCCCGACTGGTTCGAGTCGTCGTCGATCGCCTGCTTGCCCATGATGACAAGCTTCGGGTTCTCCTTCTCGACGATCGCCTTCATCACCTTCGCCACCGCGAGCGGCTGCACTTCGGAATCGGTCTCGACCAGTATCCCCCGGTCGGCGCCCATCGCCATGGCGGTGCGCAGCGTCTCCTGGGACTGCATTGTGCCGACGGAAACAGCGACGATTTCAGTAACGACTCCTGCCTCCTTCATGCGCACCGCCTGCTCGCACGCGATCTCGCAGAAGGGGTTGATCGACATCTTGACGTTCGCGGTCTCGACGCCGCTGCCATCGGCCTTGACGCGCACCTTGACGTAGGGGTCAATGACGCGCTTGACGGTCACCAGCACCTTCATGATTGCTCCTGCAGAATCGCTTCTGAAAATTTTTTGCGGAAAAGGAGCGCTATTTTACCGGATTGCACCGGCCACCGGAACGCACCGCCGCCCCTCCAGAGGACGGCGCTTTCTCGCAATGTGAACTCGCGGAGCGCCTCAGCCGGAGACGAGCTCGCGGACCTTGCTGACGGCCTCCTCGACGCGGCGCACGGCCATGACTTCAAGCCCGGCAATCGGCTGTCTCGGCTTGTTGGCCTGTGGAATCAGCGCCTGGGTAAACCCGAGCTTGGCTGCTTCACGCAACCGCTCCTGACCGCGCTGCACGGGGCGCACTTCGCCCGCGAGGCCAACTTCGCCGAATACGACGAGCTTCGGAGGCAGCGCGCGGTTCTTCAACGACGATACGATCGCCATGAGGACTGCGAGATCGGCAGCGGGCTCCGTGATCCGGACACCGCCGACCGCGTTTACAAATACGTCCTGGTCATAGCACGCGATGCCGGCATGACGATGGAGAACCGCGAGCAGGAGCGCCAGCCGGTTCTGCTCGAGCCCCACGCTCAAGCGCCGCGGGTTGGGCGCGTGCGCGGCATCCACCAGGGCCTGGATCTCGACCAGCATGGGGCGCGTGCCTTCCTGCGTCACCATGACGCACGAGCCGGCAACCTCGCCCTCGTGCTGGGAGAGAAAGAGTGCCGATGGATTGGACACGCCCTTCAGCCCGCGGTCGGTCATGGCGAAGACGCCCAGCTCGTTCACCGCGCCGTAGCGGTTCTTAAACGCGCGGATGAGGCGAAAGCTCGAATGCGTGTCGCCCTCGAAGTAGAGCACGGTGTCGACCATGTGCTCGAGCACGCGCGGCCCCGCGAGCGTCCCCTCCTTCGTCACGTGCCCCACCAGGACAATCGTCGTTCCCGTGCCTTTCGCAACCCGCGTCAGCTGTGCGGCGCATTCGCGCACCTGGGCGACGGATCCCGGCGCCGACTGCAGCTGCCCTGAATAGAGCGTCTGAATGGAATCGATCACCGCGACGTCGGGCTTCTCCGCGCCGATCACCGCCTGGATTTTCTCGAGATTGATCTCGGGGAGTATGTGCACCTGCCCCGCGTCGACACCGAGGCGCCGCGCCCGCAGCGCGACCTGCTGTGACGATTCCTCCCCCGTCACGTAGAGCACGTTGCGCTTGCGTCCCACCTCCGCGAGCGACTGCAAGAGCAGCGTCGATTTTCCGATTCCGGGATCGCCCCCGAGCAGTACCACCCCGCCGGCTACCAGCCCCCCGCCGAGCACGCGGTCGAACTCCTCGATCCCGGTCGCAACGCGCGAGGCCTCTTGCGCCTCCACCTCCGCCAGGCGCTGCAGCTTGCCCGGCTCGGCGGAAAGCCCGAAGCGGTTGGCCGAGGGTGACGCCTCCGCAACCGACTCGACGAGCGTGTTCCAGGCCTGGCAATGGGGACACTGGCCCTGCCACTTCAAGACCTGGCCGCCGCACTCCGTGCACGAATAGATGGTCTTTGCCTTCGCCATGGCAGTTATTCGCGCTCGCGAACCGGCACGCGCTGGGCGATCCCGCAGAGCAGCTCGTAGCCGACCGTCCCCGCGGCCTCGGCAACGTGCTCGACCGGCACACCTTCGCCCCAAAGCACGACGCGCGATCCCACGAGCGCTTCCGGCACATCGCTGAGATCGGCGCACAGCATGTCCATCGACACGCGCCCGATGGTGCGCGTCACGCGTCCTTCGACCATGATCGGCGTGCCCGTGGGTGCATGCCGGGGATACCCGTCCGCATAGCCGCAGGTCACGACGCCGATGCGCATGTCGCGGTCCGCAACAAAGAGGCTCCCGTAGCCCACGACGTCGCCGCGCCGCAGCTGCTGCACCGCGATCACGCGGCTCTCAAGGGTCATGACCGGGACCAGTCCGAGCTCGGAGCCCGCCTGCTCGGCAAACGGCGAACACCCATAGAGCATGATTCCCGGGCGCACCCACTCCGCGTGCGTGTCGGGGAAACGGAAGATCGCTGCAGAATTGGCGAGGCTGCGCTCCAATTCGAGGCCATCCGCAATGCGGTCGAATACCGAGGTCTGCCACTCGACGCCACTCGTACCGTCGGCATCCGCAAAGTGCGTCATGAGGGTGACCTGCGAGACTCCCGGATTCGTCTGCAGGGCGCGCAGCGCGTCGGGGAACTCCGCGGCGGTGAAACCGAGCCGGTTCATGCCGCTATTCACCTTGAGGAACACATCGAGCGCCGCGTCCTTTGGCAGCTGCCGCAGCATCCGAAGCTGTTCCCGCGTGTGCACCACGGCGCCCAGGCGATGCTCGCTGAACAGTGCGAACTCCGCCGGCGAGAAGAATCCCTCGAGCAGCAGGATGCGCTGCCGGTAGCCGGCCGCGCGGAGCGCCATCGCCTCCTCAAGATCGAGCAGCGCAAAGCCCTCCGCCTCCGTCAGCGCGCGCACCGCGCGCATGAGCCCGTGCCCATACGCATTCGCCTTCACGACCGCGAATGTCCTCGAGCGCGGAGCATGCCGGCGCGCGACCCCGAGGTTGTGCCTCAGGGCGCCGAGGTTGATGGTGGCGAAGGTCGGGCGATACATCAGATGCAGGTTCGGAATATTGTTCGGGTTCGACCGATCAACGCGCGAGCGCGTTCTCGCGTTGACACGCAGTGTCAGCGAACGCCTTTGTGGCGCTCGAAATGGCGCGCGAAGACGATTTCAAGCTGGTCGATCACTTCGTGCGCGGCACGGCCATGCAACGCGTGCTCGGCCAGGAATTGCGAGGCCTCCGCCATCAGGCGGCGGCGATCGAGCATCGGGTACGTGGTCACGAGCCGGCGGATCGCCATCGTCACCGACTCCTCCGCCGGCCGCGGCAGGACGCGAGGCTCAGGCTCAACCGACTCGCCGCCCCCTTCGTCGCTGACGGCGAGAAACT
The DNA here is from genome assembly GCA_035620515.1 of Burkholderiales bacterium. Lineage (GTDB taxonomy): Bacteria > Pseudomonadota > Gammaproteobacteria > Burkholderiales > SG8-41 > SG8-41. Next base: position 1,671 of record DASPGR010000116.1, on the reverse strand, counting down.
CGGCAAACTCGATCAGCTTGTCCTGCTGCTCGGGCGCAAGGCACTCGAAAATCGCCAGCAGTTTTTGCTCGTCCCTTTTCATGATTCGCGATTGACGGGGTTCAAAACAAACACCGGCGGTTTCTTCCGTTCCTTCATCAGGTCGAGCGCTGTCACGAGAGCAGCCACCGTGGCGTCCTGGTTGCGCTGGACCCCTTCGCGATCTGCGCGCAGGCCGGCGATCAGCTCGCCGATATGGTCCGGCGTCTCGCGTCCTTCTTCCATCACCATGTCCTCCAGCATGCCGGGTTTCAGCTCCGGGCGGAACAGAAGCCCATAGGTAAGTGGATCCGGCCGCACCGCGATCCAGTCACCCTGATCGTCGACCAGGATCGGGGTTACGCCCGCGGGAAGCTCCACCCGCCCGTTGACCATGACGAGCACCCTGCGGCCGTCGAGAGCGTCGGCAAGCGGCTCGCCAGAAGTGATGCCCGCCCGGTGCGCCGTTGTGAAACAGGCGCGATGTGCGGGCGTGGCATGGGCCGTTCCGCCGGCGGCAGCGGCAACAACAAGGCCGCCAAATCCCAGCCCGACCACGGGGCGCCTGGCACGGCGGAACGCAGAAACCAGGCGCAGCTCATCCGCAACCCACGGGCAGTGGGCGTTGTCGCACACGGGATACGCGCCACCGAGGAGCCACAGGGCGTCGTACTGAAGCGCGCTCGCCGGCAACGCCTGTCCGGTGAAGGGACGCACGTAGCTGAAGCCAATACCCCGGCTCTCGAGCTGGGTTTCCACGCCGCCGAGAAACTCCGAGTAGCTGTGCTGGACGACGAGGAAGCGCTTCATGCGGAGTTGCTCAGCGCTTTCATCCTGACCGATGCGAACTCGACGAAGGTGGTGAGCAGCCGCGAGCGGAATTTTTCCTTCGGGTGAACGAAGGACATGGTGCGGATGAGGCGCGGTTCCAGCGGGACCACCGCAAGCGTCCCCAGATGGCGCTCCTTGGACGCGGTTGCGCGCGACACGATGGAAATGCCGAGGCCCGTCTCGACGACACCCTTGATCGCCTCGAGGCTGCCCAGCTCCATGACGATGTTGAGGTCCTCGGGCATCACCTTGCAGCGGCGCAGGTACTGGTCGGCGAATTCCCGGGTTCCTGAACCCGTCTCGCGGCTGATGTACGGCTCATCGAGAAGTTGCTGCGGATTGACACTCTGAAGCTTCGCGAAGTCGTGGTCCGGCGAACAGATCACCACGAGCTCGTCCTCGCAGACCATTTCCGTTACCAGTCCCGGAAGATGCGCTGGCGTTTCGATGAGCCCCAGGTCGAGCGTGTGGTCCGCCACGCGCGTCTCGATCATCTCCGAGTTGCCGACCGTCATGTGCGCGTGAACCTGCGGGTGTTGCGCCTTGAACTCCCCCAGGATGCGGGGCAGGATGTACTCGGCGATGGTGAGGCTCGCGCCGAGCAGCAGCGGCCCGCCCATGGCGCCGGTGAGATCAGCAACGCGCGTTTCCATTTCCTCCGACAGCCCAAGAATGCGCTCGGCATAGCTCATGACCATCTGCCCCGCCGGGGTCAGCGCGATCTTGCCGTGGCTTCGTTCGAAGAGCCGCGTGTTGAACTGCTCCTCGAGCTGCTTGATCTGGAACGTCACCGCAGGCTGCGTCATGAACAGCTGCTCGGCC
>DASPGR010000115.1:0-6276 GCA_035620515.1 Burkholderiales bacterium | reverse complement strand
GCCGCCTCGGCCGGGGCGCCGCTGTAGCGGCTCACGAGATGAAGGCTCGATACCGGCACGTAGAGCTTGGCGCCGCGCGCGTACTCGAGCGCGAGAAATTCGGTCTCGCCCTCGCCGAGATTCATGCTGACGAGCCCCTGGTAGCGCCCGATCCCGTGCTGTTCGTGCACTGCCGGATCCCCGATCCTGATTTCCGAGAGATCGCGCAGCATGCCTTCGGGCGATACGCGGGCCGCGCCGTCGCGCGCGCGCCGCGCGCGCGCCTGCTCGGCATAGAGCTCGTTCTCCGTGACAAGAGCGGTGAGGGGCTCGGCCAGCACGAATCCGGCGTGCAGCGGCGCGACCGTGATCATGAGGCGCTCGCTTCCCGAGACCGCTGCGGCGTAGCTCTCGACCGGCACCGGTGCCAGACCGTGCTCCGTGAAGTAGCCGAGCATCGTTTCGCGGCGGCCCGCACCCTCGGCCACGATCAGTACGCGGCCCTCGAAGGATGCGAGGTATGAGCGCAGCCGGTGCACGGGGTCGCTCGCCCTGCGCTCCACTGCCAGCGAAGGCAGGGCTGTCGTAGCCTTTCCAGCAATCCCCTCCTTTTCAAGGAGGGGTGGCTGCGAAGCAGCCGGGGTGGTTACGTAATCAGCAGTCGCTCCCACCACCCCGCCCGCTTGCGCGGGCACCCCTCCTCGGGCAGGAGGGGAGTCTGATCGACTCGTCTTAAGCTCGACGCGGGCGAAGGGCTTGATGGCGCCGAAGAACTGGTCGGTCGTGAGAAAGAGATCCTGCGGCGGCAGCACGGGGTTCGCGCGGTCGCCGCGCAGCATCGCGTAGCGCGCGTGCGTGTCGCTCCAGAACTGCTCGATGGCTTGTTGAAGACCCGATTGCGCGCAAAGCAACGCGTCTTCCGGAAAGTAGTCCGTCAGGACAGAGGTCTTGTCGAAGAAGAGTGGCAGGTAGTACTCGATGCCCGCGCTCGCGATGCCCTTGCTGACGTCCTTGTAGACGAGACTGCGTGAAGGATCCCCCTCGAACGCCACCCTGAAGTTGTGCCGGAACCGGGCCTGGCCCTCCTCATCGAGCGGGAACTCCCGCGCCGGGAGAAGTCGCACCTCGTTGACCTTGTAGATCGACCGCTGCGTGTCAACGTCGAAGCTGCGCATGCTCTCGATCACCTCGTCGTCGAGCTCGAGACGGTAGGGCAGGGCGCTGCCGGCGGGGAATAGATCGATCAGCCCGCCGCGGACGCAGTATTCGCCGGGCGCCGTAACCCGCGTGACGTGGCTGTAGCCTGCGGTGACGAGCTGCCGGCGCAGCGTCGGCGCCTCGAGCCTCTGCCCTTGCGTGAACGAGAACGAGCGCGCGGCGAGGTACTCGACGGGTGCGAGGCGGTAGAGCGCGGTCGTAACCGGTACGATCGCCACGTCGAAGTCGCGGCGCATGAGCTGGTAGAGCGTCGCGAGGCGCTCCGACACGAGATCATGGTGCGGCGAGAGCAGATCGTAGGGCAGCGTCTCCCAATCCGGGAACAGGAAGACCCGCAGGCCGGGATCGAAGAACGGAATTTCCTCGCGTATACGCTGCGCGTCGGCGGCTGTTGCCGTGACGGCCACAAGCGGCCGCCCCCGGCGCGCGAGACGCGCGAGGAGAAGTGCGTCGGCCGAGCCGTGCAGGAAGGGCGTACATACGCGCTCCCCCGCTGCCGGCAGTGGAACGTCCAGCATTTCGGGTCAAAAGTGCTTCAAAAACCGGCCGTTATTATACCGGGGTGCGAATGGCAACCGGGATGCGCCGGCGCCCGAACTGGCCCTTGAATGCTTCATAGCGTCCGGCGATCGCTGTCCCGCAATCCGGACACTTGCCCTCGCTCGTGACGCGGTACTCCTCGATCTCATACCAGTCGCGCACGATGAGAGCCGCGCGGCAGGAAGGACAGTAGGTCGTGCCGCCCGTCTCGTCGTGCACGTTGCCGGTAAAGACGTAGTGCAGCCCCTCCGCCAGGGCGATCTCCCTCGCGCGCCGCAACGTCGCGGCGGGCGTGGCGGGAATGTCCCTCATCTTGTAATCGGGGTGAAACGCTGTGAAGTGGACCGGCACGTCCGGCCCGAGCTCCTTGCGGATCCACTTGCACTCGGCCTCGAGCTCAGCGTTCGAGTCGTTCTTGCCCGGGATCAGCAGAGTCGTGATCTCGAACCAGACATCGGTGTCGTGCTTGAGGTAGGCCAAGGTGTCCAGCACGGGGTTCAAGCGCGCGGCGCACAGCTTGAAATAGAATTGGTCGGTGAACGCCTTCAGGTCGACGTTCGCGGCATCCATCTTCGCGTAGAACTCGCGCCGCGGCGCCTCGTGGATGTAGCCCGCTGTGACGGCGACGGTCTTCACGCCGTGCGCGCGGCAGGCGTCCGCGATGTCCATCGCGTACTCGGCGAAAATGACCGGATCGTTGTAGGTGAACGCAACACTCTTGCAGCCCGCGGCGACAGCCGCTTTTGCGATCGCTTCGGGCGAGGCCTCATCGGCCAGACGGTCCATGTCGCGCGATTTCGAGATGTCCCAGTTCTGGCAGAACTTGCAGGCGAGGTTGCAGCCCGCCGTTCCGAAGGAGAGGATGCTCGAGCCGGGGTAGAACTGGTTGAGCGGCTTCTTCTCGACGGGATCGATGCAGAAGCCCGATGAGCGCCCATAGGTGGTGAGCACCATGCGATCGCCGTTTCGCATGCGCACGAAGCATGCGCCGCGTTGCCCCTCGTGCAGCCTGCAATCGCGCGGGCACAGGTCGCATTGCATGCGCCCGTCCTCGAGCATGTGCCACCAGCGGCCCGGGTATTCGCTTTCTCTCATGCGTTCTCGCGCCACTTGGTCACCGCGTAGCGCGACAGCTTCACCTCGCTGTCCCAGAAATCAGGCGGCAGCCCTGCCTTGTATCGCAGGTGCGCGAGGAACTCGGCGGGGTCGGCGAAGCTCTCCCAGACCTGGGGAAGGAACGTCCCGCTGTGGTGGCCGTACTGAAACACGACACCGTCGACACCAGGCCGCAGCTGGCGTATCGCATCCTGCTCGTCCACGACCGTCATCGGCTCGAGCGGGGAGAGAACGGATATTTCCACCGCGATGTCTGAGAACTCGCTCACTGCAAGCGGCTTGAACCTGGGATCGCGGAAAGCCGCGGCGACAGCGTTCGCCCTCACGTCCTCGAGCAGCACGCGATGCGCGCGCAAGGTTCCGATGCAGCCGCGCAGCTGCGCAGCGGCCGTAAGCGTGATGAAGCAGGCACCGGGCTGCCGCAACCAGGGGTGGGCGTCGGTCGCAGCGTGCTCGATCCCAAGCTCGGCCGCGATTGCCGCGCGGGCGAGCGGAAGCAGCACGCTGCCCGCGTCGCGCGGCAGCTCGCCGGGCGCGGCCGGTTCCAGGAAGACCCGACCCGAGGCCGCCGGCACCACGATCGGCACGAATTCATCGGGCATCGTGCTCGCTCTCATAGAACGCGAATGCGCCGTAACCGACCACGCGTTGCCGGTCTCCCGCCGTATCGCCCGAATTTCTCAGATCGATCAGCTCGGGCTTGAGTCCGCGCGCGCGCGCCGAATGGGCAAGGCCGATCACGGGCGTCGCCCCGCACGCCTGCTCATGGGAGATATCGGAGGCAAGTCCCAGAATCGCCTTCGCCGTCGCCCGGTCGACGGCCTGGGCGTCCGCGTACGGCAGGTAGTGTGAAAGATCGGAGCTCACGACGATCAGCGTCTCCGGGCCGCCCCAAAGCAAGTCGATTACTTCGGCGACCGCGGCAGCGTCCGCGTGTCCGACGGCGAGCGGCACGAGCGTGAAGCGCTCGAGCACCGTCTGCAGGAACGGCACGTGTACTTCGAGCGAATGCTCGAGCGCATGCGCCCGGTCACTCACGCCAACCTGCGGCAGGGCACTCAGCGCCGCGACCGCGTCGGCATCGATCGGAACCACACCGAGCGGGGTCGCGAAAGCGGCTACGCCTGGCAGCGCCAGCCCGCGAACCGCGACGCGATGCGTGGGGCCGAGCAGAACGACGCGCCGGATCGTCTTGCGTGCGGGCGCAAGCAGGGTATAGACGCTGGCCGCGATCGGTCCCGAGTATATATAGCCCGCGTGCGGAGCAATGATTGCCTTGGGCACGGGGCGTTCGGGCGCACTGCTCGCCGCTGTGCCGAGCATCTCGGCAAGGCTTCGCGCCAGCTCGCTCCGATTGGCGGGATAGAACATCCCGGCCACTGCCGGATCGCGCGTCGAGAGCGCAGGTTGAGCCATTGATTAATTATGCGCCCTGAAAGCGCTTTTTCAAGTGCTGAAGTCGCGCGTACCGATCCTGCTAAAATGGCTGTAATAACAGACTTTTTCTCCGGCGTGTCCAGAATCTACGCCCTGATTCCGGCAGCGGGTAGCGGCTTGCGCGTGCGCGCCGCGGTGCCCAAGCAATACCTTTGCATTGGCGCGCACCCCTTGCTCCACTTCGCGCTAAGGCCGCTCGTCCGGCACCGGGGTATCGAGCAGGTTTTCGTCGTCCTGGCGCAGGGTGATACCCATTTCAGGCAGTTTGACTGGTCCGAGTTCGGGGCCAGGCTGGAGCCGCTCTACTGCGGCGGCGCGACGCGCGCGGCAAGCGTCTTCAACGGGCTGCTGGCGGCACGCGACATGATCGGAGCCTCGGACTGGGTCGTCGTCCACGACGCCGCGCGGCCGTGCCTGACGGGCGAGGCACTCGAGCGCCTTCTGGCCGAGGCCGGCCGCGACGAGGCCGGAGGCCTGCTGGCGGTGCCGGTCGCCGACACGTTGAAGCGCGCAGATCGCGACCTGCGGGTGGTGGGCACCGAGGCGCGGGACCATCTCTGGCTCGCGCAAACGCCTCAGATGTTCCGTTATCGATTGCTGATCGAGGCCTTGCGCAAAGCCGATCCGGAGGTGGTGACGGACGAGGCCTGCGCCATCGAGGGCCTTGGCTTCAAGCCGCGGCTCGTGATGGGAGAGACCCGCAACCTCAAGGTGACGTTTCCCGAGGACCTCAAGATCGCCGAGCGCCTGCTGCTGGCGTCGGGTCCGGCCGCCCTGCCGGCGCCGGGCGCTAAGGCCGGGACGAGAGGACGAAGAAAGGCGGCGCGGGGCAGGGCCGGTGCTCGATCAAGGGGTTCCCGGCGCGGGTAGGGGATTTCATCGGCACTTGCTGATAGAATCGCGGGCGAGCCTGCTCCACGGTGGCATGAGACGCGTCGTCCTGGCCCTCCCACCGGCGTTGGATTGAGCCGCTTGTTGTCATATCTCCCGTATGCGTGCGGCGCCTCGGCGTTCTGGCGGGCAGTAGTGAATTGGACATTCGTCGCTTTTGCGAGATGAAAATCGGGCAGGGGTTCGATGCGCACGCACTCGTTGCGGGCAGGAGGCTCGTCATCGGCGGCGTGCAGGTTCCCTTCGAGAAGGGGCTTGCCGGGCATTCGGATGCGGACGTGCTGATTCATGCGGTCTGCGATGCGCTGCTCGGCGCGGCGGGGCTCGGGGATATCGGCGCGCATTTTCCCGATACGGATCCCCGCTACAAGGACATCGACAGCCGTGAGCTGCTGCGCGAGGTGGGGCGGCTGCTCGGGCGGGAGCGCCAGCGCGTGATCAACGTCGATGCCACGGTGATTGCGCAGGCACCGCGGCTTGCCACCCATCTTCCCGCGATGCGGGCGAATCTCGCCTCCGACATCGGCATATCCCTGGATGCCGTCAACATCAAGGCCAAGAGCACCGAGCGCCTGGGGTTCACCGGGCGCGGCGAAGGCATCGCGGCCGAAGCCGTAGCACTGATAACATGCCTAAATCCCGAAGACGCCGGAGCGGTCCCGCCCCGGCGCTAAAGAAAGCGCCGGCGGCAGCGGCCCCAAGCACCCGGCTCTTCTTCGCCGCGTGGCCGACCTCTGACGTGCAGCACGCGCTGGGCGAGTTTGCCCGCGCAGCGCAGCGCGAGTGCGGCGGACGGCCGGTACCCGCGCACAATATCCACCTCACGCTTGTCTTTGTCGGCGCGGTCGCGCGGGAGCGCATGGATGGCCTCGAGGCGCTCGCAGAAACGATCGAGGGCCCGGCGTTCACGCTGGAAGTCAACCGCGCGGACTACTGGCGCCACAATCGCATCGTGTGGGCCGGGGTCAAGGAGTGCCCTGACGTGCTGACCGAGCTGGTGAAGCGGCTGGAACGGACGCTCGTTGGCGCGGGCTTCCAGCTGAATCAACGGCCCTACGTGCCGCACATCACGCTGCTCCGCGATGCGCACCGTGC
>DASPGR010000114.1:0-27427 GCA_035620515.1 Burkholderiales bacterium | reverse complement strand
GACCGCCTAAACGATCCCCTCCTGCCGGAGGAGGGGTGGCTACGAAGTAGCCGGGGTGGTGGGAGTACCTTTGCGTGAAAACCGGCAAACGCTCGACGCTATGCACCCAGGCGAGACGGGTGGAGTGGTTGCGACGCAGCTGGGGTCGTTGCGTCGGGGCTTTTTGCTCCCACCACCCCGCCCGCTCGCGCGGGCACCCCTCCTCCGGCAGGAGGGGATTACCCCGGCGTCTATGGGCAGTTAAATAGAACACGGGTCAACAATCAGGCAGGAGTTCTGCGAGATCGTTTACCACCAGATCGGCGCCGTGGCGCCTGAGCTCGTCATTGTTGCCCTTGCGCGCAACGCCGATCACGAGCCCGAAATTGCCATTACGCCCGGCTTCGACACCCGAGATGGCGTCCTCGACCACGACCGAGCGCCTGGGCGTCACGCCGAGCACCGTTGCCGCTGCGAGAAAAGCGTCCGGGGCGGGCTTGCCGTCCAACTGCTGCTCATGGATGGTGTTTCCGTCGACGCGCACGTCGAAGAGATCCGACAAGCCCGCTGCTTTCAGCACGACATCACAGTTCTGGCTCGAGGTCACCACCGCGGTCTTGAAGCCCTCGTCGTGAAGCCGGTGCACCCATTTCACTGTTCCCTGGTAGACCTCGACGCCGTCACTGGTGATCGCTTCGTTGACGAGATCGTTCTTGCGGTTTCCGAGCCCGCAGACTGTCTCGTGCAAGGGGGGATCGTCCGGCGTGCCTTCGGGCAGGTTGATGCCTCGCGACTTCAGGAAATCCCGCACCCCGTCGTAACGTGGCTTGCCATCGACGTGAAGCTTGTAGTCGGTCGCGATGTCAAAGGGCCGGAAGGGCTCGCCGGTGCGGGATGATCGGTTGCGCAAGTACTCGTCGAACATCCGCTTCCACGACCGCGCGTGTATGCTCGCGGTGTCCGTGATGACGCCGTCGAGATCGAGCAGCACGGCGTCATACTTTTCGCGCGTGACGGCGTGGGTCTTTCCTGGCCGCGCGCTCATCAATCGCGTCCCATCCGGGGAAGCATGCCTTATTCTGACGCCCGCGGGCGAGCTTCGCAAACCCCTGTCCGGATGTGGGAAAAATGGAAACGTTTCCGACACAGGTTTCGGGCGAGCCTATAATTCAACTCCCTCGACGATCGCAAGGCATGGGGAGGTCGGTCATGAATGGAATCCGGATTTGTTTAATGGCAAGCCTGTGCATGGCGGTAGGTATCGGGGCCGCGCAAGGCAAGGAGTGCAACGGAGTGTCCTTCCCCGAGCAGGTGCAGGCGGAGGGCACCACGCTGAAGCTCAACGGCCTCGGGCTGCGGCAGGCGACGTTCCTGAGGGTTAACGTGTATGTCGCCGCACTCTATGTCGCGCAGACCAGCAAGGATGCCAATGCCATCCTCAAGTCGAGCCCTCCCAAGGAGCTCATCCTCCACTTCGTGCGCGATGTGGGACGCTCGGATCTCAACAAGGGCTGGCAGGAGGGCTTTGAGAACAACGCCCAGAGTCAGCTCCCGGCGCTGAAGGACCGAATTGAAGCTTTCAAGGGGTTGATGGCGGACATGAAGACCGGTCAGCGGCTGCGCCTCGTCCACAAGCCCGGCGCGGGCGTTCAGGTGGATGTGAACAAGACCGTCAAGGGCACGATCAAGGGCGATGACTTCGCGCAGGCGCTCTTTTCCATCTGGCTCGGTGCAAACCCGCCTAACGCGGAATTGAAGGCTGGCCTCCTCGGCGGCCCTTGTGGGTGATCCCGCGGCGGCGCCGGCAGTACAAAATTCACCGGGCAGCTCACGACCGGCCGAGTAGCGCGTTGCGGTTGACGGCGCGTGCACGCAAGGAGGCACCATGAAGAAGATCGGGGCAGCGATACTAGGGGAGATTCGTGAAGCCGTGCCAGCCACGATCTTCTTCCTGTGGCTGTTCCACATGATCGCTCTTACCAAGGCCGTGTCACTGGGCGACTACAGCTTCACCGCATTGCGCGCGACCGTCGCTACGGTAGGCGCGCTCATCGTCGCGAAGGCGATCCTGGTGGTTGAAGCGCTGCCGATCTCCCGGATATTCAAGCGGAACCTATGGTTTCACGTCCTTTGGAAAACGCTGCTTTTCAACGTGGTGGTCCTGATCTTCCGGTTCATAGAGGAGATCATTCATCTCACAAGGAAGTATGGGGATCTTTCCACTGCGGTTGCGCGCCTCTCCGAGGAGATCGTGTGGCCCCAATTCGCCGTCTTCCAGCTGTGGCTCTTCTTCGGCCTGTTTCTCTACTGCGTGATCGCGGAGATCGTGCGCCTGGTCGGAATGGACAAGGTCAAGGCAGCGTTCTACGCATCTGCCGGCAAGGCATCCCATGGCTGAGGAAGGGATCCCTGCAGGATCGTGCCGACGAGCCACTTGACGTTCCACGGGTCGGACCACGCTATGATTCGGCGATCTCAAAGTTTCCCTGGCAAACAGCGGCACTATTCGACCTTGTGATGACCAGCCGCTGTCTCTATCGTCTCTTTGCATACGCCGTCGGCGCGGCACTGCTTGCCACGGCAATGGTGCTCCCGGCTCAAGCCGGAGAAACGACCGATGGCGTCAAGGCGCGCGGGCGGCTGCGTTGCGGCGTGAGTGAGGGAATCGTCGGATTCTCGGCCAGGGACGCGTCCGGGCGCTGGACCGGCCTCGATGCTGATTTCTGCCGCGCGCTCGCCGCGGCGGTGCTGGGCGATCCGGAGAAGGTCGAGTTCCGGCCGCTCAAGGCCTCGGAGCGGTTCCCGGCGTTGAACGCCCGTGCGATAGATGTTCTCGCCCGCAACACGAGCTGGACCATGAGCCGTGAGGTGCTGCTCAACGTGCGGTTTCCGGGGGTGCTGTTCTACGACGCGCAGGGATTCATGGTCGGCGCGAACTCGGGCGTGAAGACGGCGGCCGACCTGAAGGGGGCGACGATCTGCGTCGTGAAAGGCACCACGCACGTGGAGCAAATGGCCGACTATTTCGACGGTCGCGGCGACAGGATAGTGCCACTCGTCATCGACTCCGAGATCGGTGCGGCCGATGCTTTCTTCGCCGGCAAATGCCGCGCCCTCACCTCGGACGCCTCGCAGCTCGCCGCGGCGCGGCTGCGCGCGCCGGGCGGGCCGACGGCGTTCGTCATTCTTCCCGAACGCATTTCCAAGGAACCTTTGGGCGCCGCGGTGCGCGGCGGTGACGACGGCTGGTTCATGACGGTGCGGTGGGTGCTCTTCGCCCTTATCGCGGCTGAGGAAAACGGGATCACGCAGGCGAATGTGGAAGCCAGGATGAGCGGGGCGCACAGCGCCATCGTGCGACGGCTCCTCGGATACCAGAAACAATACGCCAGGGCGCTCGGCGTGCGCCCGGACTGGATGGTGCGAGCGATCAGGGCCGCGGGAAACTACGGCGAGATATTCGAACGCAACGTCGGCGGCGAAAGCGCGCTCAAGCTCGACCGCGGACCGAACCGTCTCTGGACGCAGGGCGGACTGATGTACGCGCCGCCGCTGCGCTGATTGCCGTCATAACCATGAGCGACTTTCAGGTCTACCTCACCATCGGGATATTCGCGGCGGTGATCCTCGTCATCGCCTTCGACCTCGCGGACATGACGCTCGCCGCGCTGCTCGGGGTCGGGGCGATGATCGTGACCGGGATCCTCGGTGAGAAGGATTTCCTGGAAGTGCCGGCCATCGCGGGAGGGGCTATCTCGCTGCTTTTCGGGGGGATGGTGGTGGCACACGTGCTCGACAGGTCGGGTGTGTTCGAGTGGATCGGCGCGCCATTCATTCAATTCACCGGCGGCAGCGGCAAACGCTTCCTGCTCCTGCTCGTGTTGACGGTGGCCGCGGTGTGCGCGTTCCTCCCGAACGCGACCACGGTGATCCTCTTTGCGCCGCTCATCATCCGCGCCGCAAAGGCTCTTGGTGTTAGCTACGTGGTACCGATGATCCTCACTGCGATCGTCAGCAACGCCGCCGGGCTGCTGACGCTGGTCGGCGATCCTGCTACCTTCATCGTCGGCAGCGCGATCGGGATGACGTTCACGCAGTACCTGAGACAGGTGAGCTTCGCCGGCCTGCTTGCCGTGCTCGTCATCGTGCCGCTGCTGCCGCGACTGATGCCGGAAGTCTGGAACGCGCACCGCGCCCTTCCTGCCGCGCGTTCCGCGCCGCGTATCGAGCGGCCCTATCTTGCCGCGCTCGCGCTTTCTGTCCTTGCCTTCATGGTGCTCATGTTCCTTTTCGGTGAGGCGCTGCCGGTGCGGATCGTGCCGCCATCAGTGGCGATCGTCGCCGCGGCCCTGGCGCTGCTTGTCATTCACGGCGCGCGGGTCGAGCAGGTAGACGACGTGCTGCGCGCCGTGGACTGGAAGACGCTGTTCTTCCTCGGCGCGATCCTGTGCCTGATGCAGGGATTCATCAAGACAGGGCTGCTGCAGGGGCTCTCGTTGAAGCTCCATGGCTGGTTCGGCACCGACTTCACGCTGGTCGCGCTGGCGATGCTCGCCGGCGTCGGGGTTCTCTCGAGCGTGCTCGCCAATATCCCGGTGGTGGCGGCCTCGATCGTCATGACCAAGGGCTACCTGGTCGCGGCCGAGGCGGTTCCCGAGCTTGCGCTTTCGGGCGAATTCAGCGACTGGCCCGCCGCCGTGCTGCCGGTCTTTATCGCCATGATGTTTGGCGGCACCCTCGGCGGGAACGCGACGATGATCGGAGCCTCCGCCAACATCGTGAGCGTCGGCATCTGCGCGCGCCACGGCGAGCGTGTGACCTTCGCGCGTTTCCTGCGCTACGGGCTGCCGATTACCCTGGCTCAGCTTGCAGTCGCGGCATTGTACTTGCTCGTCCGGCGGTGGTGGCTTTCCTGAGAGCGTTATCCCTACAGGATCGTGCCGACGAGCGAAAGTGGTTGATTGGCGGGCCAACGGCCCGCGGGACCGGCCCCGCTCGTGACAATTATGTTGATCTGCATCAAACGGGACTCGCATCGGGCCGATTAAGCTTACCCCCCCTTGCGCAGGCGGGGCAGGTTGCCTCGTACTCATCTCGCGCACGGCACGCGTACTCATTACTCTGAAAGAAGGGTAGATAACCATGCGGAAGCTCACAGTAATTTCAGCCATTGCACTTGCCGTTGCAACCGGAATAGCCGCCGCGCAGCAGCCCGGCGTGTCGAGCGGTACGGTCGTGGAGAGCAAGGCTGGCAAGGGCACGATCGTCAGTACCGTTGAAGTCTCCGCGAAGGTCGTCGCGATTGACCAGAAGACACGCACCGTCGCCCTCAAGGGCCCGGAAGGCAATGTCGTGGATGTGGTCGCGGGCGAGGAGGTGAGGAACTTCAAGCAGATCAAGGTCGGCGACATGGTGGTCGCCCGCTATGTCCGGGCGCTGTCTCTCGAACTGAAGAAGACCAAAGGCGGCAGCCGTGGCATCACGGAGACCGACACCGCCGTGCGCGCCAAGCCGGGCGACCAGCCCGCAGGAGCCGTTGCGCGGCAGGTGACGGCGATCGCCGATGTCATCGCAGTAGATCCAAAGAAGATGACGATTACTCTCAAGGGCCCGCGCGGCAATGTTGTTGATCTGCACGTTCAGAACCCGGACCACTTCAAGGTCGTGAAGAAGGGCGACGAGGTCGAAGTCACCTACACCGAAGCGCTGGCGCTGTCGGTAGAGCCTGCAAGAAAATAGCTGGCGGTCCGCTGCGCAGAGCCGTCCTGACGAGCGGGCAGCGTGCCTCGACGGACCCGGCTCCATTGTGAGATGAAAGTTGACACGATGAAGGCTGTCTCAAGGTGGGGGCTCGCCACTGCGCTCCTGTTTCTGGCAAGCGCGCCGACCATCGCGCAATCCACGGGCGGCGGGACGGAACGGTGGCAATACGAGCTTGTTCCTTATTTCTGGGCCGCGGGAATGAAGGGGGACGTGCAGTCCGGGGCATTGCCGAAGACCAGTGTTGACATCGATTTTTCCGACATCTGGGACAATCTGGATTTCGCTGTGATGGGCGCATTCGAGGCGCGGAAGGGGCGTTGGGGACTGCTGTTCGACGCGATCTACATGAAGATTTCCACGTCGGCGACGTCCAGCAGAACCGGCCCGGGGCCGATAGGCGCAACGCTCACGGCCACCGCGGACCTCAAACTGGAACAGACCCTGCTGGCGGCGGCAGTTGCCTATCGCGTGTCGGACGGGCCGACGGCCACGGATGTCATCGGCGGCGCGCGCTACAGCAAGATCGACGCGGAGGCCAGCATCAATGCCAGCCTCTTCGGGCAGACCGGGGTCGTAGCACGCAGCGGAGACAAGGACTGGGTGGATCCGTATATCGGCGTGCGCGTGCAGCACCCGTTCGCCGATCGCTGGACGCTCATCGGCTACGGTGACATCGGCGGATTTGGCGTGGGTTCGGACCTCACCTGGCAGGCGCTCGCGGGCGTCAGCTACGACTTCTCGAAGACCGTGTCGGGCAAATTCGGCTACCGATACATCAGCGTCGACTACGACAAGAGCGGTTTTCTCTACGACATGGACACCTACGGCCTTTACGCCGGGGTCGGAATTCGATTCTGAACAGGGGAATGAAACGGGTGGGTTTGAATGGAAAACGCGGGCATCAGTCGTGCGTATGATTTCGCCACCACCATCAATCGCAGTAGAAGGAGGCAGGTCATGGTGAAGACAATGACAGGAAAACTTGGAATGGCCGTGCTCGGAGCGATGCTGGGCGCGGGCCCTTTCGTAAATGCAATCGCGCAGGACCAGGATTCAGGGTTTCTGAGGGACTACTCGAGGCTGCAGGATAACCAGGACAGCGCGGGCAAAACGATCCGGGCCTGGGTCAGCCCCAAATTGACGCCGGACAACTACAACGCGTTGCTCATAGACCCGCTTGTCTTCTATCCCGAGCCCAGGCCCAGCGAGAAGGTGAGCGCCGAGGCGTTGCAACAAATCCTCGCGTACTCCAATGACTTGCTCAAGCGAACGCTGAGCCAGCGATTCAAGGTGGTTGATAGGCCCGGGCCGGGGGTGCTGCGGCTCCGCGTCGCGTTCACCAGCGTCGCAGCGAAAGGCGAGGGTCTCAAGCCCTATCAGCTTGTGCCGATGGCCTTCGTCGTGACCATGGCCAAGGGGGGGCCGGGGCAACGGGCGGCTATCATCGCTGAAGTCGAGGCAACGGACAGCGTCACGGGACAGCTGATGGGTATGAGAGTCAGGGCGGGCACGGGCGAGAAACTCGCCAAGATTGGCGATAAGGATGCCATCACGCTGCAGACCCTCAAGCCGCTCCTCGACGAAATGGCCGGCCAAGCCTTTCCGGAGCTGGGAAAGTACGTCAAGCCCAAATGAAGACTCCGGCCCGGTTATGGGTGGCCCCTCACGCCGCTGCGTTAGGGGACGCCAAGCAGCAGGTAGAGGCTGTAGTTCCCGGACTCGCCCATGCCGAATCCGAAATAGGCCGGACCGGCGAAGGTATCCGCCGCCAGGAACACCGATCCCGAAATGATCGTGCCGCCAAACGGCCGGCCGTCAAAGCGGCTGTGCATCTCGCCCGCCTCGAGCGAGCCGCCCACATAGACGCCCGATCCGAGAATCTCGGGAAGCGGCAGGACCCGGTTGTAGTACATCAGGCGGCCGAAGCCATAACGGCGGCCCGAGAACTGGTTGATGCGGTAGCCGGAGAGCCGCAGCGGCCCGCCCAGGGTAAAGGTCTCGTACGCGGGCATGTCCGAACCCGCGTCGGTGCCTCCCTGGAGGAAGAAGTTGAAAGAATGTTTGCCCCAGCTCTTCACCGCGCCGACTTGGCCCTCATACCGCTCGTAGTTCAAGTCTGACCCAAAATCCTTGTTCGCCCAGTAAGCGGACGCGATGCCGCGGTAGCCATCGCGCGGGAACCAGGCGTGATCGAGCTGATCAATGAAGAGCAGCGCCCGTGGTCCCGCCGTGTTTTCGTGAACCTCGGGAAGCGCTGGAGGACCGGTGTCGACCTTTGCTTCCACACGCCGCCACACAGGACCCACCCGCAGCTCGCCCCAGGTGCCGAGGATGGCGCCCGCATCAAGCCCGATGCGGCCTTCTCTTGCCTCGTATTCCGCGACCCGGTCTTCCCCGATAAACACTCCGCGCGTACTCTGGCCGATGTAGGCGTACGGGGCGACGAAGTAGCGGCCGCGCTCTTCCACCGGCTGGATGAATTGGGTGAACAGGTGGGAGTTCTGTCCGACCTGTGCCTCGGTGATCCACTCGCCGCCCAGCTTGTTGAGCCAGGTCCTGCGGTACTGCACGAGCAGGTTCCAGATATTCTCGCCCTGGAAGTCCGTGGCGAGGCCCAGGCCGAAGCGCAGGTAATCGGGCCCCCAATCCTTCTCGCGCGGGGTGATGACCATGACGCGCCCCGCGGGCCCCTGCTCGATGCGATAGTCCACGCTCTCGAAGTCGCCGCGCCCGTAGATTCTGCGGAGATCCGCGCTGACTTTCTCTTCGGTGAGCGGCTCGCCCGGCTTGCTCTCGACGAGAGAGCGCAGCACCTCGGGATTGGTGCGCTCGAGCCCCTCGAAGCGGATTTCGTCCACCGTGCCAAGAGGCCTTTGCGCGAGGGTCTGCTTTGCGCGGAGCGCCGCATATTGCTCGGGCGGCAGACTGTAGCGCTTGAGCGAATCGGACATCTTCCGTGCCGCCTCCTCGCCGACGCGAATGGCATCTTTCGCCTGATCGAAGCTGCCGGCCGAGATATCTCCCAGGTCAGGCGAAATAAGAATGTCGCGATCCGTGAGGTTCTTCAACTGCTGGTCCACGGTCGCCTTTCCCAGGAAGTTGATGAGCTGTGCGGTAACGGAGAGAGCCGAGGTGATCTCCTCGCGCTTGAGAGGCGGCGTCGAGATGTTGACCGCGATCACCACGTCGGCGCAGAGCTTGCGCGCCTCGTCGATCGGAAGGTTGTTGGCGATGCCGCCGTCCACAAGGAGCTTCCCGTCGATCTCGACTGGCGCAAGGGCGCCGGGAACCGACATGCTGGCGCGCATGGCGTGTGAAAGGCTGCCGCGGTCAAGCACGACGGCTTCGCCCGTCTCGATGTCCGAAGCGACCGCGCGGTAGGGAATGGGGAGGCGGCTGAAATCCTTTTCCTCGACTGCACGCCCCGTCAGCTGCCGGAAGAACGACTCGATCGAGACACCGGCGATGATGCCCTTGGGCAGAGCGAGCCCCTTGTCCGTGACGCCAAATTCCGGTCTGAACAGGGTCTTGTAATCGTCGACCTTGCGCTGGCTCGCAATTTCCGCCCGCGGCGGCTGGTCCCTGAAAACGTCGTCCCAGTCCGCGGCGCTCACGAATTTCTCCATCTCTTCCGTAGGTGTCCCCGCTGCGTAGGTCGCGCCCACGATCGCGCCCATGCTGGTGCCGGTAATGCAGTGCACCGGAACGCGCAGCTCTTCCAGAACCTTGATGACGCCGACATGCGCAAGGCCGCGTGCGCCGCCGCCGGAGAGCGCGAGGCCGATGCGCGGCGCCTTGGGTGCGGACGCGGGCTCGGCGGCCTGGGCGACCGTCAGCCACGGAAGAACGGAGCTCACTGCGACGAGCGCCGCCGCTGTCCATAACGGAATGGTTCGCATGAGTGTTGTCATGGGATGCCCTTTTAATCGCCGCGGAACTGCGCTTTTCCCCATGTGCCCTCCCGCGTTGTGTCACATTCTACCCGCGTACATCACCGACAAAGGACGCCCGTAGCGGCCATGCCCGTGCCCGATCGGGAAACAGTGTCATAAGCGCCGGGAGCGAGCTAGAATATGCTCGCGAACGATAATCGGTATTGAAAAGGGGGATCACCAATGAACAATACGGGGCGTCCTGACGAGGCGCTAACGCGGATTGGCGCGTGGGCTCGCCGGCGGGTGGGATTCGTGTTGCTTGGATTGCTCGTTCCAGGCCTTGCGGCAGGGCAGGATAAGGCAGACTGGAAAGTCCATCCCTATTTGCAAGACAAGTGGTATCTCCAGCTCGGTGCGTATTGGCCCACGGTGGACACCACCGCCAGGCTCGACAGCACGACGCTGGGGCGCGGAACCGAGATCAGTTTCGAGGATGAGCTGGGATTGGACGACAGAGAAGCACTGGGGTCGTTGCTGGCGAGCGTGCGGCTCGGTGAGCGCTGGAAAATCGAGTTCGAGTATTTCGCGCTCAATCGTGAGGGAACGCGTCAGATCAGCAGGAACCTCCAGTGGGGGAATACGGTATATCCGGTCAATGCGACGGTAAGCTCCTCTTTTGACTCCGACGTCTACCGGTTGAGCGCCGGCTACGCGTTCGTCAAAGACGACCGGCGGGAGTTTGGCGCGACGTTCGGGTTGCATGTCACGGATTTCAAGGCCTCCCTTTCCGCGGGCGGGCTGGCGACCGAGGGGACCGATGCACTGGCGCCACTACCGACGGTCGGTGTCTACGGCGCCTATGCCTTCTCTCCGAGATGGCTCGTTACCGGCCGCATTGATTACTTCAGCCTCAATTACGAGGAGTACGACGGTTCGCTCGTCAACGTCAACGCCGGGGTCGAGTATCGCTTTACCCGCCACTTCGGCATTGGCGCGGGATACCGTTATGTCGACTACGAGGTGGAATTGAGCAAGACCAGCTGGACCGGGGAAGCCAAGTACACGTTCAAGGGTCCCACGTTGTACGTCACAGGGTCGTTCTGATTTCGGGGCCTGATTGCGATCTTGCGTGACGGATCATGGCATCAACGGCGGGGTTCGTGTTTTCGATGGTGATCCTGATCCCCGGGTGACGATTGGCAAAGACGCGAAATACCTCGTCAGCGAAACCCTGTCCGACCGACTTCACGTCGCGGAAATCCAGCACGATCTCGCTGAACTTCTCGAGATTGGCGAGCAGGCGCTTTGCTTCGGAGCGGGAAACGTAGTCGCGCTGCAGCAGCTTTATGAGCATCCTTGTTTTCTGAAACTGAAAATCGTACTCCTCGGGCGCGAACTCGGCGAACACGGTCTCGAGGCGCAGCTGGCTATTGCGCTGGATCGAGAATGAGACGTTAGTACCCTTCAGGGACCGCGGGCTCGACACGAAGACGTCGTCCCTCAATCGGTTCCATTCGACCTGAATGCGATGGGAACGAAGCACGAAGCGGTCCGCTGCGCGTGAGGTAAAGAAGATACCCTCGCCAGTGTGGGCCTCGCGCATCGTCGTCGTGCGGCCCTTCAGGAGCTCGACAAGCGCTGCGTCCTCGCCCTCCAGGTGAAGCTTGGACGCGATCGAGTAAAAGACGCCGATTCCGGGGTCGCGGATCTCGAAGGAAAGCACGCCCGGATCGAGCCGGAAACGGAGCGAGCAGCGGTCCGCCTCCGAGTGCTCGATCGCATTATTGAGCATCTCGGTAAGGGCGTAATGGGCGATCGCCTCGATGTTGGGCCGGAGGGCGCGTCGCAGGTTCAGGCCCGCAGCCAGATCGTCCCAGACGCGCCCCTCGTCCAGCCCCCGCGTCCGCAGCGTGCGCGAGACGAGCGCGGGCGCGGGAGCCCGGCCGGCCAGCATGTAACGCGCACCGCGCGTCGCACCGGACCGGACGACTTTCCCGGCCGCAACCAGGTTGCGAATGTGCATGTTGAGTGCCTGGCGGCTCACGCCGAGGTGCGATCGCAGCTCGCCACCGCTCGCCGAACGCCGCCGCGCCAGGTAGGCGAGGATCCTGCTCCTGGGGTCCACGCACGACACCCTCCCAGATTGTCAACGTTTTGTCAACTGTTCTAAGTTACAAATGTCAATCACCGGACGAACTCGGGAGCCGTCTGTCAAGCGATTGTCAACCTGACGCGACGATGATCGTCAACCCGGGGGCGGGCTGTATTACTGCGTGCTTTCAGCCTCGATTCGCGGCTGTGGCGCGAGCTTGTCGGCCTCGTTCACCCAGCCCCCGCCCATCGACTTGTAGATGTTGACGAGCGCGTTGAAGACCTCGCCCTGCGTCTGTGTGTAGTCGAGCTCGGTGTTGAAGAGACTCCGTTCCGCGTCGAGCACCTCGAGATAGCTGGTGACGCCGCCCTCAAAGCGCATGCGGGAGAGGCGCGCATAATCGCGCAGCGCCGCCACCTGCCGGCTTTGCGCGGCGAGGCGCTCGCGCGATTTGCGGTTGTCGATCAACGAGTCGTCCACCTCGCGGAACGCGTTCTGGATGGTGCTCTCATAGTTCGCGAGCAGCTGGCGCTGCTGCGCCTCGGACGCTGCGACCAGACCTTCGATAAGGCCGAACGTGAAGATCGGGCCGATGATGCTGCCGCCGTAGCTCCACTGCTGCGACGGCCCCGAGAACAGATTGTCGAGATCACTGCTCGCGTAGCCGAAGAGCCCGGTGAGCGAGATCGTGGGGTAATAGAGCGCGCGCGCCGCCCCGATATTCGCGTTTGCGGCGACGAGGTTCTGCTCCGCCTGCCGGATGTCGGGCCGCCGCACGAGAAGGTCGGAAGGGACGCCGGCAGGCACGGCGACATCCTGCAGCTCGTCGATGCTCTTGCCGCGCACGATGGGACCCGGGTTGCGGCCGACGAGGATCGAGAGCGCGTTCTCGGTCTGCGCGATGGCACGCTCGATCGTCGGGATGGCGGCAACCGCTGCCTCATACTCCGAGCGTATCTGTGCCACCTCGACGAGCGAGACGACCCCGCCCTTGTAGCGCAGCTCGAAAAGATCGAGCGCCGCACGCCGCGACGCGGCCGTGCGCTTCGCGATCTCCAGCTGCTTGTCGAAACCGCGCAAGGCAATGTAGCCGGTCGCGACGCTCGACACCAGGGACAGCACGACCCCGCGACGGCCTTCCTCGGTCGCCATCAGCTGCGCCTGGGCTGCCTCGGAAAGGCGCCGGATGCGCCCAAAGAGATCGATCTCCCAGGACGCGGTGATCACCGCGCTGTAAGTCGTTTGCGGATTGGAAACGCCGGGCGGCAAGGACGTGCCCAGGCGCTCGCTGAACTGTTCGCGCGCGCCTCCGCCGCCGTAGCCGATCTGCGGATAGAACTGGGAACGCGTGGTCGTAAGGCGCCCGGCGAACTCCTCCACGCGCGCCGCCGCAATGCGAAGGTCCTTGCTGTTCGCGAGCCCCTCATCGATCAGCGCGTCCAGAACGGGGTCCCGGAACTGCTTCCACCAGGCGGTATTCGCGAGGTCCTTGGCTTCCTTCTCCTCGAAGCGGAACGCCTGGGGCGTGTCGACCTCGGGGCGGACGTAGTCTGGGCCGACGGTGCAGGCGGTGAGAGAAAGCGCGACTGCAATTGCTGCTCCCACCACCCCGCCCGCTTTCGCGGGCACCCCTCCTCTGGCAGGAGGGGACATTCGTTTGTTAACAGCACTCGATTGGAGAGCGTTCATCGGGGTGTTCATTCCGACTTACGTGGCGCGTGCGGCGCCGCGGCTGGAGCCGTGCCGCCCACTGGCTGTGCCTTTGCCTTGCTCCCGCCGAACCTGTTGCTCAATGTCTCGAGCATCCAGAAGAAGAGCGGCGTGAAGAAGATCGCGATGAAGGTCGAGGCGAGAATCCCGCCGATGACGCCGGTGCCGATCGCGCGCAGGCTGTTCGCGCCGGGACCGGTTGCAATCGCGAGCGGCACGCAGCCAAGCCCGAACGCGAGCGAGGTCATCACGATTGCGCGGAGCCGCAGGCCCGCGCCTTCTATCGCGGCTTCTCGCGCATGCATGCCGTGGCGCACGCGCTCAATGGCGAACTCGGAGATGAGAATCGCGTTCTTGGCGGAGAGGCCGACGAGCGTTACGAGCCCTACCTGGAAATAGACGTCGTTCTGCAGCCCAAGCGCCCACGTTAACAGCAGAGCGCCGAGAATCGCGATGGGGACGGTCAGCACGACACCGACCGGAATCGTCCATTTTTCGAACTGCGCTGCGAGCAGCAGGAAGACGACGATGAGGCCGAAGATGAACGCGGAAGACGAGGTGCTGCCGGACTCCTTCTCCTGGAGGGCCTGGCCCGCCCAGGCGAAGGAGAAGTCGCCGGGCAGCGTCTCCCGCGCGACGGCTTCCATCGCGGCGATCGCCTGGCCGGAGCTGAAGCCCGGAGCGGGATTGCCCGTGATCTTGACCGCGGGAAAACCGTTGAACCGCGTCAGGAGCTTTGGGGAAGCGATATAGCGCGTAGTGATGAGCGAGGACAACGGCACGTTGGCGCCGCTCGTTGAGCGCACGTAAACCTTGTCGAAATCCTCGGGCCGGACGCGGTACCCGGCATCGGCTTGCAGGATCACCCACCAGATGCGGCTGAACTGCGCGAACTGACCGGCGATCTGCGATCCGAAGAACGCCTGCATCGTGGTGAAGACATCGGCGACGTGGACACCCAGCACCTCGGCCTTGTTGCGGTCGAGGTCGACGAAGAGCTGCTGGCTCGCGGCGCGAAACGTCGTGTTGACACCCACCATCTCCGGACGCTGCCGCGCCTGGGCGAAAAACGCGTCGATCGCCTGCTGCGTCACCCGCGGGTCGCCCGCGCCGCGGTTCTGGATGTAGAACTCGAAACCGCCGGTCACGCCGAGGCCCGGGATGGACGGCGGATTGATCGCGAATGCGAAGCCGTCCTGGAGCCCGAAGAACCGGGTGTTCAAACGCTTCAGCACGGCAAAGGACAGCAGCGAGGGATCCGTGCGCTCCTCGAAGGGCTTCAACGAGGCGAACATGACCGCTGCATTGTTCGTGAACTGGGTGTCGATCAGGCTGAATCCGTTCACGGTGGCGATGTCCTGTATCGCAGGATCGGCGGCGATGATCTTTTCGACTTTTTCGGTCAGCCGGCTCACGACGTCGAGGCTCGCCGCGTCGGGAGCCTGCACTACCACGAAGAAGTAGCCCTGGTCCTCGTCCGGCACGAAGCTCGAGGGAAGAATACGGAACATGAGCAGAATCGCCCCGATCGCCGCCCCAAAGATCAGCAGGGATACCGGCCACGCCTGGATGACGCGAGCCACGCCAGCGATATAGCCCTGGCGCAGGCGTTCGAAGCTGTTCTCGAACCAACGGAAGAAGCCCTTCTTCTCGCCGTGGTGGGCCTTGATGATGATGGCAGCCAGGGCCGGCGAAAGGGTGAGGGCCATAATGCCCGAGATCACCATGGAGAACGAGATGGTCATCGCGAACTGCTTGTAGAGCGTGCCGGTCACGCCGCCCAGAAAGGCAACCGGCAGAAACACGGCCACGAGCACGAGCACGATGGATATCAGGGCGCCCGCTATCTCGGCCATCGCGCGTTTGGACGCCTCAAGGGCCGACAGCCCGTGCTTGGTCATGTTCACTTCGACGTTCTCGACCACCACGATCGCGTCGTCCACCACGAGGCCGATCGCAAGGATCATGCCGAAGAGCGTCAGCATGTTGATCGAGAAGCCGAGGAGGTGCATCCCGATGAAGGCCCCGATGATGGAGACCGGCACGGCCAGGATCGGGATGAGGGTCGCGCGCAGCGATTGCAGGAACAGGAACACGACCAGTACCACCAGCACAACCGCCTCGAAGAAGGTGTGCACCACCTTGTCAATCGAATTGAGCGTGAAGAGGCTGGTGTCGAGCGCGATCCGGTAGTCGAGACCGGTGGGGAACTGCTGCTTCAACCGCTCAAGAAGCGCGCGCACCGCTCTCGCGGTCTCGACCGCGTTGGCGCCCGGTTGCTGGTAGACGGCGATGGTGGTCGCGGTCTTGCCGTTCATCCGGCTCGAAATGGAGTAGTCGCGCTTGGCAAGCTCGACCCGTCCGATGTCCTTGATCCGGACGATCGCGGTGCCTTCCTGCGCCGTCCGCACGATGATGTTCTCGAACTCGTCGGGGCGGGTGAGCAGCCCCTGGGCAGTCACGACGAACTGCTGTTGGACCCCCGAAACCGTGGGCCTGGCGCCAAGCTGGCCAACGCCAAAGGCCTGGTTCTGACTCTGCACGGCATTGGCGACTTCCTGGACGCTGATGCCGAGCTGCGCCATGCGGTCGGGTTGCAGCCAGACCCGCATCGCGATGTCGGGCAGCCCCAGCACCGCGGCGCGGTTTGCCCCCGGCACGCGCTTCAGCTCGTCGAGCACATAGAGGTTCGTGTAATTGTCGATATAGGTCGCGTCGTAGCGCTCATCGGGCGAGTAGATCGAGATGACCATCATGAAGGCCGATGACTTCTTGTCCACCGTGACACCCTGCTGCGAGACCACCTGCGGCAGCTGCGGGAGCGCCTGGCTCACGCGGTTCTGCACGTTGACCTGGTTGATGTCGGGGTTGCTCCCGGGCCGGAAGAGCACATTGATCGAGACATTGCCGCTGGAGGAGCTGGTGGAATAGAAATAGAGCAGGTTGTCCACGCCATTGATCTGGGTCTCGATCGGCGCGGCAACCGTGTTCGCGATCACTTCGGCGGTTGCGCCCGGGTAGCGGGCCTCGACCTTGACTTCCGGCGGCGCCATTTCCGGGTACTGCTCGATGGGCGTGACGGACATCGCGACCGCGCCCGCGAGCACGATGAGGATCGAGATGACCGCCGAGAGGATCGGGCGGTCGATGAAGAAGTGCGTGAACATGCGGCCGGGCCTTTACTTCTTCGCCGGTGCCTTGCCGGGCTCGCCCGCTTTCGCTGGGGCCTTTCCCGCCGCGTCGGCCGTGCCCGGTTCGACGATTTTGACTGGCCTGCCGGGAACGACTTTCAGGACACCCTCGGCGATGACACGGTCGCCGGCCCTCAACCCGGTCAAAATCACGATGTCCTTGGTCCCGTAATAGTCGCCGACCACGACCGGCCGTACTTCGGCCGTGCCGTCTTCTTTCACGACATATACGAGATGTCCGTTCGAGCCCTGCTGGACTGCGAGCTGGGGCACGACGATCGCATCAGGCCGCACGGCGCCTTTCAGCCGGGCGGTGACGAACATGCCGGGGCGCAGAAGCCGCTTCGGGTTGGGCAGGTCCGCTCGCACGAGGAAGGCGCCTGTTTCCTGGCTGAAGGACGGATCCGCGAAATTGATCTTGCCCAGCTCCGGATAGATCGACCCGTCGATCATCTGGAGTTCCACGTCGTAGTTGTTGTCCTTGGGCTGGACCAGGAGCCCCTTGCTGACCAGCTCACGGGTCTTGGCAACCTGGTTCTGCGAGACGCTGAAGTTGACCCAGATCGGGTCTATCGCCGCAACGTAGGTAAGCTTCGCCGAGTTCGAGAGCGAGTTGAGGTACGCGCCTTCGCGCTGGAGCGAGCGGCTGGCAAGCCCCGTGACCGGGGAAGTGATCGTCGTGTACCCGAGATTGAGCTCTGCTTCAGTCACCTTGGCTTGAGCCGAAAACACCGCCGCTTTCGAGGCGTCGAACTCGCCCTGCGCCTTGTCGAGATCCGATTGCGGCAGGGCATTCTGCTGCGCGAGCGGCTTGATCCGCTTCAAGTTGGCGGCCGCCGTCTCGTGGCGCGCCTGCTGTGCGAGAAGCTCTCCCTTGGCCGCTTCGAGCTGCGCCCGGAAGGGCTTGGGATCGATCTGGAACAGAAGCTGGCCCGCCTTGACGAGCTCGCCTTCCTGGTACGCGATCTTGTCGAGGAAGCCCGAGACGCGCGCGACGATGTCGACCTGGCGTGAGCTCTCCGTTTGCGCAACGAACGAAATCTCGAACGGAATCGTCTGTTGCTTCACGGACACCACGGTCACCTGGGGCGCGGGCCGCTGCGGGGGTGCGGCCTTCTCCTCGCAGGCGCCCAGGGCCGAGACAGCGAGCAGTGCGACGATCACACGAACGTACATCTTGGGGCCTCCCTAATGAGGAGTAGACTGCGTGCGCTTTCAGATGCGAACGAACCCATGCGCTCGCGTGAGCCCTGGGGTGTTCAGGAATTCGCCTCGAACTATCCCTGTGAATGGCAGAAATGGGAGGAGGGGCATTTTACGGTGTTTTGGACGGTATACGCTAGGTTTCGCGCCGCACGCACACCAGTAAGATAGGCTCCTACGATCGGCCGACCGCTATTCATTCCCGCATGCTTGTTCAAAGGCGCCGCCGCCCGGTCGGTTGGGCCTCCTGCCTCTCCCTCATCGTTCTTGCACTTGCGACCCCAGGGTTCGTCGAAGCGCAGGCTCTGACGCGCGCGCAGGTCCAGCAGCGCTCGCAGAAGGTATCCGAGCTCTTCAACTGGTACTACGCGGCCGTGTATGGCACCGGTGTCTACACGATTGGTGAGGAGACCGTTGGCGTCATCCGGCTGCCCATGGCGTACACCATCCGGGAAGCCACCGATACGGAATGGGGCCTGCGACTGACGTTTCCGGTCTCGGCAGCCCTGGCGGAGTTCGACCTCACCGATTTCGATCTGGGGCACACGAGCGCGGTGGGACTCAGCTTCCTGCCGGGCGTCGAGGCCGAGATCCCGCTGCGTCCGGGATGGGTGGTGAACCCCTTCGCGAACGTCGGGGGTGGATGGGAATTCGAGCGCGATACCTCGGCGACGATCTGGTCAATGGGCGCCTCGACGCTTTATCGCCGGACACTCGCTCCGAAATGGCTGCTCGGGCTTGGTCTCAAGCTCACCTACGCGGGATACAGCGCAGGCGGCACGGACAGTACGCTGGGTGCAGTTTCAATGGGCGCCGATCTTGGAATGCCGATCGAAATGGAGATCGCCGGGCGCCACGGGTTCCTTGGCGCGCAGATCGTCGCCACGACTTATTTCAACAAACTGGATTTCCTTTTTCCCGGCAGCCCCGAGGAAGAGGTCTCGAACGAGGTCGAGCTTGCGTTCACGTTTCGCGTACACAAGCCGATCGAGCTGCTCGGCGTGTCGTTCGACCGCATTGGCCTTGGCTATCGCCAGGGATCGGATGGGCTCAAGGGCGTCAGACTGGTCGCTTCCTTTCCTTTTTGACCTGTGATGGGTGATTTGCTCATCGCGGGGCCCGTCATCGTCGATATAGTAGGATGTGACCTCAACGTGGTCCGCTGATGTCATCGCCAGCCAATCCCGAGTCGGGTCCTTCGGCGGCACCGTCGAAGCGGCGCGGGGTGTTGCGGATTCTGCTCTGGACGCTCGCGTCGCTTCTCGCGCTGCTGGTTCTGCTCGTCTTGTTGTTCCTGCTGGGCATTCCGGTTCCCGGTGACCCTGCACGCTCACCGCTCGAGGAACTTTTAAGCAAGGTGTTCCACGCCCCGACTCGAATCGAGGGACCGCTGCGGCTGCGGACGGGATTGGTCGCAAGTGTCGAGGCGGAAGAACTCATCGTGGCCGATCCCTTGAATCCTGGTGCGCCGCCACTCGCGCGGGCAATGCGAGCACGCGTCCGAATCGATCTGCGCGCGCTGCTGCGTCGTGCGGTCAAGCTCGACGAGATCACGGTTGAGCGCGCGGACATCAACCTCGAGCGTGCGGCTGACGGGCGCGGCAACTGGGAACCGCTGCTCGCTAGGTCCGGCGGCCCCGGAGCGGTGCAGTTCGCGGGGATCGGACGGTTGCAAATATCGGCGCTGCAAGGAAGCTATGGCGCGAAGCCGGGAGCGGAGCCAGTTCGCTGGGAACTGAAAGGCTTTGATAGCTCGCTGATGGCCCGTAACCCGATGACGGCGCGAGGAGAGTTGTCGTTAGCGGGGCGGACGCTTGCGTTCGACGCCAGCAGTGCGTCGCTCACTGAGCTGCTGGAAGGAAACAACAAGCCGATCCCATTGAAAGCGACCGTCGAAGCTGCCGGTGCGCGCATGGAGTTGAGCGGGAACTACGCGCCAGCGACGGCGGTGCTCGAAACTGCTATTCACATTACAGGAAACGATGCCGACGGGCTGCTTGCTGCGCTCGGGGTGAAGGCGCGCGAAGCAGGCTCTCTCGATGTGCGCGGCGAAGTGCGCGTGGACGCGCGCGAGGCGGCGATCAACAAGCTTGCGCTCCAGTTGGGCAAGACCTCCGTCTCCGGCGGGGTCCGTGTCAATTGGGCAGGGGCGCGACCGTTGATTGCGCTTGACCTCACGGCGCAGCTCATTGATGAAACGCCGTTCCTGGCCGCAGCCGGGCCTGCATCGGACAAGGCGCCCATGGTGGGCATGGCAGAAGGAATTCACGAGGTCGCCACCCGCATCGACCTCGACGCGAAAATCTCCGTGGCGGAATTCATCGGCATGGCGGCGGGCTGGCGTGCCGCCCGGGTCGAATCACGCATTGATGACCGGTTGCTCGTCCTGCACGCAAGCGGTGATGTCCTGGGCATGAAGGCCAAGGCTGTACTCGATTATTCTGCGCGCGATCCGAAACGGACGCTGACCTGGCATCTGGAGGGCGGGCGCTTTTCGACTGAAAAGCTTCCGGGCGGCGCGCGTCCGGGTGAGGTTGCGGGCACGCTCGGGGGTCTGCGCGGTGAGCTGCGCGCCGCGGGCGTCGACGCACAGGAACTGGTGAAGTCGGCTCGCCTCAACCTTGAGGCGCGCGATCTTCGATTCTCATGGTCACGCCCTGGCGAGCGCCCCCAGGACCTGCATCTGACCTCTGCGCGCGTGGACATCGCCAGTGGCCGTTCGGCGCGCGCGCAGGTCCACGGCCGGCTGGGCGGGCGCCCGTGCTCGTTGAATGTCTCTGGCGGCACGCTGCAGTCGCTGATCGCTGGAGAGCGCTGGCCCCTCACGCTTGACGCATCGTGCCGCGGCGCGAAGCTTGCCTCGAGAGGTCATGTCATCGTGAAGGGGCGCGAAACGACGGCGGTGATCAAGTTCGAGGGGAGCGCCAATCCCATCGGACCATTGGGGGGCGCTCTGGGCCTCGCGACCGACGTGCCTCACGACTTCGCGATGAGCGGAGAACTGGCGCTTACTGAAGCGTTGGTAGACGTCAAGCTCGAGCGGGTTCGCCTCGGACGCACCGCCGGCGGCGGGACGGCTTCCCTGGCCCGCGATGGAAAGGGGCCGCACCGCGTCGAGCTCGCGTTCAAGACCGTGGACATCGCCGAGCTGGCAACGCTGGCTCCTAACGGGGAGAAGAAGGCGGCAGTCGATCTGCTGGCGAGGGACGTATTGCCAGCGAAGGTGCACCTGCCGGATCTCGATCTCGAGCTCAAAGCCGCTACGGTGCGCTATGGGACCCAGGCATTTCAGCGCGTGCATCTTAACGCTGCGCCGCGCGAGGGCCACCTTCGTAATGCGCGCTTTGCCTTCCAATCGCGCGGTGCTGACGTGGAGGGCGAGGCTTCTGCGGACCTGCGCAGCACGCGCCCGGCGATCGAGCTGAGCGGCACCGTCAAGGGTGCCGATCTTGGCGCGGCGCTTGCGCATGCGGGGGAGAAATCGTTGGCACTTCGCGCGGGAACGATCAAGGCCCGCGCGCGGGCTGTTGGTGTAAAGCTGGGTGAGCTTCTGGGGAGCGCGGTGGCAGACGTGGACGTCGAGCGGGCCCGGTTGGCGAACGTGAAACAGTTTATCCCGGGCCTCACAGGCGACGCCGAGTTCTCTGCGAAGCTTGCTGTAGCGGAAGGGCAGCCCCTCAAGCTCTCCGCAAACGGCAGTGCGGCAAAACAGTCATTCGACCTCACAGTCGAGACCGCGCCTTTGTCGCAGCTCGCGCAAGCAACGGACCGGTTCCCGGCCACGCTGCGCGCGTCGCTGGGCGAAACGCGGCTGGAAGCGTCTGGCAAGTTGACGCTCGAAGGTATGGGAAACCTTCGTCTGACCCTTTCGGGCGAGCGTCTCGACCGGCTCGGCCACCTCATCGCCGCGCGGCTGCCCGAAGTCGGCCCGTACTCGTTCGGGGCCAGCCTTGCCGTCGCGCCGGATTCGATCCGCGCCTCCGACCTCGATGTAAAGTTCGGGAAGAGCCGCGTGCACGGTATGGTCAGCGTGAAGCGGGGCGGCGAGCGGCTTGCACATGCTGCGGAGCTTCGCGCGCCGGTCTTGCATCTCGAGGATCTAGGACTGCATCTTTTCGTGGGCGAGAAAGACAAGTCGAAGGACCTCGGGGCGAGCAGGAAGGCCGGAGAGGCCGGCGACGCAAAACAAATCCCGGAAATCCAGACATTGCTGCGCGCCTTCGACGCAAAGGCGACGCTGAGCGTCGAGGCGCTATACAGCGAAGGGAAACATCATGCCAGCCTGCAAACCACAGTGCTGCTTGAGGGTGGCAATCTGAAGGTCGCGATAGAGGACGTGCAGCTCGCCGGGGGCAAGGCGCGGGCGGAGCTGGACCTGGACGCGCGCGGATCCCGGCCAAGGCTTTACCTGCACCTTCGTGCCGGAGAGTTCGAATTCGGGAAGCTCGCGGAAGCCCTCAAGCCGAAGACGCCGCTGGAGGGTACGCTCGATCTCCTGGTCGATCTGTCCCTGGAGGGGCTCCAGAAGCCGCTCCTCGGGAACGCCAACGGTCATGTTGACATCGCGGTTTTTCCGCGCGGACTCGATATCGGTGCCGCCGACAACTGGGGAACGGGGCTTCTCCACATGATGCAGCGCACTGTCGACGGTTCCTCGGACTCGCGCTTGAATTGTGCCGTAGGAATATTCGACGTAAAGAATGGCGTCGCGCGCAGCGAAGCGTTCTTCGCCGATACGACGCGCGTGCGCATCATCGGCGAGCTCGAGGCGGATTTCACGTCGGGGAAACTGTCGGGGCGGATGTCACCCAATGCCAAGAATCCGCGGCTCCTGACGGTCTCGCCATCAGTCGGGATCGGAGGGACCATGGAGTCACCGAAAGTCCAGTTGACCCCTGACTCATTGATTACCGCGCCGTTGCGCCTGATTTTTCCGATTCACGCGTTCGCGTATGACTGGCTCAACGCGACCGGCGTCCCGGCCGATGGCAGCGCCGGCTGCCGGGAGGCTTTCGCGAAAGCGAGAGAGGTGGACGCCAAGGAATCTCCGCCACCTTCCGGCTCTTCACGACGTTTCTGGCCGTTCTAGATTGCTGCGCCCGCAGTTTCTGGCCGCAAACGGTCATCCGACCGCGGGCGGCGAGCGTAATATGAGGCGGGCATCGAGCGACTAAGATGTCGAGGCAAGAATAAGGGGAGATCGGCCATGACAAAGCCATCCGTGCGGCGGCAGAGCGAGTACATCCCGCTCACCCGCGAGCAGTTCCGTGAGCGTTTTTTTGCGAAGTTCTACGATCCCGCGTTCGACAAGGTGCGGGCCGAGCTCGAGAAAGTCTGCGAGGTCGCGTGGGACGGCTATACCGTTTACCGCAAGTCGCCGCGCAAGGAGCCGGCCGGCAAGGACTTCGCCGAGCCTGCCTTCCAGCTGCCGGCGGAATGGCTGCAAACCCGCGCGAACATCCAGGCTGCGGAAAAGCGGCAGAAAGATCCCCGGTCCCCGACCCGGATCCTGGTGGTTAACGGCTCGACGCGCAGCGAGCACACCTGCCCCGGCGAGATCTCCAAGACGCGGCGGCTGGCGCAGCACGCGAAAAAGGCTGTCGAGTCACTTCCGGGCCACGAAGTGGACTTTCTCGACATCTCGACGCTGGCGGACGAGCCGTACAAGGTGATCTACCCGTGCAAGGCCTGCGTCTCCACCTCGCAGCCCCTTTGCCACTGGCCGTGCTCGTGCTACCCGAACCACGCCGTCGGACAGGTGAACGACTGGATGAACGAGATCTACCCGCGCTGGGTTGCAGCGCACGGCGTCATGATCATCTGCCCGGTGCACTGGTACCAGGCGCCGGCAAGTCTCAAGCTCATGATCGATCGCCTGGTATGCGCCGACGGAGGAAATCCAGACCCCACTTCGACCCACGGCAAGGACCCGGCCATGGCCAAGGAGCTTGAACTGAAAGGCTGGAGCTATCCCAAGCATCTCGCTGGCCGCGCCTTCTCCATCGTCGCGCACGGCGACGCTGCCGGCCCGGAGAACCTGCGCCGCATGCTGACCGACTGGCTGACCGACATGGAGATGATCCCGGCTGGCCCGACGGCGCTCATAGATACCTGGGTGGGGTGGTACCAGCCGTATGCGACGAGCCACGAGGATCTGGACAAGGACGAAGACCTCTTTGCGGAAGTGCAGAACGCGGCACTCGCGCTGGCGAACATGGTGAAGCAGATCCGCGCCGGGCAGTATCGCGCGCCGGATGAGGACCTTCAGGATCCCCGCGAAAAGTAGCTTCCGCTGCGGGGCCCGGAAACTTGAACGTCAAGTCCGGAAAGTGCTAACGTTTCCGGAATGACGGCGAACGGCGTCCAATATATGGGCGGCGGGCCGGGCGAGGGAGGGATGTGATGGCGAAGATCGTCAACACGTTCGAGGTTCCGCGGCTCTACTCCCAGAACGACGATCGCTTCCGCTACGAGGCGGTGAAGGAAAACGTTCTGGGCCTGAAGAACATCTGCGGCGAGATCGTCGTCTACCCTCCGGGCGCCGCGGGCGCGAGCCACCACCACATCGGCACCGAGCACCTGTTCTACATCACGGAAGGCCGCGGCACGATGTACGTCGACGAGGTTGCGCACGAGGTGAAGGCGGGCGATTTCATCGCGGTGTACGAAGGGGAGCGCCACTGCTTCGCAAACCATACGAAGGAGACGTTTGCCTTCCTCGAACTATTCGCGCCTGCCAAGTACCAGACCATCTGGGATAATCCCGACCTGAAGTGAATCTGGAAACCAACCCGCCCGTCGGGCGGCGAGCAAAAAGCGGAGAGCAAAGCCATGGGCCATACCCTCGAGCAGTTTTCGGCGAAGTGCCACGACATCCTCAAGGCGGAACCGGGCCCGGCGGGGCGCAAGAAGGTGTGCGCGCTGCTGCAGGAAGTCCTGAAGGACCAGGGCTTCGTGTCGAAGACCCTGGATGACACGACACCCGAGCGCAAGATCCTCTACCAGGATCCGGAGTTGGGCTTCTGCATACTCGCGCACAGCTACAAGGGCGCCAAGGAGAGCCCGCCGCATGACCACGGGCCCTCATGGGCAATCTATGGCCAGGCGCGCGGCGAGACCGAGATGTCCGACTACCAGCTCCTCGAAGCTGCGACGGCCGAGAAGTCCGGCAAGGTGCGCAAGGTGAAGACCTACAAGCTGACGCCGGGTATTGCGCACGTCTACAACGAGGGCGACCTCCATTCCCCGAAGCGGGCCGGGCCGACCCAGTTGATCCGCATCGAGGGCGTGAACATGGAGACCATCAAGCGCTTCAAGTTTCAGGCCGTTTGACGTCGGTCGACGCCTCGTCCTGAGCCGTGTGCGCGGCTGCAGCGAGGTGCCCCGTGCCGGCCCGCGGCGCGTGGGCGTCGGCAACCGGAATCACCGGCAGCGGACCGCTGCGAATGTTGTAGCGGTGGCGCCTGCGCACGAGCTCCATCGTGCCGGCGACGAATAGCCCGAAGATCATGATCACGGTG
Organism: Burkholderiales bacterium; assembly: GCA_035620515.1. GTDB lineage: Bacteria > Pseudomonadota > Gammaproteobacteria > Burkholderiales > SG8-41 > SG8-41. Next base: position 2,094 of record DASPGR010000114.1, on the reverse strand, counting down.
TAGATGGAGAAGTCGAGCCACAGCAGAAGTGCGTAGACCGCGAGCATCACGAGAATGCTCAGGTTCTCGTTGAAGTTCTGCACGGCGATGGAGTGCCCCGCGCCCATCAGGATGTGCCCGCGGTGCTGCAGGAGCGCGTTCATCGGCACGACAAAGAAGCCGGCAAGGGCGCCGATGAAGATCATGAGCGGGATCGCCAGCGCGAGGGTGCCGACGAACACCATCGAGATCACCACGATCCCCATTGCGATGCCCACGGCGACGATGTCGGCTGCGCGGTTAAGGGGAACGAATCTTGCGGCGATGATCGCGCCGGCGGCAATACCGAGCGCGGTGATGCCCTGAAGCACGGTGGCCTGCGACAGGGAGTAGCCGAGCGCCACCTCCGCCCATTTGAGCACGATGAACTGCAGCGTCGCCCCGGCGCCCCAGAAAAGCGTGGTCGTGGCGAGGGAGATCTGGCCGAGCTTGTCTTTCCAGAGGAGCCGCACGCAGTGCGCAAACTCGCGCACGAGGAAAAGAGGATTCTTGCTCGGCACGCGGTGATCGACGCCGGTGTTGGGAATATAAAGATTGAACACGGCTGCGATCACGTAGACCACGGCGATCACCAGCATCGCCGCCTCCGCCGGGCTATCGACCCCGGTGTCGATGAGCGGAAAATCGAGCCCGAGCATGCGCGACGATACGGCTTTGCTCACCAGCACGCCGCCGAGGAGCGTGCCGAGAATGATCGAGCCGACCGTGAGCCCCTCGATCCAGCCGTTCGCGACAACCAGCTTCTGGTGCGGAAGGTACTCGGTCAGGATGCCGTATTTCGCGGGCGAATAGGCCGCGGCGCCAAGGCCGACGACTCCGTACGCAAGGAGCACCGGCACGTACGGCGGCACGCTGGGCGGCGTCAGCCAGTCATAGAAAAAGAGCAGCACGCATCCCGCGATCTTCACGAGATTGGTGATGAACATCACCCGTCCCTTCGGCATCGAGTCGGCAAAGGCGCCGACGAATGCGGCGACAAGCACGTAGGACACCGTGAAGAAGAACTTGAGAAGCGGCGTCATCCATTCCGGCGCCGTGAGCTGTATCAGAAGCGCGATCGCGGCAACGAGCAGCGCGTTGTCCGCGAGCGACGAGAAAAACTGCGCCGCCATGATGATGTAGAAGCCGAATGGCATGCGCAGTCCGCGACGGAGCTATGCTCGATTCAGGATGAGCTGCGGCTTTATACCATAATTCCCTGAATTCAAGGCTGTTATTGTCCGCTGCGTTCCTGATTGTCCGCGCTGTCGCGCAGCCGGTGCTCCTGCTCAGCAAACGATGGGGCGCGCTCTTCGCGCGCGGCTTCAGCACCACGGGTCGAGTCGTCGACAAAGCGCCCGCGGTAGCCGGCGGGAGCGCCAGCCGTCTGGCTCATGTACACCTCCATTCGCAGCCGCTTGTTGATGCGCACGAGAGTCTTCTCGATCCACCTGATGTCGAGCAATGCTGCGCCCGTGAGCAGCGCCGCGAGCGCCCATCCCACCGGTGCGGCGCCCGCGACGAGGCTCACCGCTACCGCCGCAGAGCCCAGACAGTAGAGCAGCGCCCCGCGGCGATCCTCGAGATATAAGCGATGCGCGCCGACGGGAAAAAGCATGAGCAGGGCATAGGCTATGTGCCGCCGCTTGAGCAATCGCGCGAGCCGGATATTGGCGCTCTGGAGGCCGCCGCCGCCCAGGTTTCTGTGTTTCCAGGATGGATCCAAGGTCGTGTGCCGAAACGCAACCGCCGATCAACGCCGATGCACGCCGATACGGCCGGAACACCCGCTAAAAGCGGTTTCGAGCAGCCGCTAGGCTGATATTGCGAAATGTGGTTGAATACTAACCGATTTCCGGCAGCGCAAGCTGTCGACCCGAACCTGAACGACCCATCACCCATCACCCATCACCGATCACGCTTCACCCGGAAGAAATGGCCGACCGCCGCCTGCAGGTGTTCCATACCGTTGCCCGCCACCTGAGCTTCACGAAGGCGGCCGAGCAGCTGTTCATGACGCAGCCTGCGGTGACGTTCCAGATCAAGCAGCTCGAGGAGCAGTTCAACACGCGGCTC
>DASPGR010000113.1:0-3489 GCA_035620515.1 Burkholderiales bacterium | reverse complement strand
TTCACGATCCTTGCGCGCAACTACCGCTGCCGCTTCGGGGAAATCGATCTCGTGGCCGAAACCGGGGCCACCCTCGTCTTCGTGGAAGTAAGGGCCCGCCGCTCGGAGGCCTTTGGCGGTGCTGCCGCCAGCATCACCGCGGCCAAGCGCCGCCGCCTTGTCGCCGCGGCGCGACACTATCTCGCCTCCGCTGGCGAGCGCTCCGCACGCTTCGACGTCGTGCTTGTGCGCGGCGAGCCGCCGCGGCTCGAGTGGATCCCTGACGCGTTTGGTGAAGGCGACGCGCGCCGGTAGAATAGCGCAACGCTCCGACCGGCCCGCAGACTTGGATCTCATCACGCGCATCAGCGAGAACTTTTCCGAGAGCGCGCATCTCAAACTGCAGTCGATGGACGCGCTCGCCGGGCCGATCGCTGCCGCGGCCGAGCGCATGGTGCAGTGCCTGAAGCAGGACGGAAAGATACTCGCATGCGGCAACGGGGGCTCGGCGGCCGATGCCCAGCATTTCTCCGCGGAACTGCTCAATCGGTTCGAGAAGGAGCGGCCGGGGCTCGCCGCGATGGCGCTGACAACGGACAGCTCGACGCTCACCTCGATCGCGAACGACTACGACTACAGCCTCGTCTTCTCGAAGCAGGTGCGGGCGCTCGGTCACGCCGGCGACGTTTTGCTCGCGATCTCGACCAGCGGCAACTCACGCAACGTGCTCGCGGCAATCGAGGCGGCTCATGACTCGCAGATGGGCGTCGTCGCCCTTTCGGGCCGGGGCGGGGGGAAGTTGACCGAGCTCCTCGGGCGCGGTGACATTCACATCTGCGTACCTGCCCAGAGCACCGCGCGGATCCAGGAGGTTCACTTGCTGACTCTGCATTGCTTGTGCGACGCAATCGATTGTCTATTACTGGGGGTTGAATGATGCGACAACTCGTGCTGGCGCTGTTGGTGATCTTGCCCTTGCTTCATGGCTGCGCCGCCGCCGTGGTGGGCACCGCGGCGGCAACGGGCGTCGTGGTGGCGAACGACCGCCGGACGACGGGGACGATGACCGAGGATGAGGGCATCGAGATCAAGGCGGGAAACCGGATCAGCAGCCGCTTTCCCGACGGCATTCACGTCAACGTGACAAGTTACAACCGGCTTGTCCTCCTGACCGGCGAGGTTCCCGATGCGGCGACCAAATCGGAGATCGAGCGCATTGCCCGCGGCGTCGAGAATGTGCGCGGTGTGTTCAACGAGCTCGCCGTCGCCGGCGTAAGCTCCTACACCGTGCGGAGCAATGATTCGGTCATCACCTCCAAGGTCAAGACCAATTTCCTCGACGAGGGAAATTTCAATGCGCTCCATGTCAAGGTGGTGACCGAGAACAGCGTCGTCTACCTGATGGGGCTGGTGAAGAAATCGGAGGCGGAGAGCGCGACCCAGATCGCGCGCACGACGAGCGGCGTGCAGAAAGTCGTGCGCCTGTTCGAGTACATCGACTGATCCGGTCACTCGCGAGCGGCGGCCTGCAAGCGGTGGGTGCTCCGGCGTTCGAGAGCAAGATCTGCCCGCCCGCGGACCTGCCGGCGCGGCTCGCGTCACTTGCGCGGCCGCTCGTTTTCACCAACGGCGTATTCGATATCCTGCACCGCGGCCATGTCACCTATCTCGCCCGGGCCCGGGCACTTGGCACAAGCCTACTCGTCGCGGTGAACAGCGACGCATCGGCTCGCCGCCTGGACAAGGGCGCCGATCGCCCGGTCAACACATTGGAGAATCGCGTCGCGGTAATCGCCGCGCTGGAAGCTGTCGATCTCGTCACCTGGTTCGATGAGGACACGCCCATTGCCCTGATCCGGGCGGCCAGACCCGAGACGCTGGTCAAGGGCGGCGACTGGGCTCCCGAAACGATCGTCGGGGGGACGGAAGTACAGAGCTGGGGCGGAAGCGTGCGCGTGATTCCAATCGAGCATCAGCTCTCCACGACAGCGCTGCTCAAGCGAATCCGGCGCTAACCGTTCGGCGAGGCCCGTGCGCCCGGGCACGCTGCCGCCTTTATCGAGGTTCCCGGAAAGTTTCGCTGGATCTCGGCGAGTTTCGCGACCAACTCCTCGTCCGGCTCGCGAATATAGAACACGACCTGCTTCAGAAGCTTCTCGCGTCGCGTGACGATCGCCGAGCGCACGCCGCGTTGCCGCAGGGAACCGAGGAACACGTTGGCGGCCTCGTCGCTGCGGAATATGCCGAGCGAGATGGCATTCTGCCAGGCGCCCGGCTCCTGCACGACGAAGAATTCCCGGACGCCGAGCGCCTTCAACTCGCCGATCTTGCGCTCGACATCGGCCTTGCTGGGCAAGGGCGGCATGTGAACCCAGAAACCGTCGGCATCGGCAAAGGCCCTCTCGATGCGCCACTGCTCGACGCCGAGAGCAGCCAGGGCATTCTCGGCCTGGGCCACGTCAGGGCCCCCGAGGTTGTTCCATTCCAGGCAGGCAACGGGCGCCTTGGGATCGAGGACCGGCGGAATGCTCTTCTGCACAGTCTGCTTCGCCGCCACGGCGGCCGGGCCGTCGCCGCGGCCAACAATACGAATTCGCTCCGGGTTGATCTGCAACGCGGTGATACGGCTCGCGATGCTTGCTTCCTCACCCGCCACCTGGACGTATGCGAAGAGCAGCAAGTTGGCGAGGATCAGCAGGAGAAAGAGCGCTCTCATTTCACTCCGTGGGTCGTGAATCGTGAGCAATACGAACAATCCCTTCGAGCACGAGATTATCCACGACCTCCACCGCGCCGTTAAGCGCGCGCTGCACGACGGGCGCGGCGCCGCCGGAGAGCACGACGCGGGGCGCGGCTTCGCCCGCCTCGCGCATGAAGCGCGCCATGCGCTCGACGGCGCCCGCGAGCGCGTTGATCGCGCCGCTCGTGATGGCGTCGGCCGTCGTGACCGGGAAGTAGGCGTAGGATCCTTCCTCCATGCCGAGGCCCGCCGTCGATCGCGCAAGGGCATCGCGCATGAGCTCGACGCCGGCGACGATCATGCCGCCGAGAAAGACGCCGTCCGCGCTCAGCGCATCCACCGTCATCGTCGTGCCGGCATTCACGACAACACTCGGTCCGCCGCACAGGTGCCACGCGCCGATCAGGGCCGCCCAGCGGTCGGGGCCGAGCTGCGCCGGGCGATCGTAGCTGCTGCGCACACCGCATTGATGCGCCTGGCTGGCGATGAACTCGAGCGTGACGCCGAGCGGCCGGGCCGCGCGCTGCAGCGCCTGACCGATCGCCTTGCCCGCCACATTGGATGCAATGGCGGCATCTGGCGGCGCCATGCCTTTCCAGTGCTCGGCGATCCGCCGCACCTCGTCTGTGGGAACCCATGACTGGGCGATCCAGGCCCCTCCGTCGTGCAGGCCCCACTTGATGCGGCTGTTGCCGGCGTCGACCGCAAGTACCTTCATACCCTGCTCGTCATGCGTCACGCGGGCCGGAGGCTGATCTCGCCGCTGTGGT
>DASPGR010000112.1:0-8312 GCA_035620515.1 Burkholderiales bacterium | reverse complement strand
TAGGTCGGCGTTTGCATTCGCCAGAAATCGTCAAAATCCGGAAACGTCGTCGTCACGTCAATCGTCCGGGTCGCGATGTCTACCAGTCCGCCAGCAGCAAACAACGAACCCAATGCGTCGAGGTGTGAATCCTCCGTGCCTGGTATCGGCGGAAATTTGATGCCGATCCGGCTCAAACCGGTGCGTATCGGGTAAGAGGGGCTAGGCCCCGCGATAAGGTCCCAGACGTAACCGGCGACCAGGCCGCCGGGAGCACCCACGCGGCGCATCTCGGCGAGCGCCCGGGGACGATCGGGAATGAAGTTGATGACGAGCGCCGAGGCGACGACATCGAAGCTGCCGTCTGCGTAAGGCAAGGATTGCGCGTCCGCAACGCGGAAATCGGCGCGCTGCGCGATATACTTGTTCCGGGCAACTTCAATTTGTGCCGCCGATGGGTCGACCGCCACCAACGCTGCGGGAGAGCACATTTCGAGGACAAGCTCGGTAAAGGCCCCGGTACCGCAACCGACATCGAGCCAGCGCAGACCGCTGGGTGGCGCGACCCAATCGAGGAAGATCGCACCCGCGGCACGGGTCCATCGCGCCATGCGTCGTTCATAGGCCGCCCCGTCGGTGAAGAACGCATCCTGCGCCATTCCCCATCTCCGCGAAACGCCTGCGCAGAATCGGAGTCAGGATAAGAAAAGGCCGGGATCGAAACGCGAAAGCCCGGGCCTGCCAGGTCCCGTTAGATCGCCCGCGGATGCTGCGGGTTACCCCGCGATCGATACGACGCGCTTCCCGGACCAGGCTTCCGCTGCCTTGTCCGCTTTCTGGAAATCCGCCTCCGTGAACCCGTAGAGGTGCGCGCCCCCCATCAAGATCTGCGCCGCGGTCTCGCGCTTACAAGTCTTCAGCAAGTTGGCCGCAACGTTCGGGAAATTGGAGTCGAAGTGCGGATAGTCGCTCGAGATGCACATCCGGTCGGCGCCGATCAGGCCGGCGGTCGCTTCGATCTCCGGCTCGCTGCCCTCGACCGCGGCCCAGCAGTTGCGCCGGAAATATTCCTTCGGGGTGAGACTGAGGTAAGGCGCGTGAGATTCGCGATATTGCGGATAGTCCCACTCGATGCGGGAGAGAAGGCCGGGCACCCAGGAGTTCTGGCATTCCAGGAACGCGACGCGAAGCTTCGGGTGGTACTCGAACACGCCACCGATCACCATCGCGATCAGCGCCTGCTGCATCTCGATCCAGTGCGCGGCCACGTGGCGGTAGAACCGGTTCTCGCCGTAGAGCTCGAGCATGTGCGAATAGATGGCGCCGACGCCTTCGTGGAACCCCCACGTCACGTTGAGCTCCTCGTGCACGGTGTAGAGGGGATCCCAGTAGTTGGAGTGCCAGTAGCGGCCATTGAGCAGGTTCGGCCGGATGAAGGAGCCCACGGCGCCGAGTTCTCTCACACAACGCACGAGCTCGCGGCAGGCGAGATGGACGTCGTGTATGGGCAGAATCGCTACGAACTTCAATCGCTCGGGGCTGTGCTGGCAGAATTCGTGGACCCAGTTGTTGTAGGCCTGGCAGAGGGCGAGCGAGAGCCGGGGGTCCATGCCGTTGCGGCCGAGAAGGCTCAGGCACGTGGTGGGATAGAGCACCGCGATATCGATGCCTTCCATCGCCATGCCCATGACCTGCGCTTCGCCATCGTAGTCGCGCTCGATCGCGAACCCGAGCCGGTTCGCGTCGTGGATGCGCGATCCCGACAGCGGCTGGGTGCTGTTCGTCGCGACCGGACGCAGCCGCTTGCGATACTGCTGCATGTCCGCGTCCGAGGTCGGCTGCCCGTCGATAAGGATCAACCCGGCCGGGCCCCGCATCGGCCGGCCGTCGGATCCGACCTTGACGCTGACGCGGTCCTTGAATTTCGGGTCGATGTACCGCTCGAAGAGATCCGGCGGTTCCATGACGTGCATATCGGAATCGACGAAGCGCAGACCTTCTTTCATGGGGTCCTCCCGGCGGACGAGATGCGACTCCGGGAAACGCTACGCCGCCGTGAAACGAGTGTCAAATTCAGGGACGCAGTTCGGGAGCTTTCGCGCGCAAGCCGCGTTTGCGCGCGGGGAAAACGTGGTTTGACCCTGAGGTCTCCAAGAGAATGCGGCCGGGCGAAGATTGGCCCTTGATCCCCTCCTACGGGGAGTGTTCGCTCATTGCCATTCGGGTCCAGGGACTGCGCTATGCGCGCCAGACTGCGGCAGGGTCCCGGCAAGAGAAGGTGCGGTGTACCGGGCGGCGACCGAGCGCACGGGGGTCCAGACGAGGTCCGACTCCTTCCTGCTGAACGCGCCGCGCAAGCTCGTGGGAATACCGAAAATCAGGCTCCAGGAATCCAGGTCCTGCCCGGACGCGGATCGCCAGTACTTCAGTGGCATGATTAGCGGGTGCCAGCCGAGGGAGAACGCAGGTGGCGTGTCGCCCAGGTACAGATTGAAATTGGCCGTATTGTCGGCGCGCGCCTGTGGAAGCACCAGCGCTGCCCTGCCGTTCCAGGCGATGATGTTGCCATGCACGACATTGCCCCGCGGCCTGAGAAGCGCATTGGAAGGAGACCGGCCCTCGTCGATGATCGCGATGCCCTCGTAGCCGTTGTTCGCGACCATGTTGAACGCGACGATGGAGCCCGAGCTGTGCGGGAGGTAAATCCCGCGCAGCGCGTTGCCGAAGGTGTAGTTGTCGAAGATGTAGCCCTTCTGGCTCGCCTCGTAGTGGATCCCGTGGCCATGGTTGTAGACGGCTATGCTCTCGTAGACACGATTATTGGTGTTCATCCAGTCAAACCAGATTCCGTCGCCGTTGTTGCCCGTCGCGCGGTGGCGACTGACGCTCGAGTCGCGCAGCCCGCCTTCGCCGGTGAACTTCGCGCCCCCGGCCTCCCACCATCGAGTGAAGCCGCGGGTGTTGTTGTAGCTCGTGTCGTTGTAGGTCAACGTGTTGGCGCGGCCGCGCACCTTCATGCCCAACTGGCCGCAGTACTTGGCCCGGTTGTGCTTGATCGTGTTCTCGTCACCGGAGATGTCGAAGCCGACGCCGTCGGCCTCGAAAACCTCGAGCGAGTCGAGCACATTGCGGTTGCTTTGGAACAGCGTGATCGCGCCGCCCCGCGTCACCGCGGTTGTGTTTGAATGCTGGAACGACAGCTTTCTCAGTGTGACTTTCTCCAGTCCCTCGCCGAACAGCAGATGCGTGCGCACGCTCACTTCGACCGTGCGCCCGTCCAGGGAGCTGAACGGAACCTTGATATAGAGGGCCTGCGCCCCGGCATCGTAGTAGAAGCTGTAATCGGTCATTTCGGCGAGGCCGCCGGGGATGCGTCCCCGCCAGATACCGCCGGATCCGCCCTGAACCTTGTGGAGGGGGTGATCCGCTTTGGTCGGATACCCGCCAAAAACCGTGCCTCCTATCTGCTGCAACGCCACGCCGTCGACAAACACCTGCTGACTGTTCACGGTCCAGACGTACCTGGCGAAAACGCCGCCTCCCCGGGGCGACCACCCGGTCACGATATCGGATCCCTTGATGAGGACCGTCTCGCCCGCGGCCGGCTGTATCCTCGTGGCGGCGAGCGACCAGGTGCGCGCGGGAAATCTGAGCGTCTCGCGATACACCCCGCCGGCAATGGTCAGCGTGTCGCCCGGCTGGAGCTGGGTCATAGCATAAGAAAGGGTTCGGTAGGGACGCTCGAGCGCACCGTCGCCCGTGTTCCGCGCCGCCGGATTGCGTGGGTCCACGTAGCGCTTGGCGGCGAAGCATGGATCCGCCGTGAACACGGCAATGACTACGAGGAAGCAGATCACGCCTTTCATGCTTTACCGACGGGAAGAAGGACTGAATCGAAAAGGCGAATGTGCAATTGTCGCAACTGTTTGTGTGGTCCGGGCCAGACTGGCGCAGTTTTTTTAGCGTCGCTGATCAGGGACAGAGCGCGTGGAGAGGCGGACTAATTCCGCTATCTGTAGTCGATTCTTACCATTCGAAAACATCCCCGATTGAACGACGCCAGGCGCCATCGGTGAGGGGCGTACCTTCCGAGTTCTGCGTTTTCATTTCGGCACAGTTAACCGGTCTGGGGCTGGAATGTCCGCAGCGAACCGTGGTCTGCCTGGTCTGTCCCCGATTTTCCTTGACCCCCTTTGGCGGCCAAGCGCACGATTTGCCATGACGCGCCCCCCGGGCGCCCGTCGTCTACAGGAGGAGAAGATGGCACGCGAAGGCTACCTCATCATCGACAGCGACCTGCACATGAACGAGCCTGATGATCTCTGGGCCCGTTATCTTGACGAGCCTTACCGGGCGAACCCCCCGCGGTTCTACGCTGCACAGCAGCAGCCGCTGAAGCCGAGCACCGAGGACAAGGGCAACGCCGATACCATCCGCGGCATGGAAGTGCAGGGGCTCGCGATTCCGGCATTCGCCAAGGCACAGGCCGCGACGGCCTCGAGCCGCGAGTTGAGACGACGCAGCCGCGCGCGTCATCCGCATTTCAACGTCGCGCGCTCGCGCGGCTTCGATCCCGCCTCGACGTTGACGGCAATGGACATCGAGGGCATCGACGTTGCCGCGATGTACGGCACCCGCGGGCGGCAGATCCTGTGCCACGACGATCTCGCGCCTGACTACGCGGCGGCGCTGGCACGCGCCTACAACAACTGGGCTGCCGATTACTGCAAGACCGATCCGCAGCGGCTCAAGTTCGCCGCGCAGATCGCGATGCACGACGTCGGACTCGCGCGCGATGAGGCGCGCCGCTGCGTTGAAACGCTGGGCGCGGTCGCGGTGATCGGCACACCCAATCCGGTCCACGGCCAGCACCTGCACGATCCCGCGTGCGAGCCGCTATGGAGCGAGCTCGAGCGCCTCGACGTGCCGATCGGCTTCCATCCCACGGGGAACACCTCACTCAAGGACGACGCCGGGCAGCGCTACGTCGGGCACGCCAACTTCTACCCGATCGCGCACGCCATCCGCAATCCGGTCGAGCTGATGGGCGCGATCGCGAGCATGACGAGCGGCGGCATCCTCGACCGCCACCCAAAGCTGCGCTGCGCGTTCCTCGAGGGAACGGCCGGATGGCTCCACTGGTGGCTGTGGCGGCTCGATGACCAGTGGGAGAAATTCGGTCCCGGCTGCGAGTATCAGCTGAAGATGGCACCGAGCGAGTACTTCAGGCGCCAGTGCTACATCGCGCTCGATGTCGATGAGGAGCCGGCCGTCGACGTCATCAACAAGATGGGCGCCGAGTATTTCGTGGTGTCGAGCGACTATCCGCATGCCGACGGCGCGTTTCCCGAAGCGATCCAGCAGTTCCTCGGGCTGCCGTTGAACGGCGAGCAGCGGCGCAAGATACTTTGGGACAACTGCGCGCGGCTCTATGGCATCCCGAAGCCCGCAGCCGCGCTCAGCCGGGATCAGAGCACCGTTTCCGCTGCATGACCGTCAAGCTCAACCACACCATCGTCCACTCGCGCGACCCGAAAGCCGCAGCCAGGTTCTACAGCGAGCTCTTCGGCCTGCCCGCGCCGGTGCCCTTCGGCCCGTTCCTCGACATCGAGGTCGGAAACGAGGTGACGCTCGCTTTTCTGGACGCGGAAGACATGGAAGTCCAGGCGCAGCACTACGCCTTCCTCGTCAGCGAGGCCGAGTTCGACCAGATCTTCGGCCGCATCCGCGACCGTGGTGTGTCCTACTGGGCCGACCCGGGCAAGACGCGCAAGGGCAAGATCAACCACCACTACGGCGGCCGCGGTGTCTATTTCGAGGACCCGAGCGGGCACCTGCTCGAGATCATCACGCGCCCCTACGGGAGCTTCGACGGCCGCTGAAAAACCCTGTTATCTACGCTGCCGATCGGAACAGCGGACCTGCTCCCGTTTCCTCACGAGACGGCAGATTGATGAGGATGGCGCTCTCCACGGCAAGCGCAAGGAAGGCCTCGAACGCCTTCGCCGGGTCGCTATACGATGCCTGCTCGAAGCAGTCCTTCTCGATTTCCTGATGGTGGTTGTCGTCGCGTACGGATGTCATGCGCACGACGACCCTTGGCAATGATGTTGTCTGTGGCACTCGATCGCTCCGCGACGGGCGGGCCAGACATGCCTCCAGATCAATGCGGACAGCCCCGCCGTCATGCGCCGTTCGCCAGCTCATGAACTCGCTCACGTCGCCCGCACTCCTGCGGGCGTCGATTTCGCCCTTCGAGAGTGGCAGGTCCGGGCCATGGTAGGCGCCGCCAACCACTCCGCCATCGCCTGAGCCTCGAGACGCCCTCGTTACCAAATCAACGGCGGTAACGGAACACACCCTCACGCGACCGGAAGGCGTGGTTGCTGCGTCCACGATCGATGGAAAGTCCCACTCGAGCGCGTCCTGAGCTTGCAGCTCTTCGCAGGCCTCCAGTGCCTTCTTTCGAAGCAGGGACGACCAGCGGTGGACCGTTTCAATGGCTGAAGCGGTCGCGGCATCCCTGCGCTCGGTGTCGGCCCGTGGCTCCTCGCTGGCTTCAGGCGCCTGGGTCTCGGTCCGCGGCTCCTCGCTGGCCTCAGGTGGCTTCGTTCGAAGCTCTGAAGACGAGCGGTCGACGGGTTTGATGGCTGGAGTCAGCGCATCATGCCTCGGCTCGACGGTTACGCGAGGCTGCTCGCGAGTGGGCTCGCGGAGGAGCTCGCGAAGGGGCTCGCGCAGGTCAGCGCCGCCAACCGCGCCCGGCGCCGGCTCCGTCGTCGATTCGATGATCCTCGCCGCCACTCCGACGCCGTTGTCATCCGGCTCCGTGCGAATGACCACGCCGCGGCATTTCTGCAGGATCCTGCCGGATGCGGTTTCTCGTTCAATCGCAAAGCGGATTGAATCGCCATACATGAACGTGCCGCGTTTCCAGAAGTAAACGCCCGAAGCGCTGGCGTCACGGGTGACGGCCCTGGCGTTCTCCAGGATCACCGGCAGCATCACGTCGATCCGCCTGCTTCGTCTCCTGTCGGCAAGTCTGTCCGTCATCGGTGCTCGTCCTTTGCGGGCACGCCGATGACGATCAGAACCAGGTAGTCCTGCTTCTTGCAGCCCTTGACCGGAGGCATCGCTCCCCCTGGATCAACCGGAAACGCGGTCTTCTGCGCGTTCTCCGGAGAGCACGAGCCATCACCAGCGGCCGGCGTATAGCGCGCCGAGCGGCAGCCCAGGTGCGTCACGTCGTGCAGGGTCGCGCGGTCAGCGAGCTCCCAGCGACGGTCTCCATTCCTGTCCGCGGGATGAACGGTGAGCACGGTCGTTACCTCGCGCGCACCGGTGACCAGGTATTTTCCGGGAGAGAGCGGAAACACGGGCGCCTCCATGATGAGGCCGTTCTCCTCCAGCCACCAGCCCTTGCTGTCGAATTTCCAGCGCGCGGGGGCGAGACCGCCCGCCTTCTTCAATTGTTCAAAGTCGCTCAGCGAAACTCCCCGGGGGCCCGGGTCGAGAGGCCAGAGACCCCACGTTTGCGCGCCGCTCCCCGAGCTCGCGCCAGGGTCGCCCAATGCCGCGATGAACTGCGGCGGGATGTAGTCAAACCTCATCTGGCCTCCGCTTGCGGCGTGAACCGGCTGACTCAGCCCGGCCATTGTCACAACCAGCGCCGTTCCAAGGCATGCACGGATACCGAACACCATCACCTGGTCGTTCCCACGAGGCTTCCGTTCTTCCAGATTCCCGATCGCAGGATCGATCCATCCTGCCCATGAGCGTTAGGATAAACGCCCCGCTCACAGCGGGACAACACGAATCCGAACTTTGGGCTCAGGCGCGACCAAGGATTGCTGCCGCTACCTCGGGAGAACGCGGCCTGGCGCCGATTGACTTACCCCAGGAAGGTTCTCACGCAGAAGGCAACGCCCAGCCCCACGAAGGCAAATCTCAGCACATTACGATGGGCAGCGATCACGTCCATGAAGATCTGCTCGCGCAATTCGCCCTTTGCGCGCGGCGCGGTGACTGCAACGGAAGGGGCAGGAGCAGCGATGACGCCTTCGGAGTAGTGGAACGCCTTGTCGAGCTGATGCAGCATGTGATCTCCCCCGTTGTTGACGCGGCATTCGAAAAGCGCCCCGCGCCAGGTTGCCCCGGAACCTCCGGGGCTTGTTCGTGCAACTATCCACCCGCCGCCGGTGCTTGCGCATGGCCGCCGCATCCTTTTCTGCTAGGACCATTCTCCCAGGGAGAGACCATCCGTGTTTATGGGCCGTTAAAGGGCTGCAGGCGTCCGGTTTGCGGGGCGGCCTGAAATCGGGCGATACTGGTCA
>DASPGR010000111.1:0-2693 GCA_035620515.1 Burkholderiales bacterium | reverse complement strand
CTCGGGCCCGTCGCCGACCTTGACGCGCAGCGTGCCCTTGACGATGTAGTTCCACTGCTCGTTCGGATGGTGGTGCGGGCGCGAGCCGGTGCCGCGCTCCTTCGTCACCAGCGCGCACTGCATGCGCTCGCCTTCGACCACAGGACCGTGTGCCGTCGAGTACCCGGTCCCGGCCTCGATGCCGGCCATCTGCATGAGAGGAAAGATGTAGTCGCCGTCGCCGCCCTTGACGGCGCCTTCCGTCCTGGTCTTGCTCGGGGATGTCTTCGTCGTGCTCATGGAGTGTCCTTGCGGTGGGCGTCCGCGAAGCATAGTGAGCGAAGCATGCTGCGTCAATCGCGACGGGAGGCGGAGCGCGCCACTGGCCACTTCCGAATCGAAGGATGACAACGCGCGGCACTCTGTATAGGATTTCCGGGCTGCATCCAGGGCTCGGCATGACGACGGTCGTGGCGTCGCGCAGTGACCGGCACTGGACATCTCAAGGGAGGAGATCATGCTGAACCGGTATCCGGCGATCAGAGCCGCCGCGTGCGTCGCGGCCGCGTTCGCCGCTGTTGTGTCGGGCGCGGCATCTGCGCAGGGGTGGACGCCCGAACGGAACGTGGAGATCATCGTGGCATCCGGTCCGGGCGGCTCTTCCGACCGCACGGCGCGCGTGGTACAGAAGCTGCTGCAGGCGAACCCTGTGTTTCCGAGCATCACCGTATCAAACCGCCAGGGCGGCGGGGGTACCGTTGCGTGGACGTACCTGGCGCAGCAACCGGGGAACCCGCATTACATCGCGACGTTCTCGCCGACGATGGTGACCAACCAGGTTCGCGGCGTGAGCAAGCTGCGCTACCAGGACTTCACGCCGCTCAGCATCATCCTGCGGGAATACGTGCTCGTGACGGTGCGCGAGGACTCGCCGATCACCTCGGGCAAGGCGCTGCTCGATCACATCCGCAACGATCCGACGTCGTTGAGCTTTGCGTTCGCGTCCTCCCCGGGCAACCACAATCACGTCGTCATCGGGATGATCTTCAAGGCAGCGGGCGTCGAGCCCAAACAGTCGAAGATCGTGATACAGAAATCGGGCGGGGTCGGGGCCACTGCAGTGCTGGGCGGTCACATCGACGTGCTGGTCGGCGCGCCCGCCAACGCGCTGCCGCATATTTCAGCGGGCAAGCTCCGTGCGATCGGCTTGAGCGCGCCGCAAAGGCAGGCGGGAGCGGCGTCCACGATCCCGACCTTCAGGGAACAGGGCATCGACGCCGTTTTCTACAGCTGGCGCGGCTTCATCGGCGCGAAGGATCTCACGGCCGCCCAGATCGCGTTCTGGGACGAGGCCTTTGCCCAGGCGCTGCAGCGCGAAGAATGGAAGAAGAACGTCGCCAAGAACGCATGGGCCGAGGATTACCGGTCGAGCGCCGAGACGCGCAAGCATCTCGACAGCGAGCACGAGCTGATCGGAAAGATGATGGAGGAACTGGGGCTCGCCCAGCGTTGACGCACTGAACTACATGAGCGAGGACAGGACAATGGCGGACTGGAAGAAGAAGTTGGGTTTTATCGTTCCCTCTTGGAACACGGTAATGGAATACGAGTGCCAGCGCCTCGCCCCCGAGGGCGTCTCGGTGCATTTCACGCGCATCGCGCACACCGATGATGAGGAGGAAACCCTCCTTCACATGATCCACGAGGTGCCGGCGCTGGCGGAGCTCCTCGCGCACGCGAAGCTCGACGCGATCTGTTTCGGTTGCACCGGCGGCAGCTTCGTGCGGCCGACGATGGACCGGGAAATTACCGACGTGATCGAGCAGAAGACAGGGATCCCCGCCACGACGACCGCGACCGCGCTGGTGGAAGCAATGCGCGAGATGAGCGTGTCGCGCGTCGCGATCGCGTCGCCTTATCCGAAGTGGCTCAACGAGCGCCTCGTCTCGTTCCTGGCCGGCAAGGGCATCGAGGTCGTGCGCGAGACGGGGCTCGATGTCGAATGTCCGGCCTTCCTGCCGCCCGAGCGCTCCATGGCGCTAGCGCGCGAGGTGAACTGTCCCGAGGCCGACGGTATCTTCATCAGTTGCACGAACTTCCGGGCGCTGGAGGGGGTCGATGAGCTCGAAGCGGAGCTCGGGAAACCTGTTCTGACCAGCAACACCACGACCATGTGGCGCACACTGCGCACGGCGGGATACGACGGGCCGGCCCGCCTCGGCGGAAGCCTCCTGCGCGAGCACCTCGCGGCCTCCCGCAGTACTTTTTATTCCGAGGCGTCAGGGACCAACCCCGCCTGCTCGATGCCATAAGCGCAGCACGCCTCGTCTTCCTCGCCGGTGCCGCCGCTGCCGCCGGCCGCGCCGAGAATCTCGCCCTGCGCGTTCTTGATCAGCACGGCGCCGACCTGCGGCAGGAACTTGCCGCCCGCCGTCGAAGCCAGGGTCATGAAGAAGTTGGGGTTGTTCTTCGCGCGCCGGGCAAGCGCGCGGCTCGAGGCCCCCATCGCCACCGATGCCCACGCCTTGCCGCGCGCGACGTCGAGCCGGAACATGCTCGCGCCGTCCTGGCGCTGAGCGGAGACGATATTGCCGCTCTCGTCGACCACGACGACACCGAGCGCGTTGTACTTCTTCTCCGCGGCCTTCGCGAAGGCTTTCTCGATAATGGTGTTGGCTTGTTTGAGCGTGAGCTTTGCCATCAACTCCTCCTTT
>DASPGR010000110.1:0-2099 GCA_035620515.1 Burkholderiales bacterium | reverse complement strand
CCGTGGCACCACGAGCAGCTGCCGATGGGCAAGGCGGTCACCCTGAGCTGCCTGATTGCCAGCACGCTGGCGATCCCCGCGGATTGATCCGCATGGCCACTGCACAGAGCGTTGCCACCGCGGCCAGAGGACCACGCATCCCGGCGGTCTCCGTGGTCGGCTTCACGCTGATCTGGACGTTTCTGATCATCTTCGTGCTGTATCCGCTGCTGCGGATTTTCTACGACGCCATCACCAACGAGGCCGGCCAGTTCACCATCGCGAACTTCTACGAGTTTTTCACCGACCGCTTCTATCTGCGCTCGCTCTGGAACTCCCTGATGCTGGGCGCGGCCGCGGTCGTGACGACCTCGGTGGTCGGGATTGCGGTGGCGTTTCTCATCATCCGCTACGATTTTCCCGGCCGGAATCTCTTCGCGTATCTCACGAT
The DNA here is from genome assembly GCA_035620515.1 of Burkholderiales bacterium. GTDB lineage: Bacteria > Pseudomonadota > Gammaproteobacteria > Burkholderiales > SG8-41 > SG8-41. The sequence goes on along the minus strand of DASPGR010000110.1, from coordinate 1,669 downwards.
GCTGCCGATGATCCTGCCGCCGCTGGTCGGCGTGCTCGGCTTCGTCTTCATTCTCGGTCGCGCCGGGACGGTGAACGTGTTTCTCCACGACTGGTTCGGCCTCACGACCCCGGTGAACTTCATGTACGGGATGCACGGCGTGCTGCTGGTCGAGACCGTGCATCTCTTTCCCTTGATGACGCTCTCCATCCTCGATTCGATGTCCAAGGTGGATCCGTCGCTGGAGGAAGCCGCCCAGGGCATGGGCGCCACCGCATGGCGGCGCTTCTGGGACGTCACGCTGCCGCTCGCCACCCCCGGCTACGTTTCGGGCGCGCTGCTCGTCTTCATCTGGACCTTCGCCGACTTCGTCACGCCGCTTGTCGTCGGCGTGCAGGATCTCCTCGCCGTGCAGGCCTACCTCAACATCGTCCAGTTCGTCGACCGGCGCATCTTCCGCATGGGCATCGTGATCTCGGCGCTGCTCGTCCTGCTCGCCATCGTGTTCGTGCTGGTGGCGCGGCACTACGTGGCGATCAAGGACTACAGCTCGCTTGCCTACTCGAAGGTGGAGCGCCGGCGCCTCGGACCCGTCAAGCGCTGGGTCGCCGTAGGTTTTCTTGTGATGCTTCTCGTCGTGTGCGCCATCCCCCAGGTCGGGGTGCTGCTCGCCGCTGTCGGCAAGGGCTGGGCGCTGACGCCATTCCCCGTCCATTACACGCTCGACTATTTCAGGCAGGTCAGCATCGAGACGCCCAAGTTCATCATCAACTCGCTCCTGTTCTCCGGGCTGGCCGTATTGATCTGCCTGGTGATCGGAGTTCCCATGGCCTGGATCATGGGCCGTACCCGCACGCCGGGGCGCGGCGCGATGGACGCGCTCACCACGCTGATCCTCGCCATTCCGGGCACCGCGATCGGCATCGCGTATATTCGCGCTTTTCACTATCCGATACCGGGCCTCGACGTTGCGCTCACCAGCCTGTGGATCGTTTTTCCGCTGGTGCTCGCCGTTCGCCGGCTGCCTTACACCGTGCGCGGCAGCTACTCGTCGCTGCTGCTCGTGCACAAATCGATGGAGGAGGCGGCCGAGAACGTCGGCGCCTCGAAATTGAGGACGTTCCGGGACATCACCGTTCCGCTGGTGTGGAAGGGGATCCTCGTCGGCGCGATGTTCTCCTTCATCATGTCGATCCAGGAGGCGTCCGCCACGCTGTTCCTGGCGCTGGGCGGCTGGGAAATGATACCCATCGGCATCTTCACCTACTACATTGCGGGATCGCACAGCCAGGCGGCCGCGCTCGGCGTCATTCTCATCGCGCTGTGCGCCGTGAGCCTCTTTATCGTGAACCGGATTGCGGGAACGCGCGTCGGCGGCCTGTTCGGCTGACGTGAGAGCGCTCACGGAGCCCGATGCCCGTGGTGCACCAGCCGCCCGACTCCACATCGATGAAACCCCGGCCACGGCGGGCAAGGGCAGCATCTGCTGCGCCAGGTAGGGCTCCTGCGTCGAATGGAAGGGAAGATCGGCAACATTCCCGCAACTCGAGGTGAACTATGCCGCATTGACGGCCAATCGCGTGCGCGCTGACCTTGCCGGACCCCTGCCGTCGAGGGTAACCTGACCGTCCCTTTTGCAGGGGAAGGGGATCCAGTGGCCCGGATCGCGGTTTTCAATCAAAAAGGCGGG
>DASPGR010000109.1:0-3443 GCA_035620515.1 Burkholderiales bacterium | reverse complement strand
TGCCCGAGAAAGTTCGCCGCCGGGATCTTGTAGCGCACCTTGAGGTCCGCGAGGAGCTTCAGCAACGACTCGATCTGCGGCTCTGAAAAAGGCTCTTCGCCGTTGTTGTCGAGCTCGATGCCGACGGAGGACGAGTTGAGGTCGCGGGTTCCGCCCCAGTACGAGTCCCCGGCATGCCACGCGCGCGCGAGCTCGTCGACGAGGTAATAGATCGTGCCGTCGCGCGCGACGAGGTAATGGGCGCTCACCTCGCGCATCGGATCGGTCAGCGTCGAGAGCGAGCGCTCGGCATCATCGTGGCTCGTGTAGTGGATGATGACGTAATTGGGGCGCCGCTCATTGAAGTTGGGCGACGGCCGCTCCTCGTAGGGAACGTTCGCGCGCGGCGCGATCTGCGTGCACGCCGGGAGCCCGGCAAGAATCATCAGGCCCGCGCCGATGCGGATCATGCACGCGAACGCTCTATTCATCTGCACCTGAATTGACGTTCGCGCTTGCCCATGCCGGGTGCACGCAGCAGCGTTGCTCGTATTCTCGTCCTATGAGCCGCTAGTAGTGTTGGACTACCGTTTCTAGGCCAAGACTATACCCTCAACTTTTGAATCCCGGCGCGACCATGCCCGGCGCACGCTGGTGTAGCATCCTCGACGGGAAGCACGAAGTCGCGTTGACCTCGTCGCGACACTTCAACAAAAAGATTGGGCGCCTCGTGGCCAATCGACCATTCCGCAAGCCATACCTGCTGGGTTACGTTCCGAGCGTCGAGCGCGCAGGCGAGACGATCGGGATCGTGCGCATCACCAACGGCCGCGGCACTTTGTTGAGTGATGATCCCGCCGAGATGCGCCGCGTCTACAAGGGACGCAGCGCCGGCCTGGCGTTCCGCCTTTTCAGCGCCGCGGCGGATGCGAAACCGGGGATGCTGCCTTTCGTGCGCCTCGCGCGCAGCGAAGGCCGCCTGACGCGCTTCACCTATTTCCCGAGAAACGACGTGGCCTACCTCGAGCTGCGCCAGCAAGGATGGCTGGAAGAGCGCGTGCTGGGCTACGTCTCGGCGCGGGAGCTTCTGAACACCGTCCCCCTCTTCTTTCAGCCCGGCACGCCCGCGTTGACGCTCGCCGCAATCGGACAGGGCATCGCCAGCGCGGCAACGACCTCGGACGCCGGTGATATCCGGATGGGAGAGTTCGTCGAGGATATCGAGCCGCCGCTCGAGGCTGCGACCGGTTTTCTGGTCATTCCCAAGGACGTGTCCGCCCGGACCCTCCGCGTCTGGATCGGCAAGCTCGATGATGGCGCCCCATCCCAGGAACTGAGGTTCAGCGTCTGGGACCCGGCATCCCGCACCAAGGTGGACGAGGCGCTGCTGCGCCCCGGGGACTGGAAGCCGGCGGTGAACAAGGACGGATTCAACTGCTGGTACCGGGAGATCACCCTGTCGGGCCTTCTCCCCGGAAAGCACTACGGCCTGGTGCTGGTCAACGAGAAGAGCGGCGCGGACGAGGCGTACGCGGAGGCCGCGACGCTCCCCGCAGGACTGCCGCTGCACGTTCCGCTTGCGCGCTGGAGCATCGATCACGATTCCGGGCCGCGGCGGAGCTCGCCTGTGATGAAAAGCGCCTCTGCGGCAACCGCGAGAACGCCCGCTGACATCCCGTACGAGCCCGCGATTGCGCCGTCGGGCGAGGCCCGGCCATTCAAGGTGTTCGCGGGCTCGTGCTACGCCCGGCAGCATGACAGCGGCAGGGTCGCACGGCACTACCTGCGCCTCTACGGGTCTATCACTTCACGACCGGACCTGAAGCTCCTGCTCGGAAACCAGGTCTACCTCGACGCCCCCTATTACCGGGGACTTCTGAGAGAAATGAGTGGCGGCTACTCCCGCGACCGGCTGGCAGATGCGTTCCTGCGCCGATACGGCAGCACCTGGACGGAGCTCGGCAGCCTCCTCAGCCTGGGCGCGACCTGCTTCGTGACCGGCGAGCACGAGTACTGGACGGGCTACCCCGAAGAGACGCTCTCCCTGCCGCAGCTCTTCGAGCCGCAGCGGTGGTCGGACTGGGAAATCCTCTCGACGGCGCTGCGCGATGCATTTCAGAGCGTGCGCGCCACGCATACGATGGACATCGGTAATGATCTTTCGATCTTCGTTCTCGACACGCAGCGCAACCGGACGAGGCGCGACGCGCCCGAGCCGCGCTTCGCGGACCCCGCCGATCTCCTCGCCCTCCGCAACTGGGTGCTTCGGCTCAAGGGGCCGGGCGTCATTGCCGGCGGGCAGCTCCTCTTTGACGGCGCGCCCGGGGGCGAATCGAATCTGCGCTCGTTCCCGGCCCAGTACAGCGAGCTCTGCCAGCTGCTCGCCGCGACATCGCACGATCTCGTCTACCTTGCGGGCGACGCGCACTTCGGGCGCATTTCCCAGGCGCAGTTGCCCGGCGGCCCGAAGTTGATCGAGATCGTGACCTCGCCGATGTCGCTCGTGGAGGACGACGGGAATTACATCTGGACGGCGACCGGGACCGGCAGCCAGTACGCGAAGGACGTGTGGCTGCCCGGCCAGGATATCGAGCCGCACGAGTGGCCGCCGGCGTCAGTGGCGGGCATCGCGCCGGTGCCGATCACCTATCTCGAGGCCGTGCCCGCGAACCCCGACGATCCCGAGCGCACGGAAGAGAACTTCATGATCCTCTCCTTCGCGAAGAACGCCCAGAGCGGCGCGGTGCGGATGAAAGTGAACTGCTATCTCCCGCGGCAGGGCGGGAAGGCGTTCTCGCGCGTGTTCGAGCTGAAGTGATCACGAGACTTCATCGAGCTCGGGATACCGCCGGAACAATCCCTTGTCGTTGAACGCGAGCCGGCGCGGCGATTTGAGATACGCCGCCGCGTTGGGCCTTGACGCCACCTTGTCAAGCAGCGCCGTCAGGCCCGGATATTGCGGCTCGGCCTTCTTCATGTTTTGCGGAAAGGCGTAGCGCAATCCCTCGATCAGCTGGAACATCGAGAGATCGACGTAGGACACGCTGCGGCCCACCATGCCGCCGCCTCCGTTGGCCTTCAGCACGCGCTCGAAGTAGCCGAGGTACTTCGGCAGCCGCTCCGCCAGGAAGAGCTTGGTACGCCGCAGCGCCTCGGGTTTCTGGTCCTCGTAGTAGAGGCTGTTCGCGATCGGGTGATGCGTATCGTGGATCTCCTTCACGAAATCGGTCACCGTGAGCTGCAACTGATGCGCCCACAGGCGTGGACCTTCTGCCTTCGGCGCCAGCCCGATCCGAGGGCCGAGGAAGTGCAGGATGTTCGCGGTGTGCGCGATGACGAGCTTGCCCGCCCTCAGAAACGGCGGCGCATACGGCGGATGCTCGATGCTCTGGTCCTGCAGGAAACGGCGGATTGCCTCGACGCCCATGCCGGGGCCCGATTCGCGCCCGATATCGACGTAATCG
>DASPGR010000108.1:0-5969 GCA_035620515.1 Burkholderiales bacterium | reverse complement strand
CGCCATCGGGTGCCGCTGGTTTCCTACATCCTGGAGGGCGTCGGCGAGCGTCGCGACCTCATGCAGGAGGACAACATCCACCCGAGCGCGGCGGCCCAGCCGAGAATCCTTGAAAACGTCTGGCCGAAGCTCGAGCCTTTACTAAAGAAGCCGTAGTCAGCTCACGATCACGCGCGGCTCGCCCCCGACGAGCGATCCGATTATGGCTGCCTGTTTGAAGTCCTGCGCCCGGAAGATTTCCAGGACCGCCGGTGCACTCGCCGGGTCGCAAGCGACGAGCAGCCCGCCGCTCGTCTGCGGATCGGTGAGCATCTTGCGGTGCCAGACGGGGCTCGCCGCCGGCAGCTCGACCGATGGGCCGTAGCTTGACCAGTTGCGATCGCCGGCGCCCGTGCTGTAGCCCGCTTCCGCCAAGTGTCGTGCTGCCGAGAGCAACGGCACGGCGCTGAAGTCGAGTCGCGCCGATAGCTTCGAGCCGCGGCAGATTTCGAGGAGGTGGCCGAGCAGCCCGAATCCTGTGACGTCCGTCATGGCGTGCACGCCCGGCATCGACGACAGGGCGAGCCCGGGGGTGTTGAGCTGCGTGGCCGTCTCGCGCATCTGCCGGTACGCCTTGTCTTTCAGCTCGCCCTTCTTGAGCGCTGCGCTGAGGATCCCGATGCCGAGTCCCTTGCCCAGGATGAGGACGTCGCCCGGACGAGCGCGATCGTTGCGCTTCACCTCGTCCGGCTTGACGAGCCCAAGCACCACGAGACCGTACATGGGCTCCGGCGCATCGATCGAATGCCCGCCGCCGATCGGCACACCCACGCGGGCGCAGACGTCGTGCCCGCCCGCCACGATGCGCTGGACGTCCTCCATCGGAAGCTTGCCGACGGGGACGCCGAGCAGAGCGAGCGCGAGGAACGGCTTGCCGCCCATCGCGTAGACATCCGAGATCGCGTTGGTGGCGGCAATGCAGCCGAAATCGTAGGGATCGTCGACAATCGGCATGAAAAAGTCGGTCGTCGCGACGACGGCCTGCGTATCGTTCAGGCGATAGACGGCCGCGTCGTCACTCGACTCCTTGCCGACCAGGAGATCCGGAAAGATCCCTGCGGCCGGCGTGCCCGCCAACACTTCGCTCAGCAACGCTGGCGTGAGCTTGCACCCTCACCCGCCGCCATGCGACAGTTGCGTCAGGCGGACGCGCGGGGATTCGGATGGTTTATTCATCGGGATTTATCTTAAACTCTGCGCTGACGCGCGCAAGGTGAGCCAGCGGACGCAGCAAATAAGCGCGATGCGACAGGAAATTCCGTGCGTGAAATCTCGACGGTTACCGTAGCACAACTCACCGGGTTTGACGAGATCATCGACGTTCGCTCCGAAGCCGAGTTTGCGGAGGACCACGTTCCCGACGCGCTGAACTGCCCGGTGCTCAACAACGCCGAGCGCGCACGCGTCGGCACGATCTACAAGCAGGTGTCCGCCTTCGACGCCAAGAAGATCGGCGCGGCGCTCGTCAGCGCGAACATTTCCCGCCACATCGAGGCGCATTTTCTCGATCGCCCGCGAAGCTGGCGGCCCCTCCTCTACTGCTGGCGCGGCGGCGAGAGGAGCGGCGCCTTTGCCCACGTTCTCGCCCAGGTCGGCTGGCAGGTAGGGCGGCTCGACGGCGGCTACCGGGCCTATCGCCGCGCCGTCGTGGCAGACCTTGCGGCTCTCCCGCGCAAGTTCAGCTGGCGCGTGATCTGCGGGCTCACCGGCACCGGCAAGAGCCGCCTGCTGCGGGCGCTGCAGGAAGCCGGCTGCCAGGTCCTGGATCTCGAAGCGCTTGCGGCTCATCGCGGCTCCGTCCTGGGTGACCTGCCCGATGCAGCACAGCCATCCCAGAAGCTGTTCGACAGCCGCATCTGGGGCGCGCTCCGCGGATTCGACACAGCGCGCACCGTCTACGTTGAGGCCGAAAGCAGGAAGGTGGGCAACCTGCGCGTGCCCGAGGCGCTGATTGAATCGATGTGGAGCAGCGATTGCATTGTCGTCGAAGCCCCCGTGCCTGTGCGGGTGGCGTTGCTGAAGGAAGAGTACGGCCATTTCCTCGACCACCCCGAGAGCCTCATCGCGAGGCTCGAGTGCCTGACACCCCTGCACGGCCGCGCCGTGATAGAGCGCTGGCGCGACCTTGCGCTCGCGCGACAGTGGGACGAGCTGATCGCCGATCTTCTCGTCAAGCACTACGACCCGGCGTACTCGCGCGCCATCACCAAGCACTACCCGACTCTGGCGCGCGCCATGAAGCTCGATGCACGCAGCGCAGATGAGCGTGAGTTCCACCGACTGGCGCAGCGCTGCGTCACGATGGATTGACGGCTCTCGTGAAGCTCGCGCTCCGTATCGAGGTGGCCACTTTGCGCGGCACCCAGCGCGCGGTCCCGCGTCTCGCCGCCTTGCTCAAAGAGCACGGCGCAGGGGCGACTTTTCTCTTCAGCCTCGGGCCCGATCGCACCGGCCGCGCCTTGGGCGCGCTGCCGCATGTGCCCCGGCTCCGGTGTTACGGGTTCGCGGCGATGCTGTCGGGTACGCTCCTCCCGGCGACGGACATCGGTGAGCGCTGCGCGGAGGTCATGCGTGCGGTCGCCGATGACGGCTTCGAGGCGGGAATTCATGCCTACGATCGCGCCGCCTGGCTGCGACGCGTCGCGCATGCGGATGCCGCCTGGATCCATGAAGCGATGTCCCGTGCCCGCACGCGTTTCGAGGAGATCATTGGCGCGCCGGCGCTCACGCATGGCGCGCCCGGCTGGCGAATGAGCCGCTATGCGTTCCGGGAGACGCAGCGACTGGGTTTCAGGCACGCCTCCGACACCCGGGGCAGCGGCCCGTTCGTGCCTATCCTGGATGGCGAGATCGTAGCCTGCCCGCAACTTCCCACGACGCTGCCCACGCTGGACGAGGTGATGGGCTTGGAGGGCATCACTGCCGAAACCGCTCCAGAGCGCCTGCTGGAGTTAAGCCGAGACCCGCCGCCCAACGGCCATGTCTATACGGTGCGCGCGGAGGTGGAAGGCACGTTGTACGAGCCTGCCCTGCGTGCGTTGCTGTCGGGCTGGAAGGCGCTCGGCTACGAGCTGGTCACGCTCAGGGACTACGCGGCCACGCTTGACGTGGCAAGGCTGCCGCGGAGCGTGGTTGACACTTTGGCGCTGCCGGGCGCGCCCGCTCCGGTGTGCGTCCAGGGCAGGGAGTTCCTCGCGTAACTTGCACCGCCCGCCTCTTTCGGTCAACATTATCCGGGTCCGTCGCACGACGGGTGCCCGACGCAAAGAATGCTAGATCAGCCAGCGCCCGACTTCGAACTGCCGGCTACAGGCGGCCAGAGCTTCCGCCTCTCAAGCGCCAAGGGCAAGCCCCTTGTCCTCTACTTCTACCCGAAGGACAACACGCCCGGCTGCACGACCGAAGGCCAGAATTTTCGCGACCTCTACCCCGAGTTCAAGCGCCTCGGTTGCGCGATTTACGGAATTTCGCGAGACAGCCTGAAGTCGCACGAAAACTTCAAGGCGAAGATGCGCTTCCCCTTCGAGCTGCTGTCGGACTCGGACGAGGCCGCCTGCAAGGCCTTTTCGGTCATCAAGATGAAAAACATGTATGGCAGAAAAGTGCGCGGCATCGAGCGCAGCACTTTCGTGATCGACGGGTCGGGAATCGTCCGGCGCGAGTGGCGCGGCGTAAAGGTTCCGGGGCATGCCCAGGAGGTGCTCGCGTTCGTCAAAACGTTGAAGTAGAAGCATGGGTCAGGGTCTGTGCAGGGTTGGGCAACGGTCACATCCCGGGCTCCCCGCACCGAACCTGGAATCCTGAACACGGAACTTTGAACATGGAAATGCGTCAGGGAGGTTCATGATCCACCGCAAGACCGCGGCAGTCGTCAGCCGGCTTCCGTCAGCTGCAACCAGGCTCTTCGTACTCGACACCAATGTCCTGATGCACGATCCGACGTGCCTCTTTCGCTTCCAGGAGCACGATCTCTACATTCCGATGGCGATCCTCGAGGAGCTCGACAACAACAAGAAGGGGATGTCGGAAGTCTCGCGCAACGCGCGGCAGGCAAGCCGCTTTCTTGACGAGCTGATCAGCCAGTCGGATCACAGCATCGCCGACGGCATCGCGCTCGCGCCCTACGGCGACAAGACGGCGACCGGGCGCGTCTTCCTCCAGACGGAGGCGATCAGCGGCGAGCTGCCGGCGCGGCTCGCGAGCGGTAAGGTCGACAACCAGATCCTTGCCGTTGTAAGGCACCTGCAGGATACCCACCCGGGGCGCGAGGTCATCCTCGTCTCGAAGGATATCAACATGCGCATCAAGGCGCATGCGCTGGGGCTCGCGGCCGAGGACTATTTCAACGACAAGGTGCTGGAGGACACGGATCTCCTCTACACGGGAACACGCGAGCTGCCCGCCGATTTCTGGGAGCGGCACGGACGCGACATGGAATCCTGGCAGCAGGGAGGCCACACCTTTTACCGCATTCGCGGCCCGCTCTGCTCGAAGCTCCTCGTCAACGAGTTCGTCTACCTCGAGGGGGACCGCCCCTTCTACGCACAGGTGAAGGAGGCGAACGGCAAGACCGCGATCCTCGAGACGCTGCGGGACTACGCGCAGCAGCGTCACAACGTGTGGGGCATCACGGCACGCAATCGCGAGCAGATCTTCGCGTTGAGCGCGCTCATGAATCCCCAGGTCGATTTCGTCACGCTGCTCGGCCAGGCCGGAACCGGGAAGACGCTCCTCACGCTGGCGGCCGGGCTGATGCAGACGCTGGAGCAGAAGATCTACACGGAGATCATCATGACCCGCGTGACGGTGCCCGTGGGCGAGGACATCGGCTTCCTGCCCGGGACCGAGGAGGAGAAGATGAACCCGTGGATGGGTGCACTCGAGGACAATCTCGACGTGCTGAACAAGACCGATGACGAGGCGGGCGAATGGGGCCGCGCGGCCACCCGGGATCTCATCCGCTCGCGCATCAAGGTGAAATCGCTCAACTTCATGCGCGGGCGCACCTTCATCCACAAGTATCTCATCATCGACGAGGCGCAGAACCTGACGCCCAAGCAGATGAAGACGCTGATCACGCGCGCCGGCCCCGGCACCAAGGTGATCTGCCTGGGCAACATCGCGCAGATCGACACGCCTTATCTCACCGAAGGCAGCTCGGGACTAACCTATGTCGTCGACCGCATGAAAGGCTGGGCGCACAGCGGGCATGTCACGCTGACCCGCGGCGAGCGCTCGCGGCTAGCCGATCACGCGGCCGAGGCGCTCTAAACCCTGTGACCGGTGACCCGTGGCCGGTCACTGGTCACTGGTCACTGGTCACTGGTCACTGCAGCTAGAAGCGATCGCCGCCCGCATAGTTCTCGAAGCGGGTGTACTTGCCGAGGAAGGTGAGCATCACCTTGCCGGTCGGACCGTTGCGCTGCTTCGCGAGCAGGATCTCGGCCATCCCGCGGTTGGGCGATTCGGGGTTGTAGACCTCGTCCCGGTAGATGAAAAGAATCAGGTCCGCGTCCTGCTCGATAGCACCCGACTCGCGCAGGTCCGACATCATCGGGCGCTTGTCCTGGCGCGACTCCACGCCGCGATTCAACTGCGACAGCGCGACCACGGGGACCTTGAGCTCCTTCGCCAACCCCTTCAGGGAGCGGGAGATCTCGGCGATTTCGGTCGCGCGATTCTCCTCGCGGCCGCTCGACGACATGAGCTGCAGGTAGTCGACCACGATAAGCGCGAGCCCTCCGCACTGGCGGTGCAGGCGGCGCGCCCGCGACCGCACCTCGAGCGCGTTGAGACCGGCCGTGTCATCGATGAAGATCTCGGTTTCGTTCAGCCGGCCGACCGCGTCCACGAGCCGCGACCAGTCGTCCTCCTTGAATGTTCCGGTCCGGAGCTCATGCTGGTCGAAGCGCCCCACCGAGCCGATCATG
>DASPGR010000107.1:0-3563 GCA_035620515.1 Burkholderiales bacterium | reverse complement strand
CGTCCATCGCCCTCGCCGTCGGTTTCCGGCGGATCGACGAGCGTCATCAGCAGCGACTGTCCGGCTCGATGCTGAAACCCCGGAGGCTTCGAGAAATAGAACGCCATCGTGCCTTCCGCCACGGTCTCCCGTCGCACCAATCGTGCTTCATGCATTGCCATGACGTATTCCGCCCGCTGCCTAGAATGTTCGAATTCCCGAAAAAGCGTCGGCCACCTCGTGACGCTTCCCGGCATCGTCGTACCAGCAGAGCTTGCCGGCTTCCTCGCTTTTGGCGAGCTTGTGCGAGCCGTCGCAAAACGGCTGGTTCTTCGAAAGCCCGCAACGGCAGAGATACTTTTCCTCGCTGCCGACGACCAGCTTGTAGGGCTCGGAGTAAGTGCGTTTCACGATCCGTGCCATGACGATCTCCTTTCAATGCAAGTCAACATCTTGCGGCTTCCAACGAGCATAGCCCTTGACGCCATCAGCTGAACTTCGACGGAAACTGCTTCGCAATTGCCCCGGCAAGAGCGTCGGCGATGACGTACATGTGCTTTTTCATCGCTTCCCAGGTCTGCGCTTCCTGCGCGTACTGCTTGGCTTTGAGCTGCTGGTTCTGCTGGATGTGATGGCCGCCGTGCGCAAGCAGCAATCCGTTCAGCGTGTCGAACGGAAGGTTCGGGTTGGCCCCGCTCAGAAACTTGGCGATCTCGGCGGCATTTGCGGTCAGGTTCTTGACCGCCGCATCCTGTTTCGCCTTGCTCCCCGCGGCGGTCGCCTCGAGGTGCTCCTTCACTGCGCCGTAGTGCCCCGCCAACAGCCCGAATAACTTGTCGGAAGCCGCCTTGCCGTAGAACGGCTCGATCGAAGCCGCGATTGCCTTGGCGTTGGCAACGACCTCTTTCTCCGCGGCTGCTGCGGCTTGTTTGTTGCCCGCAAGGGTTTCGGTCACAACGTTGCGCACCCAGAAAATGTGTCCCACCCACAGGTCGCGCTGTGCGGCGCTGGTTTCGGCGACCTTGGCCTGCGCCGTCGCCTGCGCGACGACGTGCTGCACGTGCTGTGCATGCACCGGGGCGGCCGTATACAGAAACGCTGCCGCGATCGAGGCTGCCATGGCGAAACGAAGCAGGGTGCGGGTCGGCGTCGACCCCCTAAGCACGGAGTGTGTCAATTCTCTTGATTTCACGAACTTCTCCTTTGTCGGTAAGTTGGTGCCGCGGCGGCCCCTGCCGCGGCATTCATTCAGTAGGGCCACCCGCCGGTGAGCGGACAGATTCATGGTGATTCGCGCTTGTTCGCGATCTCGTGCCGGCGCGCCTCCGGTCTTCGAGGACCTCGCGCAGCACCACGGCGTTGTTCCGAGCCGGATCGCGCGCGCCATAGACCAGCGTGACGCGCCCACGGCGCCGCAATTCGTCAAGCAGGCGCAACACATCGGCGCGCTGCGCAAGCTCGCTGCGATACTTCGCCGCGAACGACTCCCAGCGGCGGGGCTTGTGGCCATACCAGCGGCGCAGCGCATCGCTCGGCGCCGCGTCCTTGAGCCAGAAGTCAACCGCAAGGTGCTCCCTGCTCACACCGCGCGGCCACAGCCGATCGACGAGGACGCGCATGCCGTCGTCGGGAGACGCCGGCTCGTAGGCGCGCTTCACGCTCACCGTGCAGGGTGCTCCGCGTGCCCGGATGCGGTTCGCGACCCTGCGGCCGCCGAGCCGGTTTGGAAGCGGCTGTCCCATTGGGTCTCCGGCTACTCCGCGGTCGTCGCCAAGTCCGAGCGTCCGCGGACCAGATCATTAATGACTGAGGAATCTGCGAGCGACGATGCGTCGGCAGGATTCAGATCGGCTTTCGCCGCGATCTTGCGCAGGATGCTGCGCGCGAGCACGCCCACACGCGTCTTGGGGAGCATGAATGCCCACTGGATGATGTCCGGCACGGCAATCGGGCCGATCTTCGCGCGCACTCGTTGCTCAAGTTCCCGGCGCAGCGCGCTGCTCGGCCGGGCGTCCGTCCTCAGCCTGACATAGGCGTGAATGCCGTGGCCCTTGACCGGGTGCGGATAGCCGACAACGGCGGCCTCCGCGACCGCCGGATGCGAGACCAGCGCGCGCTCGATCGCGGCCGTTCCGAAGCGATTTCCGGAGACATCGATCACGTCATCGCTCCAGATGCCTGACCGCTCGACATTGCTCTCAGCGAACTCCCAGTTGAGCAGGGAGTCCACCACCCCCGCGACGTAGGCGGCACGCCGCTCCTGGTAGTCGAGATAGTAGGCGTGCTCCCAAACGTCGATCACGAGGAGCGGCATCTGGCCGCGCACGATTGGGGTGTCCGCGTTCGGGGTGGTGACAATCTTGAGGATTCCCTGATCCAGCACCAGCCAGGCCCAGCCACTGCCGAAGTGAGCCGTGGCTGCCGATTTGAACGACGCAGCAAAGTCGGCATAGCTGTTGAAGTCAGCGACAATGCGATCGGCAAGCGCGCCCTGCGGCCCGCGCCCGCCCTTTGGCCGGAGCGAACGCCAGTAGAAGGCGTGATTCCATGCCTGCGCGGCGTTATTGAAGGTCGCGGACATGGCCGGATCGGCGGCATGGCGTGCGGCGGACTGCTGCACGATCGTATCCAGCGCGCTGTCGACGAGATTCGTGCCTTGAACGAGCGCATTGAGCTTTTCGACATAGCCGCGGTGGTGCTTGCCATGATGGGTCCGGAGGGTCGCCTCGGAAATCACCGGCACAAGCGCGTCGTAGGCGTAGGGGAGCTCCGGCAGTCCGATCGTCACGGGTAGTTCCTCTTGAGGTTCATTTTCACGGCGCCATGTTCGGCCAACTCCATAGATAAGTACAACGATTTTTATTGGTTTATGGATGCAACTTTATGAATACTAAAGTCGGGACAGGACCACCGGAGCGACCATCATGCCAGGGGATGTCTCCGGAGAATTCCGGAGATCGTGGCGAACCGACCTTACGTCTAGGGACGAACGAGCTATCTGACTGGCGCGCGGCGCGTGGCCTTGCGCCGGAAATCCGACCCGGCGACGTGCCGCAGCCCCACCAGGGCCGGGGTCACGACTTGGGCATCCGCCTCCTCCGAGTAGACGGCGTAAGCGGGGTAAGCAAACTCCGCGGCGCCGGCCACGAGACGAAGCCGGCGGTTCTTCAAATAGGGCCGGACCACGTTCATCCGGAAATACCCGGAGCCGCCCCCCTCCAGTATGTATTGCAGCCCGAGAGGACCGAGGCCGACGAAGGTCCCGGCATTCGAGAGCTGCGGGAAGGCCAGGTTGTGCCGCGCCGCGAAATCGGGACCCCAATCGACGAAGACATAGTCCGTCGCCCGCTGGGCTTGACCGCGACGCGAGGTTGTGACCAGGACAAGTTTCTCCTCCATCAGCAGCTCGATCTTGAGGCCCGGTCTTTGGTGCGGGGCATAGACCACCGCGATGTCGAGGATGCCCTCGGCGACCTGGTCAATCAGGCTCTCGGGCAAGCCCACCTCAGCGCGCAGCGCCAGCTGCGGCGCCGCGTGCCGCATCCAGAGCAGCCAGTCCAGCAGCAGCGGGTCCCACAAACTCA
>DASPGR010000106.1:0-2993 GCA_035620515.1 Burkholderiales bacterium | reverse complement strand
TAGCCTGTCGACTGGGCCGCGCGTTGAGCAGCGCAACGCGTCTGCTCGAACGCGCGGAGTTAATCCGGCGCGAAGCGTCCGGCATTAACGGAGTTTGATGGCGAGTCCGTAGCAGAAGTAACCCTCGGGCGAGAACCACCTTCCGCGGTCGTGAAAACACGCGAGGTCCGTTACCGCATCGGCGCCGAGCCGCTCGGCCTCGCGCGTCAATGAGGTGATCGCAGCATCCGAAGTGTCGTGCGAAGTGGTCCAGAACGCCGAGTGCCACGTCCCGGTCCACAGGCGCTCCACCACGGTGTAGTTTGCCAGCGTGAGTTCGCCCGGTTCGATCACGCGCACCGGCGCTTTCACCTCCGCCGCACACAACACGCTCGCGGCAGATGCCAGAACACAGAAAGCTGAGATCCGCGCGGCTTTGCCCAGACGGTTCATCCTGCCCTTGCGATCGACGTTGACATTGGAAGGCATTATAGCGTCATGCCTCGCGCTGTACGAGCCCGAGCTCTTCGGGTTGGGAACGTGCGACAAGTCTCGAAAACATAATCTAACTCATTGATTGACTATGCCGTTTCATTTATAGTCTGCGGGGACTCAGAGAGAATGCCCATGTCCACCGTTAAAGCCGTGCAGGCGCGTATCCCGGAGCAACGCCTCACGCTCCCGCAGGTGCTGGCAGATCTCGTGGCCGACGGCCTGGTGCCCAAGGACGTGGCCGACCCGTTTGCAAAAGACCGGCGCTTCGCGCGGGCTGACGTTCATCCTCTCGTCGTCGTTGCCGACCAGAAGTGGAAGGACCCGCGCCACCCGAGCAAGCTGCTCTCCGTCGAGACGCTCACGCAGTGGCTCGCGGAAAAGAGCGAGCTGCCCTACCTCCACATTGATCCATTCAAGATCGATTTCGCGGCCGTCACGAAAGTGATGTCGAGCGCCTACGCCGAGCGCTACAGGATCCTGCCGGTGAGCGTCACGACGCGCGAGGCGACGATCGCGACGTGCGAGCCCTATGTACGCGAATGGGAGGACTCGCTGCGGCAGGTGCTGCGACTTGAAATCAAGCGCGTCATCGCAAACCCGCAGGACATCCAGAGCTACATCGTCGAGTTCTACAACCTGGCGCGCTCCGTAAAGGGCGCAACCACTCAGGACAAGGGCGCGCTCGGCGATGTCACCAACTTCGAGCAGCTTGTCCAGCTCTCGCGCAGCGGCAAGCTCGACGCCAACGACCAGCACATCGTCCACATCTGCGACTGGCTCTTCAATTTCGCGTTCGAGCAGCGCGCAAGCGACATCCACCTCGAGCCGCGCCGGGACTCGGGCAACGTGCGCTTCCGCATAGATGGCCAGCTGCACCAGGTCTACCAGATCCCCACGCCGGTGATGGTCGCCATGACGAGCCGCATCAAGGTGCTGGGGCGGATGGATGTCGTCGAGAGGCGCCGGCCGCAGGACGGGCGCTTGAAGACCGTGACGCCGGACAACGAGGAAGTGGAGCTGCGGCTCTCGACCATGCCGACCGCATTCGGTGAAAAGCTCGTGATGCGTATCTTCAACCCCGAGAACCTGGTGAAGGACTACCGCGAGCTCGGATTCTCCGAAGAAGACGAGCGCAAGTGGAGCCAGATGGTGCGCCATCCGCACGGCATCATTCTCGTCACCGGTCCGACCGGGTCGGGCAAGACGACGACGCTCTACTCCACCCTCAAGCAGCTCGCGGCCCCGGAAGTGAACGTGTGCACAGTTGAGGACCCGATCGAAATGGTCGAGCCGACGTTCAACCAGATGCAGGTGCAGCAGGCAATCGGTGTCACTTTTGCGGGCGGAATCCGCACGCTCATGCGCCAGGATCCGGATATCATCATGGTGGGCGAGATCCGCGATCTAGAGACCGCCGAAATGGCGATCCAGGCCGCGTTGACCGGGCATCTCGTGCTCTCCACGCTGCACACCAACGACGCGCCGTCGGCGATCACGCGTCTGCTCGACATCGGCATTCCGTCCTACCTCCTGCAGTCGACGATCCTGGGCGTGATGGCACAGCGGCTGCTGCGAACGCTCTGCCCTCATTGCAAGCAGCCGCATACACTGGATGACGGTGTCTGGGAGCACCTCGTATCGCCGTGGAAGGCGGTTAAGCCCACGGCCGCGACTTTCGCTTCCAAGGGCTGTCTCGAATGCCGGATGACCGGTTACCTGGGCCGCGTCGGAATCTACGAAACCATGGTGATGACGCCGGAGCTCAAGAAAGTCGTGACTGAGCAGACCGATCTCGCGCTGCTGCAGGAGACGGCCTACCGGGAAGGGACGAAGCCGCTGCGCCTCGGCGGCGCGCTCAAGGTCGCAGCCGGCATGACCACGGTCGACGAGGTGATGAAGGTTGCGCCGCCGCCAAGCGGCGACAGGCGCCAGCCCCAATTGCGGTGAAAACTTAGCAAGAATCGGGTTGGCGGCGACCGCAGCTCGCCTTATCCTTCCCGGCATGGATACGAACGCGACCGGCGAACTAAAGACGGCGCGCCCAACGGATTTCGAGCGCATCGCCCGCGCCATCGCCTATCTTCAGCACCATGCT
The DNA here is from genome assembly GCA_035620515.1 of Burkholderiales bacterium. Classification (GTDB taxonomy): domain Bacteria; phylum Pseudomonadota; class Gammaproteobacteria; order Burkholderiales; family SG8-41; genus SG8-41. The sequence continues at coordinate 424 of DASPGR010000106.1, read as the reverse complement.
GCCGCGCAGCCGGATCTCGCAACGGTGGCGCGCCATGTGCACCTCTCCGAGTTTCACTTCCAGCGCCTGTTCCTGCGCTGGGCAGGGGTGAGCCCCAAGCGGTTCCTGCAGCACCTTACACTGACGGATGCCAAGGCCCGGATCGCGCGTCGCGGCACTCTGATGGACGCCCTCGCGGGCGGCGGGCTCTCGGGTTCTGGACGGCTGCATGACCTCTTCGTTACGCTGGAAGCCATGACCCCGGGCGAGTACCGATCAGGCGGCGCCGGGCTCGATATCGCATTCGGGTTCTGCAAATCACCGTTCGGATGTGCGCTCATTGCATTCACCGCGCGCGGGATCTGCGCGCTGCGGTTCGTCGAGCGGCCGGACGAGCGCGTCGCAGCGGAGCTCATCAGCGAGCAATGGCCGCAGGCGCGCTTGA
>DASPGR010000105.1:0-9500 GCA_035620515.1 Burkholderiales bacterium | reverse complement strand
AATTACGTGCTGCAACTCCGCGGGGTGGACAGCACCGACGAATTCATCGCCCGCCAGGCTCAAAGAATGCGTGACCAGTGACCCGTGATTTGACCAATGCCGCAGCTTGCCTGTTTCGGGTGATCTGTTACGGGTCACCGGTCACCGGTCACCGGTCACGATTCTGCATCTTATGCAGCTGATCCTCATCACCGGCCTCTCGGGATCGGGCAAGAGCGTGGCGCTCCATGTGCTCGAGGACGGCGGGTTCTACCACATCGACAACCTGCCCGCGCGGCTGTTGCCCGAGGTCGTTGAGTTCCTGACCGCCGCGGGGCACCCGCGCGCAGCGATCAGCCTCGAGCTGCGCGGCAGCGAAGCGCTCGCGGACCTGCCGAAGCGAATCGCGGAGTTCAGGCGTCGGGGCCTGGACGTGCGGATTCTGTTCCTCGAGGCCAAGCCCGAGACGCTGATCAAGCGCTTTTCCGAGACCCGCCGCCGGCACCCGTTGTCCGATGCCGGGCTTACGCTTCCGGAATGCATCGAACGCGAGCGCGCCCTCCTTTCTCCCCTGGCGGACGGAGCGCACCGCGTCGATACCAGCGATCTGAGCCCCCCGGCGCTGCGCACCTGGGTAAAGGATTTCGTGGCCCTGCCCCGCGCCGGGCTTGCGCTTCTCTTCGAGTCCTTTGGCTTCAAACACGGGATCCCGCTCGACGCGGACCTGGTGTTTGACGTGCGTTGCCTGCCCAACCCCAATTACGATCCACGCCTCCAGCCGCTCACGGGACGTGACGAGGCCGTCATTGCGTTTCTCGCTTCCAATGAGCAGACCGTAAAAATGCTCGAAGACATCGGGCGATTCATCGACGACTGGTTGCCGTGCTTTGAGCGCGACAACCGGAGCTATCTGACGGTCGCCATCGGCTGCACCGGCGGACGGCACCGCTCGGTCTACTTCGCGGAATCGCTGGCCGAGCGCTTCCGGGCCAAGGCGACGGTGCTGGTGCGGCATCGAGAGCTCGCCTGAAAGTCGCAACCAGTGACCAGTGCACCATGGTCGTGTGATATGGCATCCGCCATTCAGGAAGGTATCTCCATCTTTCCGTTGAACACGGTGCTGTTCCCGGACGGGCTGTTGCCGTTGAGGGTGTTCGAGCAGCGCTATATCGAGATGACCAAGGCATGTCTGCGCGACGAGCGGCCTTTTGGTGTCTGCCTCATTCGGGAAGGAAAAGAGGTCGGACAGGCCGCCGTGCCGGAATCCGTCGGCTGCCTCGCCCGTATCGTGCACTGGGAGATGCCCCAGCTCGGCGTGTTCCAGCTGCTCGCCCGCGGCGGAGAGCGCTTTCGCATCCGCGAGATGCGGATTGAGCCGAACCAGCTCATCGTGGCATCCATCCAGGCGATCGCGCCCGATTCAGGACGTGAACTTGTCGATCCCGATTGCGGCAACCTGCTGCGGACGATCATCGACAAGGCGGGCGCCGAGCGCTTTCCCGCGCCGCTGCGCCTGGACGACGCGGCGTGGGTCGGCTACCGATTGGCAGAGGTGCTGCCGATCGATGCCGCGACCCGCCAGGAACTGCTCGAGATCACCGACGCGCAGGAGCGGCTTGCGCGCCTCGGCCGGATAATGGCGGACCAGGGCCTCGCCGCGCGCGCCAACGGATAACGCCCATGAGCATCGCCTCGTCCTGGGCCTGGGCCGCGGGTGTGGTCGGATGGATTCTGGTATGGGGCCCTTCGAGTGCCGGCGCGGCTTCGCCCCAAACCTTCAATCCCAGTCCGCACGCGATCGAGATCCCGCGCTGGTTCAAGGAGACCTTTCTCGACTTCCGTGAAGACATCGGCGAGGCCGCGGCGCAGGGCAAACGGCTGATGGTCTACTTCGGCCAGGACGGTTGCCCCTACTGCCAGCGCCTCATGCGGGTCAACTTCAGCCAGAAGGACATCGTTGAAAAGACGCGCCGGCACTTCAATGCCATCGCGATCAACATGTGGGGCGACCGCGAGGTCACCTGGATCGACGGCAAATCGCGCAGCGAGAAAGCCTTCGCCGCCGCGCTCAAGGTGCAGTTCACGCCAACGCTGCTGTTCTTCGATGAGAAGGGAAACGTCGTATTGCGCGTGAATGGCTACTATCCGCCCCACCAGTTCCGCGTCGCGCTTGACTATGTCTCGGGGCGGAACGAGGACAAGCTGCCCTTTTCCGAGTATCTCCGCCGGCATGTGCGGGAGTCAGCGAGCGGTGCCCTCAATGATCAGCCCTTTCTGCTGAAACCGCCGCTCGACCTGGATGCAACGCGCAGACGTCCGGGTAAGCCGCTTGCGGTCCTCTTCGAGCAGAGGGAATGCGCCGCCTGCGACGAGCTGCACCGCGAGGGCTTTGCGCATCCCGAGGCACGGAAGCTTGTCGGCCAGCTCGACATTGCGCGCATCGAGCTGTTCGGCACCGAGAGGCTTGTCACTCCCGACGGGAGAACCCTGACCGCCCGGGAATGGGGCCGCGCGCTGGGGGTCGCGTACACGCCAACCATCGTGTTCTTCGATGAAACCGGCCGGGAGGTGTTCCGGATCGACGCCTACCTGAGGCCGTTCCATTTCGCGTCGAGCCTCGACTACGTCGCGAGCAAGGCCTACCTCGCCCAGCCGAGCTTCCAGCGCTTCCTCCAGGCGCGCGCAGACAGGATCCGCAAGGCCGGAGGCGTTGTCGAGCTGTGGTGAGCCAAACGCCGCAGTCGATATTCATCTTCCTGTAACAATCGCTTTGATATCCTCCTCGCAGCACGAAAATCCTGCACGCGGTCGGCGCGCCGGGCGCGCTTGCGCAGGAGACCCGCCTCTCGATTCTCCGCCTGCTCGTCAGGGCAGGCCCGCGCGTATCCGCCAGAAAGGACGGTTCCATGAGCGAGCAACGAATCTACAACGTGCTGTTTCTGTGCACAGGCAACTCGGCGCGCAGCATCTTTGGCGAGGTCCTTACAAACCACTGGGGCCTTGGGCGATTCCGCGGCTACAGTGCCGGAAGCCATGTATGCGGTCACGCTGCCGCTGAGGCCTGTCCAGTCTGGCCCGGCCAGCCCATGTCGGCGCACTGGGGCATTCCCGATCCGGCCGCAGCCGAGGGCAACAATACGCAGCGCATGCTCGCTTTCCGGGAGGCGTTCCGGGCACTCGAGAACCGGATCAAGATTTTTGTGAATCTGCCGCTCAGATCGCTGGACAAGGTCAGGCTCCAGCAGAAGCTGGATGAAATTGGGCAGGCGGCCGCGCAATCGGTGGAGAACGGATGAGCGCTGCGCACAACACCGCGGCTATGGCGCCGGCCCCCGCCGGCGGAATCGGATTCTTCGAGCGCTATCTCAGCATCTGGGTCGCCTTATGCATCGTGCTGGGGATTGCCCTGGGTCATTACTTCCCTGAGCCCTTCAAGGCGCTCGGGGGAATGGAGATCGCCCGCGTCAACGTTCCCGTCGGCGTCCTCATCTGGATCATGATCATTCCAATGCTGCTGCGGATTGATTTTCACGCGATCCAACAGGTGGGCGCGCACTGGCGCGGAATTGCGGTCACGCTGCTCATCAACTGGGCGCTGAAGCCGTTTTCAATGGCGCTTCTTGCGTGGATATTCATCCGCCACGTCTTTGCACCCTGGCTGCCTCCCGAGGAGCTCGACAGCTACGTCGCCGGGCTGATCCTGCTCGCCGCCGCGCCGTGCACGGCAATGGTGTTCGTCTGGAGCCAGCTCGCGCGAGGGGATCCTTATTTCACGCTGAGCCAGGTGGCGTTGAACGACACGATCATGATCTTCGCGTTCGCGCCGATCGTTGCGCTGCTCCTGGGACTGTCCTCGATCACGGTACCGTGGGACACTCTGTTGACCTCGGTCGTCCTGTACATCGTGGTTCCAGTGATCATCGCGCAGGCCTGGCGGCGCGCCCGCCTGCGCCGCGGCAAGGCCGCCCTGCAGCAACTGCTCGATCGCTTGCAGCCCTGGGGAGTCGCGGCGCTCCTGCTCACGCTGGTCCTCCTCTTCGGTTTCCAGGGAGAGCAGGTCCTGCGGCAGCCGCTCATCATCGTCATGCTGGCGGTGCCGATCGTGATCCAGGTCTACTTCAATTCCGGGCTCGCGTATCTGCTGAACCGCCGCCTGGGCGTTGCGCATTGCGTCGCGGGACCGTCAGCCCTGATCGGCGCCAGCAACTTCTTTGAGCTGGCCGTTGCGGTCGCGATCAGCCTCTTCGGGTTCAACTCGGGGGCAGCGCTTGCCACCGTGGTGGGCGTATTGATCGAAGTGCCCGTCATGCTGACCGTGGTCCGCATGGTCAACGCCAGCGAGTCGTGGTACGAGCGCCGCGCCGCGACCGGTCACGTCAGCGCAGCTCAAGGCGCTCCACCCAGATGAGCTCGCAGGCCCCGTTTCCCGTGTCGGTACGCGTTAGCGAGCTCCGCCAGCGCCAGCCGTCGGCGGCCCGCGCTTCGATGAGGTAGCCCCCTAACCGCACCACGTGGCCGCGACGCACGTCCGCCAACCGGCGCGCCACCGCCTCGTTCGCCGGCACCAGATGCATATTGGCGCTCGAAGTTTCGATCTCCTGCCGCGGGATCGGATACTGCGGCGCGCGCCAGAAATAGGCCCGCCCGCCCTGGCTGATCGTGATGCGGTCGAGCACTGCGCTGTCGGACATTCGGCCCCAGCCCAGGGCGAGATCAACGGGCGACAGTTCCGCGCCGCGATCAAAACGATAGTGCTCGACGCCGAGCACCCGCGCTTCGAGCTCGAACCGCGCAAGGGCTTGGATCTGATAGCCGGCTTTCACGAGGGTAGGCACCGTGCCGTCTACGGCCGTCTGCAATGGCGCCCCGGAAGACAGCGCGCCGGGTTCCCGAGCGATCTGCCCGTGCGGCCACCAGTACCAAGCCGCGGCGAGCACCAAGATGAAGAAGAGCCAGCGCTTCATTCAATTCATGTTCCGGATTCCAGGTTTCGGGCTCTAAACCCGTGAGCCTCAAGCTGGGCGAGGATCTTTCGCACCGGCACCGGAATCGCGGCGCGCTGCGCTTCCTTGAGCGGGAGCCAGACGTGGCCCGGCTCGGCCGCATGCGGCACCAGGGCGGAGACCGTTACGTGAAGAGGCCGTATGTCGACGGTAAAGTGGGTGAAACCGTGGCCGAGGGTGGGCAGCTTGTCGACCTTGCGCACGTGCGCCCCGAAGTGCTGGAGGCAATGGGCCTCCAGATCGGCATTGCGGCCAATCTCGGGCAGGCACCACATTCCGCCCCAAAGACCCGGGGCCGGACGCTTTTCGAGCAGGACCTCGCCGGCACATGTCAGTGCCAGCATGATCGTGCGCTTGTGCGGCCGGCGCTTGCGCGGCCGCGGCGCCGGCAACTTCCCGACGACGCCGCGCGCAAAGGCAACACAATCGGCATGGACCGGACAGGCCGCGCAGCGCGGCACCGCGCGCGTGCAGATTCCCGCGCCAAGGTCCATCAACCCTTGCGTATAGGTCCGGACATGTCGTCGCGGCAGCAGCCGCTCCGCCTCGCGCCACAGACGGTCGGCAACCGGCCTGTCGCCCGGAAAGCCTTTTACCCCGCGATAGCGCGCCAGGACCCGCTTGACGTTGCCGTCGAGAATCGCCTCCCGCGCGCCAAACGCAAAGACGCTGACTGCGGCAGCGGTTGACCGCCCGACTCCGGGCAGCGCGGAGACCTCCTCGAGCCGGCCCGGAAAGCGCCCGCCATGCTCACCCACGACGGCCTGTGCGGCGCGATGCAGGTTCCGCGCACGCGCGTAGTAGCCGAGCCCGCTCCAGAGGCGCAGCACTTCGTCGAGCGGAGCGGCTGCGAGCGCGCCGATCGTCGGGAAATGCGAGAGAAACCGCAGGTAGTAGGGAATGACGGTCGCAACCTGGGTCTGCTGCAGCATGATCTCCGCGAGCCAGATGCGGTACGGATCGCGAGTCCCCTGCCAGGGCAGGTCATGGCGCCCGTGCTCCTTCTGCCACGCGACGATCCTGGCGGCGAAGCTCGTCATCGTTCGCCGCACAGCGTCACCGGTCGCGGCCGTTAACGGCCGAGCAGGCCCTTTAGCTGATCCTTCAGGCTCCCGCCGCCGCTCGGGCTGGAGGGCGCGGCACCTTCCTTCGGGGCGGTGCCCCCACCCAGCTGCCGCTCGAGCTGCCGCTGGATTTCGCGCTTTGCAAGGTCGCCCGCTACGCCGCTGAAGTCGATGCTGTAGGAAGGCTTCGCGAAGCTCCCTGTTAGTCGCACCGGGACCGTGATGCCGGTGAGATCGGAGACGTCGCGGCCGCCCTGGCCCTTGGATGTCGCAACAACCGAGGCCTTCACCAGATAGTTGAGCAGCTCCTGGCCGATGTCGACTTCACCTTCCCCGGACAAGCGCAGCAGCGGCGACTTGCCCTGAAGATCGTTGTTGCGCGCGACGCCGTTCTTGATGTTGAAGGTGCCCGTGAGCTCGCTGAAATCGGTCTTCTGCGAGCCGCTGGCGCTCTGCGTATGCTGGCCTCTCAAGGCCCCGAGCTTGGATTTCACGTCGCGCAGCGTGGCCGCAATATCGATGCCCTTGATCGCGCCGTCGGTCAACCTGATCGCTGCCGTTCCATTGAGCGCCTTCTTGAGGGCGGAAACGGTGCCGCCCCGCCCGCTGACGTCGAGCGTGACATTGCCCCGGCCCTCGAGCGTATCGAATTCCGCGGCATCCTTCAGCAGGGGCCCGATATCGACGCCAGAGAGCGTCTGCTTGACCGAGATGACCGGTGTCTGGGCGGCCTGTATGGACATCGCGCCGTTGAGCGAGCCCTTGTAAAGATTCGCGCTGAGCGGACTCACGTCGAGCTGCCCGTTGGCGGCCTTGACGTCGATGCGCACGTTCGAGGCCTTGACGTTGGCGGCCTTCAGCTGACCGATCTTGACACTGCCGTTAGCGTTGAGCCCCTTCAGCGCGGAGAAATCGAGCGGCTGCTCGGCTCCCTTGCCCCCGCTTCCCGGTGCAGGTTTGGATGCCTGAGTCGTCTTGCCATCGCCCTTTGGGACGTAGCGGTCGGCGTCAAGCTTGTCCACGTTGATGTCAAAGGTATAGGCAGGCGGCGCGAACTTCGCGAGGCCTATTCGGCCGTCGATGTTGCTCTCGTCGACGCGGGTCTTGAACACGAGGCTCGCGACCTGCTTCGCAAAATCCATCATCGCCGTCCCCGTGACCGTCGCCTCGATCGGGCTCTTCGGCAGACTGGGATCCTTGATATTGAGGCTCGCGTTGAGCTTCGGAAGCTCGACCCGCTGCGCTTCCACGCTGCCTGTGACCGGGCTCGCGAGTTTTGCCTTGACCACCATGTCCTGCTGCTGCAAATCCATCAGCGCGGTGACCTGGGAAGCCTTGAAGGCCTTGGCGTCGCCCTGGAGGTCCGGGATGTCCGCGCGGGCGTTGAGCTTCATCCTGGCGTCGCTCAACGCGGCCTCGAGCGTCATGCGCTCGCCGCTCACCTTCTGCTTGGTGATCGCCAGCGTGGGCGCCTGGAGACTGACTTTCAGGTCGCCCCCCGCCTGTTTACCCGTCACCGACACCACGAGCTTGGAAGCCGTAAGCTCCTTCGACGCGCCGCGCACATCGATGTTGCCCTTCGCGCTCGCGGTCAATCCCTTGAACTCTGCCGCGTCACCCTTTGCATCGAGGTCGAGCCCCTCCAGGGCAACGCGCTGCTCGCGCGGATCGAACGTAAGCCTCGTCTTGAGGGAGGTCTGGAGGTCGAGCTTCGGCTTGTCCCCCCGCGCGTGAACCGAGAGCGCGACATCGGTGGGAACGCCAGGAGCGATACGGCCTGTCTCGAGGTTGAGCTTGGAGAGCGCGTATTTCGCGCCGGTTGCCTCGTCGGCGTACTGAATCGCCGAATCGCTCACCTCGACTTTCGCGATGTCCACCTTGACGTCCGCCTCTCCTCCCCCGCGCGCCGGTCCGCTCTCCTTCGCCGGTGGCGGCGCGCCAACGAGATCGTCGATATTGGTCGTGCCGTCGCGCCTCTTCACAAAACTCGCCCGAAGGCCCTTCACGACCACCGTATCCACCACGACCTGCTTCGAGAGGAGCGGAACGAGTTTCACGGCAACGCGCACCTCTTCGATCGCGGCGAACTCCTTGTCACTGCCGCGCTCCGAGAGCGCGGCCTTGCCCACCTTCGCGCCGATGCTCGGCCAGAACGAGAGCCTGATGTCTCCGTCGAGCCTCAACGTCCGCTGCGTCTTGTCCTTGACCGCTTTCACGATCTGCGGCTTGTACTGGTTGGGATCGAACGTCGCGGCGACGTAGGCGACGACGCCGATCACGAGCACGACGAGGACACCGAATGCGATCAGGACGTATTTGATGACTTTCATGTCGGGGTGCTCCGGGACGATGCAGGACGGTGCGCGATAGACCTGCCGTCCGCCCAGGGAAAGAGTTTAAGGCGTGCCTGACGCCGCAGCAACGCCGGCTTTGACTTCACCGTTCGTCATGTCGCCAGTGCACGACATCGTCGCGAAATCAAGCGGTGGTGACCGCTGAAGTGAGCAATACCATGCTGGCCTAGTTTCCAAACAGCCGTTCGAAGAACCCGGGAGATTTTTTCGTTTCCGCCGGCGCCCTTGCGGGCGCTCCGCTCGCAGGAGGCTCCTCCGCGCGTTCGGGGCCCGGGGTAGAGCGAGTCGGCTGCGTCCCCGCCGGTTCGAGCGCGACCTTGCAGGCATTCTCCGCGGTCGCCGTAGTGAAAAGCTTCTCGCCCAGCAGCGACAATCCGCCCGTCGCCAGACCGGCCGCGATCGAGGCCGTCGTGCCCACGACGCCCCCGACGTCCAGACCCAGCTTCGGATCCGCAATGGGCCCCGTCACTCGCACCAGCTTCGCCAGCTGTGCGCCGCCGAGGCCGATGCCCTCCTTCACCCGCGGGCGAAAATTCACGTCCAGCACCTCTTTGCCGAGGTCGACGGTGCCGCTCGACAGCACGCTCATCTTGTCGGTCTCCGCTCCCACGCCACGGTCGCTGCGCGCGATGCCTGCGGAAATCGGCAGTCGCATCACCAGGCATTGCAGGCGGACCTCAGGGTCCGTCTTTCGGAAAGGGTTGATGGCTTCCGCGAGCCTGGTCACCACATCGCCGCCATAGTTGATCTCGCGCGCCCTGATCCGCGCGTCCCCTACCGTGACGCCAACGTTGCCGCTGAGACCTGCCGCCCACTCGTGTGGCGAGTGGCCGCGGGACGAGATCTTGACGTCGATGTCTGCCGATCCTCCCTTGATCTTGTCCCCGAGCGAGGTCGGCGCGAGGAGATCGCCGAGCACGATGCGATGTGCGTCCACGCGGGCGCTCCAGCTCGCCGCATCGCCGGAGGCATCCAGCACCAGTTCAGCGCTTGCCTCGCCGCCACCGGCCACAAAACTGACCGGTGCGGCGCGCAGCCGGCCGCCGCGCAGCTCGAGCTGTGCCGTGAAGTTGCGCAACGTGATGCGGTTCGGCAACACC
>DASPGR010000104.1:0-9847 GCA_035620515.1 Burkholderiales bacterium | reverse complement strand
CCGCGAGCGCCGCGCGGTTGGGCGCCCACCAGCTCGCGGCGCCGCCGAGGCCTGCACCCAGCACGAGCGCCGGGCCGGCGCCCTCGCGCTCCCAGTAGAGCTCCGCGCCGTCGCGTGTGGTGCTCGGCACCGCGGTATCAGGACCCGTGATGAGTGAATGCGCCGGTCACTCGGCAGCTTTGATCCAATGCGCGATCCTTGCGACGACTGAGCCTTCGATGCCTATGAAGCCGTGAAAATGCAGGGCTTCACAGGGATCGCCGATCGGGGTTGCGCCGCCGTGAATCGCCAATCCCTTCAACTTGGCGGCCCCCGTGAGCTGCTGGAGCAGCGGCTCGAGCCCGGCGTAAGGCGTGACGAAGCACTGGTCGTTGACGTGATGCATCGCGAGGACGGGGACCTGGATCTGCGACAAGCTCAGCCCCTCGCTGCCCGGCGCGGCGCCCACAAGCAGGAGGCTGTCGCCATCGGTGGGCGTCGTTTGCGGGGGAACTGGCACGACGAGGCTCGAGGTGAGCACGATCCCATCGGGTGTCGCGCCCGCCACGCCCGCCAGGCGCATCGCGCCATACGCGGCTGAAGTCGAGCCGCGGCTCGTGCCGACCAGCCATACCGGCAGGTCAGGAGTGAGCTCGCGCATTCTTAGAACGATCGCAGCAATGTCGTTGGCGTGATCCGGCGAGCGGCGAAAGCCGAGACCGAGGCCGACGATACCGCCGCCGTCGTCGAACAGCCGGTCTGACGGCGGCCCGACGACGACCGCGACGAGACCATGCCGGGCAAAGATCTCCCGGCTGCGCACGAGAAAATTCTGGTTGGTCGTCGTTCCATTTTCTATGGATACGAGTCCGCGTCCGCCCGCGAACAGCACCGCAACGGCGCGCGGTTCGCGCGGGGTAAGGATGAGGAGGCGCACCGTGACCCCCGGGCGAGTTGCCAGGTCTTCCTGCGAGACTTGCGTGGCACCCGATGCGGCGAGCGGGCAGAAGGCAAGCAACACCACCGAAAGGCACCGAATGAACATGATCGACTCCTTCCTGGACGCCATTGAACTCATATTCTTGCACCAGGATGAGAGCCGGGGAACGGGACTATTGAACGGTTCCTCTACGGAGCCGAACGATACCAACTGGCCGGTCGTTTCCCGGCGAACGAGGCGAGTCCCTCTACCGCTTCGTCCGAGCGGCGCTTGGCGGCGTGCCGGGCGACGATGCGCTCAAAGGTTTCGTCGCTCATTTTTCCCCACGCGCACTCGAACGCCGCCGCCTTGGTCTGCCGGTTGGCGTCGGGGGCGTTCTGCAAGAGATGATCGACAACGCGCTCGCCGGCGGCCTCGAGCTCGGCGAGCGGGACGACCTCGTGCACGAGGCCGATGCGCCGCGCGTCCTGCGCGTCGAAGCGCTCACCGGTCTGGGCATAGCGCCTCACCTGGCGCACGCCGATCGCGTCGGCGAGCTGGCGAATGATGATGGCGCCGGTCAGGCCCCAGCGCGTCTCGGCGATCGAGAAGATGGCGTTGTCCGCGGCGATCACAACGTCGCACGCGGCGAGGATCCCGGTGCCGCCGCCGAAGCAGGCGCCTTGCACGAGCGCCACGGTCGGCACCGGCGTCTCGTTCAGGCGCCGCACCACGCTCGCGGTGTCGCGCGACGCCGTGAGGTTGGCTTCGGGGGAGCTAGCCGAGAGCGAGCGCATCCACGTGAGGTCCGCGCCCGCCTGGAAATGCTTGCCCGCGCCGCGCAGCACGACCACGCGAAGCGCGGATTCCCTGGCGAGCGCATCCATCGCGCCGAGGGCTGCGGCGATGAATTCTCCGTTGTAGGCATTGTTGACCTCGGGCCGGTTGAAGGTCAGCGTGGCGACGCCGCGCGGGTCGAGGTGGCGGAGGATCGGGGAAGAAGGATCGGGGGGCATGGCAAGAGCTCCGATTCACGGATGAAGGAGGAAGACGGAAAGATGATATAACGATGTTTGACGAGGGCTTCGTCGTTCTCTCATCCTTCACCCTCGTCCTTCGATTGAAAGGAGAACGGTCGTGTATGAGGATATCGGGAAACTGGTGCTGCGCCTGACGTTGGGCATCCTGACCCTGTTGCACGGCATCTTCAAGCTGCGCAACGGCGTCAGCGGTATCGAGGGGTTGTTGCAAAGTCATGGACTGCCCTGGCTCCTTGCGTACGGCGTATTCATAGGCGAAGTCCTGGGGCCGCTGCTGGTGCTCCTTGGGCTCTACACCCGCATCGGTGCGCTGTTCATAGCCCTCAACATGATCTTTGCCTTTGCGCTCGTCCATGCCTCGCAACTGACCGATCTCGCCGACGGTGGCGGTTGGGCGCTCGAGCTTCAGGGCTTCTTCTTCTTTACTGCGATTGCGGTGGCGCTGATCGGGCCGGGAAAATATTCCATCGATCGCAGGTAGCTCTCTCCATGACGCGTTCGGCTCCTCGGCTCCTCGGGTCGGACCAAGGCAGCTCTCTGTTTTCAGGACATAAGTCGTGAAAATTTTGGCCGTCAGGGGTGTTAAACGGCCGTTTTTGTGGCAAGAATCGCCGCCGTAAGTGAGATGCAAGCAAACGCATGGGCCCGATGTCATTGTCCCTAGAACGGCGATTTCGATACTGAAATCGAGGCTCTAACGCCGAAAAAGGGGCCGGTTTTGATGGAAAATCTCATGGATGTAGATAGTTGGCTTGGTCCGACCCGATTCGATGTTGGAGGCGAGCATGGCTGACGCGGCAATCGATGTTCTCGAGCAGGTGCGGCAATGGCAGAAATCGGGCAAGGGTGTTGCGCTCGCGACGGTGGTCAGCACCTGGGGTTCCTCACCCTGTGCCGCCGGGAGCCACCTCGCCGTCAACGCGGACAGCGCGTTCGTAGGCTCCGTCTCCGGCGGGTGCATCGAGGGCGCGGTGGTGAGCGAAGCGCTCGAGGTGATCAAGGACGGCAAGCCGCGCCAGCTCGAGTTCGGCGTGAGCGATGAGATGGCCTGGTCGGTCGGCCTCGCCTGCGGCGGCCAGGTGAAGATTTACGTCGAGCGCGTCGAATGAAGCGCAACGATCTCGAGCAGGTTCTCGCCGCGAAGGACAAGAAGCGGCCGATCGCCGTGGCGACACGGATGGCTGACGGCGCGCAGTCCGTGTGCGACGGCAAGACGTGCACGGGCGAGGTGGCGTTGAGTGCCGAACAGCTCGCGGAAGCGCGCGCGCTTCTCGTCGCCGGTCGCAGTGCCGCGCTCGCGTCGAGCAACGGCGAGATTTTCCTGCGCAGCTACGCGCCGCCTCCGAAGATGGTGATCGTCGGCGCGGTACACATCGCGCAGTTTCTCGCGCCGATGGCGGCGCTCGCGGGGTTCGAGGTGACGGTCGTCGATCCGCGCCGGGCCTTTGCCACCGAGGCACGCTTTCCTGGAGTGACGATGCTGACCGAGTGGCCGGGCCCGGCGCTGGCGAAGGTGGGGCTCGATGAGCACACTGCCGTCGTGACCCTCACGCACGATCCCAAGCTGGACGATCCGGCGCTCCAGGCCGCGCTGAAGAGCCCGGTGTTCTATATCGGCGCGCTGGGCAGCAAGCGCACCCACGCCAAGCGCATCGAGCGCCTGCGCGAGCACGGCCTCGCCGACCTTGCGCCGCGCATCCATGCGCCGGTCGGCCTCGACCTCGGCGGCCGCGCGGCGGCCGAGATCGCCGTCTCTGCGCTGGCACAGGTGATCCAGGAGCGATACCGCCAGCAGGAACATTGATGCGTGATTCGTGAGGGGTGATGAGCAGTATTGGTGCAGCTGACGCATCACTCACGACGCGCGCCGTTTGAGCGGCCCGATCCCGCAGCAGACGACCGACGAACGAGCGAGCGCATCACCGCGATGCGTTCGCGTCAGTTCGCTCGCGATTCCCCACTTCATCATCGATTCCTGCTAGATTTTTTGCTTTCAGCCCTGTCACCAAATCACGACAAGAACGCGACAATACATTAAGCGCGTCGCGCAATCGTTCGAATAGAAATACGATTCCGAAAATTTTCAAATCTATCGTTTTGGTAGATTTGACTCGCAGCAATTACGTCAATTTAATATGAGTACCGACCCTTCCAGGAAAGTGTATATCCCTGGAGGACGCGCACGATACCTGTCAGTCAGTCATTCGCGCCGTTGAATGATTTTCTGACACGGTGTCAGGAGTGATCGCGTACCCGAAATTCCGCAGGACCGCGCAGTCAATCCGCGTCGTCGTACGTGAGCGACATTGAAAATCTCCGATCGTGCGGCTATCGTGTTGTAGTTCATAGCGCTCGACGTTCATCAGCGATAGTTTTCCCAAAAGCGAATTCATATCGCCGCGCCCGGCACGCCGGGCAGCACAATTCCTTCAAGAAGGCGACAGGGGAAAGAGATGCACCTGACCAGAGGGGTGTGGAGTGTCGAAGCGATTGTCGGTGGGCGGATTCCCGCATCACTCGATGCCCGGCTTTCGCCCGTTTCGTGCGGGCCGAAGCGCCGGCGTTGCGGGCTCGCCGCCGTCGGTCGTCGCGCTGGTGAACCGCCTGCTCTGCCCGGGCATCGCTGTCGCGTCCCTCCTGTTCTGCGTCCTTGCCTACCAACACGAACTCTCCGGCTACTATCTTGCGCTCTGCGTTCTGGTATTCCTGCTGTCGTCGCGGCTGCTCGTCGACGTCGGCATCTTCACTCCCTCGACCGTTCAGGTACTCGCTAACGCTTCACGCACGGTCATCGTCGGCTGGGCGGGAGTCGTAGGCATCGTTCTCGTCCTCGGCTACGCGGCGGGAATGAACGGGCACTTCCATGATGAAGTGATTTTCTCCTGGATCGCTGTCACGCCGCTGCTGATCCTTGCCGGCATCAAGATCGCGCGCGTGACGCTGCTTCGCGTCAGCAGCGACCGGAAGGCGGGACGCACGTCGGTCATCGTCGGGGCCAACTACCTGGGGCGCATCTTCGCCGCGCACGTGCGCGACAATCCCCATCTCGGCGTTCACATCACCGGCTTCTTCGACGACCGCTCGCCCGAGCGCGTCGTCGTCTCCGACGGCCTGATCGGGAAGCTCGCCGATGTTCCCGCATACGTGAAGGCGCGCGGCGTTCATTGCGTCTACATCTCGCTGCCCATGACCGCGCAGTTGCGCGTCCTGAGATTGATGCAGGAGCTGTGCGATACGACGGCGTCCGTGTACTTCATTCCGGATTACTTCGCGTTCGATCTCATCCAGGCCGGCTTCGACAATCTTGCCGGAATGCCGGTAGTGGCCATTCGCGAGACCCCGTTCTACGGTCTGAACGCGGTCGTCAAGCGCGCGATGGACCTCGCCCTCGGCGCGGCGATTCTCGCGCTGACGGCCCCCGTGATGCTGGCGATCGCTGCTGCGATCAGGCTCGACTCCTCCGGCCCGGTTCTCTTCCGGCAGCGGCGCTACGGCATGGATGGCAACGAAATGGTCGTCCTGAAGTTCCGCACGATGCGCGTGCTCGAGGACGGGGAGCGGATCATCCAGGCGCGGCGCGACGATCCGCGGGTGACTCCGCTCGGAGCGTTCCTGCGCCGGAGTTCGCTCGATGAGCTGCCGCAGTTCTTGAACGTGCTCAGGGGAGACATGAGCATCGTCGGGCCGCGCCCGCATGCGATTGCGCACAACGAGCAGTACCGCAAGCTGATTCCCGGCTACATGCTTCGACACAAGGTGAAACCGGGTATCACCGGCTGGGCGCAGATCAACGGCTTCCGGGGAGAGACCCGAACCGTGGACGAGATGCGCGAGCGCGTCGAGCTGGATCTCGATTACCTCAACAACTGGTCGCCCTTACTGGACCTATGGATCATCATCAGGACACTCCTCAGCGGCTGGAACAGCAGCAGGGCCTACTGAAGCGGCTCCCGGCGGGCGCGCGGAACCTGCGGGCACTGCTCGGGTTCGTGCTCTTGCTGGTCGCGTTGACCGCGCTTGCGCAGGGCACGGGCATCTTTCGCCTCGGCGCGGGTGACCTGGTGAAGATCACCGTCTACGGTCACCCGGACCTCACGACCGAAGCCCAAATCACCCATGACGGAAAGATCACCTTCCCGCTGGTCGGCGAGGTCGCGCTTGCCGGGCTCGACACCGGGGACGCCGAGACGCGGATCGCGAAGCTGCTCCATGACGGCAGGTTCGTCGTGAAGCCCCAGGTCAACGTGCTCGTCCAGCAATACCGCAGCCAGCAGGTGTCGGTGCTCGGGCAGGTCAACAAGCCGGGCAGGATCGCCCTCGATAGCAGCGCGGGCCGTTTGACGGATCTGCTGGCCCTCGCGGGCGGGGTAGCGCCGACGGGCTCCGACACCGTGGTCGTGATCACCCGGCAGAAGGACGGCTCGACGCGCAGGCGCGAGATCAACCTCGACGCGATGATCCTCTCCGGCGAGATGTCGGAGAACCTGACGGTCGCCAACGGAGACATCATTTACGTTCCGCGGGCGCGGGTGTTCTACATCTACGGCGAGGTTCAAAAGCCTGGAGCCTATCGGCTCGAGCGCGACATGACCGTGATGCAGGCCCTCTCGGTGGGCGGCGGGCTGACCGCGCGGGGCACAGAGCGTGGCGTGCGACTGCATCGCCGCGACCCCAACGGCGCGGTGCGGACGGTCGACCCGAAACTCGCCGATACGATCCGGGAGAACGACGTCGTCTTCGTAGGAGAGAGCCTGTTTTGACATGAACATACGACAGCTCCTCCGGATACTGCTCGCCCGCAAAGGGCTGATGCTTGGCACCGTGGCTTCGACGGTGCTCGCCGCGGCAATCGTGACGCTGATGCTGCCGCCCCGTTACACCGCGACTGCCACCATCGTGATCGACTTCAAGGCTGTTGATCCGGTAAGCGGAAACATACTCCCCGTCGCGCTGCTTCCGGGCTATCTCGCCACGCAGCTCGACATCCTTTCCAGCCAGAACGTCGCGTTGAAAGCGGTCGATCGCCTCAAGCTTTCCGAAAGCACCTCGGCACTGGAGGCATTCCAGAAGAGCGCCCTGGGTCAGGGTTCGATCCGTCACTGGCTCGCCGACGGACTTCTGAAGGACCTTGCCCTCGACACTTCGCGCGAGAGCAGCATGGTGAGGATCAGCTACCGCGGCAGCGATCCGAAGTTCGCGGCCTCGGTCAGCAACGCGATTGTGGATGCCTATATAAACACCAACCTCGAGCTCAAGACCGAACCTGCCCGCCTGACAACCGCGTTCTTCGATGAGCAGTTAAGGGTGCTCAAGGAAAATCTGGATCTCGCGCAAAGGAAGCTGTCTGCCTATCAGAGGGGCAAGGGCATCACCGCCACTGACGAGCGCTACGACGTCGAGAATGCCCGGCTCGCCGAGCTGTCATCGCAGGTCGTTGCGGCGCAGGCGCAGACATTCGACACCCTGTCCCGCCGCAAGCAGGTTGATGAAGCGACAGCCACAGGCGATTCGGCCGATGCGCTTTCCGACGTGCTCAACAATCCGGTCATCCAGAGCCTCAAGAGCCAGCTGACAAAGGCGGAAGCCAGGCTCGGCGACCTGTCGGGCCGTGTCGGCAGGAACCACCCGCAGTACCAATCCGCCCTTGCCGAAGTGGAAGAACTGAAACGCAAGCTCGATGAGGAGATGAGCGTCGTCGCGCGGTCGGTCAGCACCAATTCGAGCCTGGCCGCTCAACGGGAAAGGGCGCTTCGAAACGCCCTTGCCGCCCAGCGGGCGCGGGTACTGGACATCAAGAAACAGCGTGACGAGGCGGCGCTGCTCATACGCGAAGTGGAGAACGCGCAGAAGGCTTACGACCTGGCGATGGCTCGTTTCACGCAAACCCGGCTTCAAAGCGAGAACACCCAGACCAACATCGCGGTGATAAACCGGGCCATCGCGCCGACCCATCCGTCGTCTCCAAAGCTGCCCCTCAACATCGCGCTCGCCTTCGTGGTCGGGATCACTCTTGCAGGGGGCTTGGGACTGATTGCAGAGATGCGGGACCGGATCGTGCGCAGCGAGGACGATGTGGTCGAGGCCTTCGGCGGCCCGGTAATCGGGCGCCTGGCGGCCGAACCGACCAACAGGGCGTCGCGCGGTCCGGCGGGAGCGCAGCGCGCACTCGGCGCGGTGCTGATCGAGTCGGGGAAAATCACGGCCGTGGATGCGGCGCGCGCCGCGCGCTTGCAGCATGAAGAAGGCCTGCTTTTCGGAGAAGCATGCATCAGGCTCGGCGTTGTCACGCCGGATGACATCGAGCAGGTACTGTCTGGCCAGTTTCGGTACGCCTGCCAGCCGGGCAGCGGGAACCCGTACGGCAACGAGGTGGTGGCCGCACACAACCCGTCCGGTTCGCAGTCCGAGGCGTTGCGGGCCCTGCGCACGCAGCTCCTGCTGCGCTGGATGAATCCCGAGCGCAAAGTCCTTGCCATCTGCAGCCCGGCCCGCGGCGACGGCCGCAGCTACCTCGCTGCCAACCTGGCGGTCGCGTTCTCGCAACTTGGGGCACGCACGCTGCTCATTGACGCAGACATGCGCAACGGGCGGCAGCATCAGATCTTCAACCTGGCCGATCATGGGGGATTGTCGACTGCTCTCTCGTCGGGGCGCGCGGGCTCCGAGCTGGCCGTGATCATTCCGCATTTTCCGCGCCTTTCAGTGCTTGCCGCCGGACCGGTGCCGCCCAATCCTCTCGAGCTCCTGAGCCGCCCGGAGTTTCTGCATATGCTGCACGAACTCGAGCAGCGTTTCGAGTTTGTCCTGATCGACACGCCTGCGGCCATCTCAGGCTCAGACGCACAGATGATCGCTGTTCGCGCCGGCGGCGCCCTCATGCTTGCGCGCGAAGGCCACACGCGGCTCGAAGACCTGCGGTCCCTTGCAGCCGGCATTGCCGGCGCAAACGGCGCTATCGCCGGCTGCGTGTACAACCGACTGCGAAAGACCGCAACGCCGCGCCAACCGGAGCGCGAGTCGCGCCTGCACACCACGACGCAGGCGTCGTCGTCGGCTGTTGGCGCCGTAGGTGCCGCGAGCCCTTCGTGATTTCCGGGGCCCTTCCATTCGAGACGGTATGGCAATGACACCGAGCCTTGGGACCGATGCCGCGATTGACCGGCGTGGCTGGATGTATCCGCGGCTCGCGCATCGACAAGTGCCGCTCTATGCCGCTCCGACCCTCGGGGTGGTTGCCGGCTGCCTCACGGCCGTGCTGGGGTCCCTCGTTGCCAGCGAACCGGTCAAGATGGCGGCGCTGCCGGCGGCAATCGCCCTGTTCTTTTTCCTCCTGGTCGATCGAAAAATACTCTTGCTGGCGATTCTGCTGTTGAGATCGGCCGGGGACATCGTGTTCAGCGCGACCAAGGTCTCTTTGGCGGGATACCAGATCGGCGTCGGCGGACTCATCAACGCGTTCGTGATCCTGATCGTCCTGCTGCTCGTCATCGAGAAGCCGGGTCTTTTGCCGAGAAGGATGATCGCCCCATGGGCGGGCTTTCTGCTGGCCGCGTCGGCCGGCGTTGTCCTTTCCCCGGTCAAAGCGGACGCCGTACGGATCTTCCTGTCGGTGCTTTCGTATTTTGCGATTTTTGTCAGCGCCTTCTACGTGGTGAAGTCGCCCGCGGATTTCAGGTTTTGCGTGCGCGTCGTCTTGTGGTCTTCGATGATTCCGGTGCTTTATGCCCTGGTCGAGATTGCCACCGGAGGCGCAGACCATGCTGTAGGCGGGACTCGCATACAGAGCACTTTTGCCCATCCCAACATTTTCGCGTTCTACCTGGTGCTGGTGATCTCGCTGACGCTCTACATGGTCAAGAGCACGGGCGAAACCCTCTCCGCGCAAGCGCGGACCGGGCTACGCCTGTTC